>JBOIGA010000071.1:0-13060 GCA_050741875.1 Burkholderiales bacterium
GCTCTGCGCCGCTCAACACCAATTCGTTCTTCGGTCGTCCGGTTCTCATTCGGGATTCCTCCATTGGAGAATACCCCGAACGACATGCAAGAATTATGCTAGTTATTTTTGACACACGACACTAGCCTGGCTATGCGTGATCACAATCGGCCAGGAAACTGAGCAGGTTTTCCCTCAAGTCATAATAGTCCGGGTGGTCGAGCAGCATTTTGCGGCTGCGTGGACGCGGCAGGTTGACTTGCATGATCTTGCCCACCCGCGCACGCGGGCCGTTGGTCATCATGATCACCCGGTCGGCGACGAGGATAGCCTCGTCCACGTCGTGAGTCACGATCATCGCGGTCACTTTGGTGCGGCTCCAGACTTCCATCAGCACTTCCTGCAGCTCCCAGCGCGTGAGCGAATCCAGCATGCCGAACGGCTCGTCCAGCAGCAGCAGCTTGGGCGACAAGGCGAACGCGCGGGCGATTCCGACCCGCTGCTTCATGCCATTGGAAAGCTCGACAGCTTTCTTGTCCATGGCCTCGGCGAGCCCGACCCGCGTCAGATAGTGCTCGATGATGTCGTGGCGCTTCTTCTTGTCGGCGTGGGGATAGACCTGCTCCACGCCGAGGGCGACGTTCTGATAAGCGGTGAGCCAGGGCACCAGGCTCGGCGCCTGGAACACGATGCCGCGGTCGGGACCGGCGGTAGCGATCTCCCGGTTGTCGAGCAGAATCACACCCTCGCTGATTTCGTTTAAACCGGCGATCATGGTGAGGACGGTGGATTTCCCGCAGCCTGAATGGCCGATGATGGAAACGAACTCGCCTTTCTTGATCTTCAAGTCGAAATCCTCGACCACGCACGATGGCCCGCGTTTGGTCCGGTAAATCTTCGAAACTTTCGAGAATTCCACGTACCGGTCCGAATGCGTGCCCGCCATAGGCGCCGCCGGCGCCGGCGTTTTTGCTTCCTGGTATTCGCGGCTGGTATTCGGAAAAACTCGAGGCAGCGCTACCACTTTATCCTGCGCGGCGCGCTGCAAGCCGACGTCCATCAGATATTCCGTAACTTGCCTGCGGATGCGCTTGAACGCCTCGTCGTGATTGATCGCTTTGCGATCGCGGGGCCTGCGCAGAGTCACTGGAAACTCCGGCCCGAGGGTCGCGTCCGGCCCGGGGGTCAGCGGAATGATGCGGTCCGCCATGATGATGCCCTCGTCCACATCGTTGGTGATGAGGATCACGGTCTTTTTCTCGTGACTCCAAATGCGAATGATTTCGTCCTGGAGTTTGGCGCGAGTCAACGCATCGAGCGCGCTTAAAGGTTCGTCGAGCAGCAGGATATCGGGATTGGCGGCGAGCGCCCGCGCGACTGCCACCCGCTGCCGCATGCCGCCGGAAAGCTCGAGCGGCCGCTTCTCGATCGCGGGAGCGAGATTCACCATCTCCACGTATTTTTGGATGCGCGCTTCACGCTCGATCCTGGGCCGGTGCTTGAAGACCTGATTCACGCTTAAAGCCACGTTCCCGTGCACCGTCATCCACGGCATGAGCGAATAGCTCTGGAACACGACACCGCGGTCCGGTCCCGGACCTTCGATCGGCTTCCCGTTCTTCAACACCACGCCCTCGTCCGGCGCAATCAATCCGGCGAGGAGCGAAATCAGCGTCGTCTTGCCGGCGCCGGAAAATCCGACGATGGCGACGAACTCCCTCTCCGCTATTTGCAGGTTGATATTTTTGAGCACCGAAGTCCGCTGCGCGCCAGCGCCGTAAGACTTGGAGAGATTTTGGATCTCGAGATAGGCCGTGGTTGCGTGCGGCCGCTCGACCTCCACCAGCGTGGGGCGGGCGGTCTGCATGACAACGGGATTATCGAGCGTTTTCAATTGCTGTGCGCTCATGGTTGGTCCTCAAGATCAGTGGGTGTCGCCGAAGCTCACCAACTGCTGCAGCGTGAGCATGATCCGGTCGAGGAGAAAGCCGATCAAACCGATGGTGAACACCGCCACCATGATGCGTCCCAGGGAATGCGCGCTGCCGTTCTGGAATTCGTCCCACACGAACTTGCCCAGGCCCGGGTTCTGCGCCAGCATTTCGGCCGCGATCAACACCATCCAGCCCACGCCGAGCGACAGCCGCAGCCCGGTGAAGATGAGCCGCAGCGATGACGGCACCACGATTTTCATGACTTTCGTGTACCAGTTGAGGCGCAGGGCTTTGGCTACGTTGATCAAGTCCTTGTCTATCGAAGCCACGCCGACGGCGGTGTTGATCAGCGTCGGCCATAGCGAACATAGCGTGACCGTGATCGCCGAATTAATGAACGATTTTTCAAACAGCGGCGTTCCGGTGGTCGTGTAGACCGCGCTCACCACCAGCGTCACAATGGGCAACCAGGCCAGCGGCGACACCGGCTTGAAAATCTGAATAAGCGGATTGAGCGCCGCCTGGATCACCCGGCTCAACCCGCACAGTATTCCCAATGGCACCGCAATCAGCGTCGCCAGCACAAACCCGGCGAACACCGTATAAAGGCTGGTCACGATCTGGTCTATGTAGGTCGGTTTGCCTGTCCAGGCGCGGATGCTGACTTCCGCCTGCGGATTTTCGGCCAGCAGCTTGGCGTTGCGCTCCTCCTGTCGCTGGTAGAAGGCGGCCGCTTTCTCGCGCTCTTTGCCATGCTCCTCCAGCAGTCCCTGGGCTTGTTCCCAGACTTGAAGCGGCCCGGGTATCGAACCCAGGCTGGTCTGCACTCCGGAAGCGAGGCTGCTCCACAGTGTCAGAAAAAGCAGGAAAGCCAGCACTGGAACGCCGATCTGCAGCAGGATCTCCTTCGCTTGCACGCGTGGGTCGTCGCCGGCAACCAGTTTGATGACGGGTACAAACCAGCCGAAGCCCGTCTTATCGAGAAAGTTTACGGTCGTAGTGAGCGTGTTTATCTTTCTTCCGCTGGAATGAGGTTGAGAGCGCGAATTCGCCGATCGTCGTGCTGAGTGACGCGCATCTATTTCACCTTGTCCTTATCCTTGAGTCCGATCTTGAACTTGCTCAAATACTCGTTGGGCTTCTTGCCGTCATACGTGATTCCGTCAATGAACTCGCTGCTCGGCGGGCGATAACCGTCGGTCGTCATCGGAAAGTCCTCCGGCTTGGCCTTGCCTTCCGCGATCAGCTCTTTCGCCGCGGCCATGTAAATGTCAGGACGGTAAACTTTCTTCGCGACATCGTGATACCACGCGTCGGGCTGGTAATCGGCAATCTGCCCCCAGCGGCGCATCTGAGTCAGATACCAGATGGCGTCGCTATAGAACGGATAAGTCGCGTAGTGACGGAAGAACACGTTGAAATCGGGAAGCGGACGCTTGTCGCCCTTTTCGTATTCGAAAGTGCCGGTCATGCTATTGGCGATGACCGCGTAATCAGCGCCCACATAATTCGGCTTGGATAGGATCTATCCAATTCGCTGCCTATGACGCGATCCAGCAAGGTTTTCCAGTTAGCCTGGGCTTCCAAGGTGACGTACAGCCCTTCGTCCTCGAAGAAACCCTTCTCGTAGGCGACGATGAGCGGGACGCAGTCGGTCAGCTTGATGAAACCGAACTTGAGGTCAGGTTTCTCCAACTGCTCCGCTGCGTGGGCGAAAGGAGCGAGGAATACGAGTAGCAATGCGATCCCTCCCACCAACTCCCCCATCCGGTATGCGAACGCCTTTGCTTGCGCCATTAAGCTACCCCTTTGTCGTTAAAAAACCGCATCGCAGCGCTGCGGCGTCCACCGGCACAAAACGCCCGCGCCAAAAAAAAGTCCATGGTCAAGTCGCAAGACTCGACCATGGACGCCGTTGTCCACTGCGGTCCCTCGTTAGACCGCGTAAGCTTTTTGCTCGGAGCGACAAGACGCTGGTTTGCGCCGCGTTCAAAACACGCGCATCCGCGACGGATGCTACGCACGCTCCGCCACCCAAGCAGCAATCGCCATGCCAATAATCTATTGGCGAGAAAAGCGATTCATTTCAAGCCGCTTTCAAATAGGAGGAGGATGCGGTTTGCAGGCGAGTGCACCAAATCGAATCCACGTGCACGCTATGTGGGCGCAGCCAAGCGTGAGTTTGGCGGTTGAAATAGCCGCGACTTCGGCTGGCGCGCCGACCTGCACGCCGATAAGCTGTGGCCATCGGTGAGGTTCTCAGCGTGGTACTGCCACGGCGGCCGCGACTGAAGCTCATGCAATGCCAGCCCTACCACGATGTTCGCGCCGCAGTCATGAAGTTTCTTTATCAGAAGCAAATGCGCGCGGCGGCGTAGCGGATTTGCGCGCTGCACCATAAACGAACGCCGTGCACCACGGGCAGGCGTTGCGCTCGGGCTGCCTAGGGTTAAGTCGTTGAACAGGCAAGGCTTGGGCATTGGCACGCGCCTTGCGATGTGACGGCCATGCGAAGCTTTCATGTAGCGCAGGCGGCTCGCCTGCAATTCGAGAACCGCTTTCATGTAGCGCACGCGACTCGCCTGCAATTCGAGAACCATGCGAACCGCGACAGGTAAGGTCTATCTGATCGGCGCGGGTCCCGGCGCTATTGAGTTGTTGACGCTGAAAGCCGTCCGTTGTTTGCGCCTTGCCGATGTGATTCTGCTTGATGATCTGGTCAGCCGCGAGGTGCTCGACTTCGTGCGTGAAGAGTCCCGTGTGATTGAAGTCGGCAAACGCGGCGGATGCCAGGCGACTCCGCAGGAATTCATCGAGCGGCTGATGATCGCCGAAGCCAAAGCCGGACGAGCGGTCGCGCGAGTCAAAGGCGGCGATCCCTTCGTGTTCGGCCGCGGCGGCGAAGAGATGCAGGCGTTGCGGGCAGCGGGAGTCGCGGTCGAAGTCGTCCCTGGGATCACGTCAGGAATTTCCGCGCCGGCTGCGGCGGGAATTCCCGTCACCCATCGCGACCACGCGCGCGGAGTCACGTTTGTCACGGGCCACACCCGGAACGGGGAAGAACCGAATTGGCAAGCGCTCGCGCAGAGCGGAACGACGCTGGTCATCTACATGGGGTTGGCGCGCTTGCAGCAAATCACCGCGGCTCTCATCGAATCTGGGTTAGCGCCGCAAACTCCCGCCGCGGTGATCCAAAATGCGACCCTACCGAACGAGAAGAGAGTAGTCGCGCGCTTAAGCGTTTTGCACGACTGGGCCGCGCGCGCGGGAATCGAAAGCCCCGCGATCGTCGTCATTGGCGAAGTCGTCAAACTCGCGTCTTTGCGAGGAGCGATGCGCGACGAAGCAACCTCGTACTTGACAGCAACCCGAGATCGCCACCCCCGGATCAAGTCCGGGGTCGCGATGACGGAAACCGCGCGGAGCCAACCGTGACCGCCGAAGAAAAGTTCTTGCAAACGGCAGCAGGGGCGGTGAGCCGCCCCGCCGAAGCAGAGGCACGAGCCATTATTAGTGGTTTTTCCCCCGGTGAGCCGCTCCGTGAAACGAAAGGCAAGAGTGGCTATTAGTCGTTCTTCCCTCGTCATGGTCGGCAACGGCATGGCCGGAATGCGCACGCTCGACGAGCTTCTGAAAATCGCGCCCGACCTGTACGACATCACCGTTTTTGGCGCGGAGCCGCATCCGAATTACAACCGGATTCTGCTCTCGCCGGTGCTCGCGGGAGAAATGACCCTGAACGACATCATGCTGAACGATGTCGCCTGGTACGAGCAGAACAACATCCGGCTGCACCTGAACAAAAGGGTCGTGAAGATTGACCGCAGGCGCCGGATCGTCAGCACCGCCGACGGTTGTGAAGCTCACTATGACCGTCTCCTGCTCGCAACCGGCTCCAATCCTTTCATCCTGCCGATTCCCGGAGTCAAGTTGGAGGGTGTGCTGACTTATCGCGATATTCAAGACACCAACGCGATGATCGAAGCCTCGGCAAAGTACCAGCATGCTGTCGTCATCGGCGGCGGGTTGCTCGGGTTGGAAGCGGCCAACGGATTGAAGCTGCGCGGAATGAACGTCACCGTTGTGCACCTGATGGACTGGCTGATGGAGCGTCAGCTCGATCCGACCGCTGCCGGAATGTTGCAGAAGTCGCTTGAAGCAAAAGGCCTGCAGTTCCTCTTGAAGACGCAGACGACTGAGATTCTCGGCGACGCCAACCACCGCGTGCGCGGAGTCAAATTCAAAGACGGTAGACAGCTCGTCGCCGACTTGGTTGTGATGGCTGTCGGGATTCGTCCGAACACCGAACTCGCCGAATCCGCGGGGATTCACGTCAATCGCGGAATCGTGGTGAACGACACGATGCAGACTTTCGATCCGCGCATCTATGCAGTCGGCGAATGCGTGTCGCATCGTGGAATCGCCTATGGTCTCGTCGCGCCGCTCTTCGAAATGGCCAAAGTTTGCGCAAACCATCTCGCGCACATGGGGATCGGCCGTTACGCGGGGTCGGTCACTTCGACCAAACTCAAAGTCACCGGGATCGATCTCTTTTCCGCCGGCGATTTCATTGGCGGTACGGACAGCGAGCAAGTCGTGCTGCACGATGCCGCCAGCGGCGTCTACAAGAAGCTCGTCATCAAGGACAACCGCATCGTCGGCTCCGTGATGTACGGCGATACCGTGGATGGCTCGTGGTATTTCCAACTGCTGCGCGACCAGCACGACATTCACGAAATTCGCGAGCATTTGATGTTCGGGCAATCGCACCTCGGCAATCTTGGGCATCAGGGTCAGAACAAAGCGGCGGCGATGCCGGATGCCATGGAAGTGTGCGGCTGCAACGGCGTTCCCAAGGGCGCGATCGTCAAGTGCATCAAGGAGAAAGGTCTCTTCACGCTTGAGGATGTGCGCAAGCATACGAAAGCGTCGTCGTCGTGCGGATCGTGCACGGGTCTGGTCGAGCAGATTCTCGCCTCAACCGTCGGCGGCGCGTACCAGCCTTCGGCGAACAAAAACAAGCCGATGTGCGGCTGCACCGAGCTCACGCACGAAGAAGTCCGCAAAACGATACGCGAACAAAAGCTGCTGTCGATTCTGAAAGTGCGTGAGTTCCTGAACTGGCGCAACCGCGATGGCTGCGCATCCTGCCGCCCGGCGCTCAATTACTATCTGCTCTGCGCCTGGCCGCGTGAATACCGGGATGACAAACAATCGCGCTTCATCAACGAGCGCGCGCACGCGAACATCCAGAAGGACGGCACCTTCTCGGTGGTGCCGCGAATGTGGGGCGGCAGCACCACCGCCGATCAGCTTCGGCGAATCGCCGACGTCGTCGACAAGTACCAGATCCCGACGGTGAAAGTGACTGGCGGACAAAGAATTGATTTGCTCGGCGTGAAGAAGGAACAGCTTCCCGGGGTGTGGAAAGACCTCGATATGCCGTCCGGACACGCCTACGCGAAAGCGCTGCGCACGGTGAAAACCTGCGTCGGCAGCGAATGGTGCAGGTTTGGAGTGCAGGACTCGACCAACATGGGAATCGCGCTCGAAAAGGATCTTTGGAAGATGTACGCGCCGCACAAGGTCAAGATGGCGGTCTCCGGCTGTCCGAGGAACTGCGCCGAATCGGGAATCAAGGATGTCGGCGTGATCGGCGTGGATTCGGGCTGGGAAATCTACGTCGCGGGCAATGGCGGAATCAAGACCGAAGTCGCGCAGTTCCTGTGCAAAGTGAAAACCCAGCAAGAAGTGCTCGAATACGCGGGCGCGTTCCTCCAGCTTTACCGCGAGGAAGCGCGCTACCTCGATCGCACCGTGCACTACGTCGCGCGCGTGGGTTTGGACTACGTGAAACAACGCATCCTCGACGATCACGAAGGAAGACGCGCCTTGTACGCACGGCTCAAGTTTGCGCTGGAAGGGACGCCCGATCCGTGGCAGGAGCGCGCGGCCGGAGCGGATGCGAAAGAGTTTGAGATGTTGGAAGCATGACGTCATTGCGAGGAACGAAGTGACAAAGCAACCTCGTTTGTCGAACCCCGAGATCGCCACGCCGCTCGCGATGACTTTGAGCTAACGAAAGAGAACGAATGTTATTCGGACGCCATACCAAAAACCCGATCAAGATCGCCGACAAAGGCGTTGTTGATTGGAAATACACGACCTGCGGATATTGTTCGACCGGCTGCTCGATCGAAGTCGGGTTGAGCGCGGAAGGCAAGGCAGTCGCCGCGCGCGGCGTCGGCGATGCGCCGGTTAATCAGGGCAAGCTTTGCATTAAAGGCATTTTCGGGCACGAGCTGTTCAACTCGACCAATCGCGGCAAACAACCGCTGATGCGTGAGCGGGCGCTCGATCCCTATCGCGAAACGAGCTGGAATGAGGCGCTCGATTTCACTGCCGCCGAGATCCGGCGCATACAAGCGAAATACGGGCGCGACAGCGTCGCCATTGTTTCGACCGGGCAGATTTTGACCGAAGAGTTCTACACTCTCGGCAAGCTCGCGCGTGGAGTCATCGGCAGCAACAACTACGACGGCAACACCACCTTGTGCATGGCCTCCGCCGTCTCCGGCTACAAACGCTCTTTCGGCAGCGATGGCCCGCCCGGATGCTACGACGATTTCAATCACACTGAATGCCTTATCGCGTTCGGCTCGAATCTGCCCGAGCAGCACCCGATCATCTATTGGCGGCTCAAGATGGCGCTCGAAGAGCGCAAGTTTCCGGTCATTGTGGTTGATCCGCGAGTGACGATGTTCGCGCAAATGGCGGATATCCATCTGCCGGTCACTCCCGGGACCGACTTGGTGTTACTGAACGCGTTCGCGCACGTAATCTTGAAGGAAGGTCTGCAAGACCGCGCTTACATCGAAGCGCACACGAGCGGGTTCGAGGAGTTCGCGCGGCTGGTTGCGCACTACGATCCAATCACCGCGGCGGCAATCTGCGGCATTGACGAAGACACCATCCGCCACGTCGCGCGCGTGTACGCGAAAGCCGGCGCCGCGATGTCGATCTGGACCATGGGCATCAACCAGAGCACGCACGGCTCGGACGGTGTTGCCGCGATCAACAATCTGAATCTCATCACCGGCAACATCGGCAAGCCGGGAGGCACTTCGCTTTCGATCACCGGCCAGTGCAACGCGATGGGAACGCGCGAATGGTCGTCGTGTTCCGGCCTGCCCGGCTATCGGGTTCTGGAAAAAGCGGAGCATCGCGAAGAGATCGCGCGCTATTGGGGACTCGATCCGGAATTCTTCCCGAAGCAGCGCGGGATGTTCATGACCGATATTTTCCCGGCGATGGAAACCGGCGCCATCAAGGCGCTGTGGCTGATCGCGACCAATCCGATGACCTCGATGCCGAACATCCCGCGCATCAAGAAAACGCTCGAGCAGCTCGAATTTCTCGTCGTGCAGGATGCCTATGCCGACGTTGAGACGACGAAGTACGCGCACGTCTATCTGCCCGCGGCGCTGTGGGGAGAAAAGGAAGGTGTTTTCACCAACACTGAGCGCCGCGTGAACCTCGTGCGCAAGGTCATGGAGCCGCATGGCGATTCCAAGCCCGATTTGTGGATCTTCAACGAAATCGCCAAGCGCTTCGAGCAGGGGCGCAAAATCCGCTTCCCCGAAACCCCGAGTGAAGTGTTCGACGAAATGCGCGAACTATCGCGCGGGCGCATGCTCGATTACTCCGGACTCACGCACGACAAGATCGAAAAGCAGCGCGGCATCCAGTGGCCGTGCCCGGAGGGCGCGGAGACCGGCGCCGCGCGCTTGTATACCGACGGCGTGTTCCAGCACGCGGACGGCAAAGCGAAGCTGCTCGCACTGCCGTTCGTCGATAACAACGAGCGGCCCGACCAGCAGTTTCCTTTCTGGCTTAACAGCGGAAGAGTGGTCGAGCATTTTCACACCCGCACCCGCACCGGCAAGATCGGCAACGTCAACAAGTTCAGCCCGACTCCGTACATGGAAATGAACCCGGATGCCGCGCGCGAGCTCGGAATCGCGCACATGAGCTACGCGCGCTTGGTGTCGCGGCGCGGTTACGCAGTAGTGCTGGTGCAGTTAACGCAGCGCGTGCCGTACAACATGGCGTTCATCCCGTTCCATTTCCACGAGTGCGTCAACCGCCTGACGTTGGGATTGCTCGACCCGTATTCGCGCCAGCCCGCTTTCAAGCAGTGCGCAGTGAAAATCGAACCGGCGACCGATCAGCTCGCAGCGGCGGCGGCGAACGTCGCGGCGCGGAGTTTCTAGGGAGTCCAGATGTTTAATGTGCATGCTGATGAACACGGCATTTCCTTTGTGCCGAAGTTTGATAGCGGCGGTGCCGAGCCCGCGTTCAAGACGCGCGCGGATGAGCCCGATTACGCCTTGCTGCCGCCGTCGAACGGTGTGGAATTGAATCAGCACGGCAAACCGATCCAGCTTGTGCGCGATGACCATCCGCTTGCCGGGCAAAGCCTGAAAATCAACAACAGCTCGGCGGTGAGAGTAAACCCGGATCGCTACAAACAGCACGGTTTTCATTTCACCGCCGACAACTGCATCGGCTGCCACGCGTGCGAAGCGGCGTGCTCGGAAAAGAACGCGCTTCCGGCGCACATCAGCTTCCGCTCGGTGGGCTACGTCGAAGGCGGCACTTACCCGGATTTTCGCCGCGTCAACATTTCGATGGCGTGCAATCACTGCGACGATCCCGTTTGCCTCAAAGGCTGTCCGACTCGGGCGTACACCAAGTTCGCCGAATACGGCGCCGTGCTGCAAGACCCGGACATTTGTTTCGGCTGCGGCTATTGCACGTGGGTGTGTCCGTACAACGCGCCGCAGCTCGATCCACAAAAAGGCGAAGTCTCGAAATGCAACATGTGCGTAGACCGGCTCGAAGTCGGACTGAAGCCGGCGTGCGTTGCGGCGTGCCTTGCGGGCGCGCTCGATTTCGGAGTGATCGAAACGCCGCCCAAAAATCGCGTGCAGACCAAGCTCGCGATCCCAGGTTTTCCCGATCCCGAAATCACCCAGCCGAATATTCGTTTCCAGCAACTGCGCGAATTGCCGCGCGAAATGCGTCGCACCGACTCGATGCCGCTCGTCTATGTGAAAGAAGCGGGAGAGAATCGCTACCGGCCGCAGGTTGCGGACAAATCGTCCGGGCGCCAATGGAACTTGAAGAAGCTGCACTCGCGCGAAGATCCGTTGGTCCTGTTCACGCTGATTTCGCAGGGCGTGATCGGCGCATTTCTGACGTTGTTCCTCGGGCCGCTGTTCGGGCTTGAAGTGTTGTCGCCGGGTTCGCATCCGATTGCGCATTCAGCGTTGCTGTTTGCTCTGCTCGCGTTGCAAACATTCGCACTGGCGATTTCGACGATGCACTTGGGCAAGCCGCATCGCTTCTATCGCGCTTTCAACAATCTCAAATATTCGCCGGTGTCGCGCGAAGTCGCTGGAATCGGGGTGTTCTACAACGCCATGGGTTTGTACGCGCTGCTCACGGCATTCTCCGGATGGTTGGGCTTTGTCCCGCAAGGCTTGGTGCAAGGCGTGCAAGCGGCCGCGGGCTGGATCGCGGTGATTACAGGGCCGCTTGCGCTCTACGCGATGCAGCGAATCTATCGCATCAAGGCGCGCCCGTTCTGGAACCACTGGCAGGTGCTGACTTCGTTCTACGGTTCGATGCTGGCCTTGGGAACGTTGACGGTGGCAGTCGTCTACGCGGGGCTCTTGCTCGCGCAAGGCGAATCGTTCGCACCTTTGCTCGGCGTTCTCGCTTGGCCGATGGCGCTGGGACTCATCATCGAGGGTCTGGGCCTCATCGCCCACGCGCGGGATCTCGAGAAAACCGGCGGCGAAGCGGCGGCGTCGCATCTCGAGCAACGCACGACGTTCGGCAAGACTTATCTCTTGCGTAACGCCGGTCTCACTTTGAGCGCCGCGCTGATTTTGTATTTAAGCGTCACACAGCTTGACGGCGCCGCCGGCTTTATCACGTGGCTTGTCACTGCCGCAGTGGTCTTGGGAACAGCGCTCGTCGGACGCGCGCTGTTCTATGTGCTGGTCATTCCGACCACCATGCCCGGCGCGTTCTTCTGGCGCAACAAGGGCTTCGAACAGCACGCGCGCGAGACAGGGCTGGCGAAGGTTGTGCAGGCGGGAGTGTTGCCCGATGCGCATTGAGCAGGATAAGGATCGAAGCACTCGAGACTGCTGCTGACTAAATGACGAAGAGAAAAAATTCCACCATGCATTTCAATCAACAAAGAGGCGAATCGTGAAGATGTTCGAGCCTGTTGTATTCAGGCAGCACGTAAGCAAAAGCGAGACGGTATCGCTGGAGATCAACGTCGGCCACGCCAGCGAAGCTTGCGCGAAAAGGCAGAACGCCGACTTCTTCGGTAGCGTCAATCCGAAGGATGATCGCCTTCACAGCAAGGGCATTCTGCTTGCCATTGCTGACGGCCTTTCCGACGCGCGCGGCGCTTCAGAGTCCCTCGTTTACTGCCTGCTCACCGATTACTACGCAACGTCACACAAACTCGAAGTCCGCCAGGCGCTGAGCAAATCGATCAGTGCGACCAACCTTTGGATGTGCGCGCAAAGTCAGCGCAGCGACGAGGGAATGCTGAGCACGCTGAGCGCGCTGGTGCTGCTTGGCAGCCGTTACTATCTCGCGCACGTTGGCGATACGCGCATCTATCACATCCGTGGTCAACGGTTCCAGCAGATCACGAAGGACCATGTGTGGCCGCTTCGGACCATGCACCACATCCTCCGGCGCGCGGTAGGATTGGAAGAACACCTCGTTATCGATTTTCTCGACGGCGAGCTCGAGCCGGGAGACAGGTTCTTGATGGTTTCGGATGGGGTTTGGGAGGTTCTCGGCGATAACGTCATGCGCGCCGCGCTTTTCGAGTGCGCGAATCCCCAGGCGGCGGCCGAGCGGCTGGTTGAGGAGTCGATACTCACGCAGAGCCAGTACCTGGGTCTGAACGACGCGACGGCAGCTGTAGTCCGCGTCGAAAACTGCCGTTAGCAGGCTGTTGAAAAACTCCCCGAATCGAACGCGTCTTGTGTAGTCTCAGGAGCGAGTTCGTTACGGGGATAGGAAGAATGCGCGGAACCGACGGAATGCAA
>JBOIGA010000072.1:0-12933 GCA_050741875.1 Burkholderiales bacterium
GAGCTTGCAAAAAAGATAGGGCACCTGATCGGCGCAGTCCCCGGATTTCATGACAAGGGCGTCGCTTCTCCCGCGGTGATCGAGAACTACATCCGCGCTTGGTCGGGCGGGTTAGGTGTGCATGTCCTTAACCTGGCGGACGCGGCGCTACGGAAGCAGGGTGCGCTCCCTGACCCAGGCAAGCCCGCGCAAACCCTGGCCGACATTCCAGTTATAAAGGCGTTTGTCATCCGGCACCCTTCGGCCGGCTTACAGAACATTCAAGACTTTTACGACGACTATTTTTCGCTGAAGCGTTCGCACGACACGATCAAATACCTGGCGGCCAAGGGTGACGTGGAAGCGATGACGCGCGAGGCGGCCTTGACGCCGGAAGCGTTCGTGCAACTGGACGACGTGCGTGATGCGCTGTCGAATGCGCAAACTTCTGTGCGCTTGATTTGGGACAACCCAGATACGACGCCCGAGGAGAAGCGCCAGTTGATCGACTCGATCTACTTCCAGATGTCGGCGATTGCGGACGTGGGCAACGAAATGCTGAGCGAGGCGCGGAAGGTGCTCGGTAAATAGCGTGGGTTCGAGCGTGGGTTCACCAAGAGCCTGTTGGAAAGATCTAGTAATTACAAAGGCTTACTGACTAACTTGGCGGAGAGGGAGGGATTCGAACCCTCGATAGAACTTTTTGGTCCTATGCTCCCTTAGCAGGGGAGTGCCTTCGACCACTCGGCCACCTCTCCATGGAGAACGGCGAATAATAGCCTTGCCACTTTGTTCCACGCGGTTGCTTGCAGCCGCTTCAGGCGTTCACGGATACTTCTCTTCTCAATTCGCTCGCCGCCGAATCTTACGCCGTTTCCAACTCAAACGCTTTGTGCAGAACTCGAACCGCGAGTTCAAGATATTTTTCGTCTATCACCACCGAGATTTTGATCTCCGAAGTCGAGATCATTTGGATGTTGATGCCCTCTTCCGACAACGCCTTGAATGCTTTGCTCGCGATTCCGACGTGCGAGCGCATGCCGACGCCGACGATTGAAACCTTGGCAGTTTTTGCATCGCCGACAACATCGCGGGCCTTAATTTTCGCCTGCACTTTTTTCAACACGTCCATCGCCTTGGCAAATTCGTTGCGGTGGACTGTGAACGACACGTCTGTCGAACCGTCAACGCCGATGTTTTGCACGATCATGTCGACGTCAACATTGGCGTCCGAAACGGCGCCAAAAATCTGATAAGCGATTCCGGGCTTGTCGGGGACCCCCAGAATCGTGATCTTGGCTTCGTCGCGGTTGAACGCGATTCCCGAAATGATCGCCTGTTCCATTTTCTCGTCTTCCTCGAAAGTGATGAGCGTGCCTTCGCCGTTTTCCTCGAAACTGGAGAGCACGCGCAGCTTGACCTTGTATTTGCCGGCGAACTCGACCGAGCGGATCTGCAGGACCTTCGAGCCGAGGCTCGCCAACTCCAGCATTTCCTCGAAAGTAATCGTCTTCAGCCGCCGGGCTTCGGGGACGATACGCGGATCGGTCGTGTAGACGCCGTCCACATCGGTGTAGATCTGGCATTCATCGGCTTTGAGCGCCGCAGCAAGCGCGACCGCGGTCGTGTCCGAGCCGCCGCGGCCCAAAGTCGTGATATTGCCTTTGTCATCCACCCCTTGAAAACCGGCGACCACCACGACCTGCCCAGCCGCCAAGTCAGCGCGCATGGCGGTCTCGTCAATGCTCACGATTCTCGCTTTGGTGAAAGCGTTGTCGGTCAGAATTTTGACCTGCGCGCCGGTGTAGCTCCTCGCTTTGATTCCGGCGTCGAGCAGCGCCATCGAAAGCAACGCGATCGTGACCTGCTCTCCGGTGGCGAGCACGACATCGAGCTCCCGTGGGTCGGGCACGCCCTGGATCTCCCTGGCGAGCGCAATCAGCCGATTGGTCTCGCCGCTCATCGCCGAAACGACCACCACGACCTCGTGCCCCCGCGCTTTGGTCTTTGCCACGCGATGCGCGACACTCTTGATGCGCTCGGCGCTGCCGACCGAAGTGCCGCCGTATTTTTGAACGATCAGCGCCATTTTGGAAATCGCGAACGGGCGGATTGTAGCTTAAGCTCCCCTGAAAAACGAGAAACCCGGAGCATCTAAAAAAAATGCTTGCGCAATGAAACTTTCGGCGCGACGCTTATGTCGCAATCATAGATTTTCCAAACGCGCTTAGCCACCATGAAATCATTTGATAACGTCACCAATCCGAGAGACATACGGCGCAAGCTGGGTTTGAACCAACAGGACTTTTGGACCCGGATCGGGGTCACGCAAAGCGGCGGATCGCGTTACGAGAGCGGCCGCAATATGCCAAAGCCGGTGCGCGAATTGTTGCGCCTCGTACACGTCGAGCAAATCGATCTGTCCAGAGTGAAAAAAGAGGACCTGGAGGTTGTTCAGTACCTCAAGCAGAACGATCCCCAGCGCTTCAAGAACCTCAAGAACGCCGCGCGGTCGAAACGCAGGTAAGCCAACCTAAGGCGAGACTTTGGCCGGGAGACCGATCGCCTCGATTTCGCTGCCCAATTGGTTTAGCCACTCAGGAGAGAGCGCTGAAAGCCGCACGGCTTCCGGCTGGTGCGACACCCGGGCAATTCCATAGAGCAAGACGCCTCTCAACGGAATACCCTCCACAACAGACTCGCGCAAGAGGTCGAGATACGCCTTCCTTTCATCCGAATCCGGCGGCTCGCCGTCGATCACGAACATGCACGTTTGTATCCAAGTCGGGCACAAGCTCGCGCACAGCCGGAGGTTCCTTCTCACTTTCTCGATACTCGTGTCCACGTCGTTGATGCGGCGAATTCCTTCCCGCGTCGCGCGATCGAGCTTGAACCAGACTTCGCCGTTGATTTGGGCCATCCGGCGAAGTCCCGCCTGCACCTTGGGCCTGTGAATGAGACTGCCATTGGTGATGAGGACGAGCTTGATCCTCGAGTCGAGCTTCAGGTCGCGCATGACGCTGACAATGCGTTCGATCACGTCTTCGAATTCGCGCGCGCTCGTCGGCTCTCCATTTCCCGAAAGCGCAATATCCTTGATGAGCGTCCCCACGGCGAGGTATTCGCCAAGAAGACCGCGAAGCTCTGACTCGAGCTGAGGCACGGCGATCTTCGGCGCTGGCCCACGCGTGAGATTAGGCACTTGGCAGTAGATGCAGCGCCAGTTGCAAGCATTGTTCGGGTTCAAGTTGATTCCGATCGAAATTCCTTCCGAGCGGCGCGAAAGCACGGGGTAAACGTACGTCAGCCCGGCCGCATCTCGGCGGTGATCAGAGACGGTTAGCTTGCTGGTCGCCTGTGCCATAGGGGTCGTTCGGAGAGCGTATAATCGCTGCCCACTCTTCTTGCATACAAGCATGCGAATTACTTGCAGGCTCGAGTTCGACGCCGGCCATCGCATTCCTTACCACAAAAGCCAATGCCAGCATCTGCATGGACACCGCTATGCGGTTGAGATCACGCTCTCGGGAGACATTATCGCTACCGAGGGCGCACCCGAGCAAGGCATGGTCATGGACTTTTCCGAGGTAAAGACCATCGCCCGGCAGAATCTCGTCGAGCCGTGGGACCATGCGTTCCTGGTCTATCGGCGCGATGGGCCCGTCGTCGAATTCTTGCGCTCGCTGAAAGGCCACAAAACAGTCGAGCTAGAATGCATCCCGACCGCGGAGAATCTTTCGGTGGAGGCGTTCAGGATTCTCGATGCGGCTTATCGCAATGCTTATGGCAAGAAAGTCCGCCTGGAGCGCGTGCGGCTGTATGAAACCCCGACGTGCTGGGCTGACGCCGAAGCGGCGGACAGCGGCTAGACAAGGCTATGATTACGAACGAGTTGGCAGAGCGGTCGCCTTCCCATTGGCTTGTTGGCGCGAAGGCTAACCTGGGTTACGCCGCAGCCAAAACAAACCAATGCTTGTTCAGGTGAAGACTAACCCCTTTAGTTTAAGTCGGAGCCAAAACCGTGGGAAAGGTGGCAGAGTGGTCGAATGCACCGGTCTTGAAAACCGGCAGGAGCGCAAGTTCCTCGTGGGTTCGAATCCCACCCTTTCCGCCATCTGCTCGCTTGCAACTTTAACACCGTTTGTTTAGTCTTAATCCCAACGTTTTACCTTTGAGGAGAGGTTTCATGGCCACTGAACTACGGGCCGCCCAGTCGCAAGCATTAGCCATAAGCCAGCATCGGGTGCTGCGCAACACCTACATGTTGCTCGGGATCACCATGATCCCAACGATCATCGGGGCGCTGGTCGGGCTTTCCACCAACTTCGGCTTTCTCGCGCAATATCCCATCCTGGGGCCGCTGGTCATGTTCGCCGGCATGATCGGACTGCTTTTCGCTGTCACCGCGACGCGCAACAGCGTGTGGGGAATCGTCCTCCTGCTCGCGTTTACTTTCGTCGCGGGATGGTGGCTGGGGCCGATGCTTCAATACGCGCTCTCCATGCGAAACGGTGGGCAACTCGTCGGCCTCGCGGCGGGCGGGACAGCGATCGTGTTCTTTTCGCTTGCCGGATTCGCGACCGTCACCAAGAAAGACTTCAGCTTCATGGGCAAATTCCTGTTCGTGGGGCTGATCTTGCTCATCATCGCATCCATCGCCAACTTGTTTTTCCAGGTGCCGGCGGCGTCGCTGACGATCTCGGCTATCGCGGTCATGTTGTTTTCGGCGTATATCCTATATGACGTCTCCGACATCGTGCACGGCGGCGAGACGAACTACGTCATGGCCACAATGCGTTTGTATCTCGACATCTACAATCTTTTCATCCACCTTTTGAACCTGCTTCTCGCTTTCGCCGGACAACGCGAATAGCGGGGGACGTTCCCACGAAAAGGGCGGCTTGCGCCGCCCTTTTTATTTTTCGCTCACCTCTCGAAAAGCGCGATCGATTCAACGTGCGAGGTTTGCGGGAACATGTTGACCACTCCCGCTGCCTGCAAGCGGTAGCCTTTCGTGTGCACGAGAACCGCGGCATCTCGCGCAAGGGTCGCCGGACTGCAGGACACGTAAACGACACGCTTCGGGCCTTCCGCGCTCACGGCTTTCACCAGCTCGATCGCGCCGTCGCGGGGAGGATCGAGCAGCACCTTGTCAAAGCGGCTGATTTCGGCGATTTCGTCTGCGTACAAATCGCGGCATATAAATGTCGCGTTTAGTCCGTTGCGCTTTGCATTGTCTTGAGCGCGCGCAACGAGCGAAGCGTTGCCTTCGTAACCGGTCACATTCGCGCCTCTTCTTGCCAGCGGCAAACTAAAGTTGCCGATCCCGCAGAAAAAATCGGCGATGGATTCTCTCGGCCGCGGATCGAGAAGCGTGACCGCGCGACGCACGAGAACGCGATTGATCGCCGGATTGACTTGGGTGAAATCGCTCGGCGTAAAGGATAGCGTGACATCGAACTCCCGCAGCGAATACTTGAGCGCCCCCTCGCCATTGAGCGGCCGCACCGATTCGGGTCCGCCGGGCTGCACATGAAAAACGACCTCGTGGCTCCGAGCGAAGTCGCGCAGCAACGCGAGATCTTTGTCGGAGAGCAGGCCGAGGATTCGTAACGATAGCGCGGTCGCGTCCTCAGTGACCGCTACTTCGATCTGCGGGACGCGATTGCTGATCGAAAGTTCTCCCAGCAATTCGCGCAATGGCTTGAGCAGCGACGAGAGTTTTTCGGGAAGCACCTCGCAGCTTTCCATATCGGCGATAAAGCTGCTTCTCTTTTCGTGGAACCCGGCGAGCACTCCACCTTTCTTCTCGACGAGTCGCGCGGCGAGCCTCGCTCGCGCACGGTAGCCCCAGGCTTCTCCATAAATCGCCGGCAGAATGACATCGGGCTTAACTTTGCCAAGGCGCGCAAGCGCGTCCTCCAGCACGCGTTGCTTGACCGCGACCTGTGCGTTGCTGTCGAGGTGCTGCAAACTGCAACCGCCGCACGTTCCGAAGTAGCGGCAGCGGGGAGCGACTCGGTAAGCGCTCGGCTTGACGATCCGGGTTGCGTTGGCAAGATCGAACGAGGGATTCTTTCGAAAAACCGAAAACTCGACCGTTTCGCCGGGAAGCGCGCCGTGAATGAACACCACTTTTTCCTCGTGGCGCGCGATTCCACGCCCCTCTTGGTCGAGGGATTCAACGTTCGCCTGGGGCACGTTAAAGGGATTTCCACTCGCGCAAGAATTCGCGCCAGTGGGGAGCTCCCGATTTTTCGAGGGTTTCACGAACGAGCGCGCATTCCCGCGCGTACTCGCTTTCATCGAAGCCGCCGCGAATCAACTGAAATCGCAAGTAAACTAGATAAGTGTTGACTGCATCGGTCTCGCAGTAGTTGCGGATTGCATCGGTCTCGCCGCGCTGAAACGCGTCCCAGACGCCCGACCCATCCATGCCGACCTTCCCGGGCAATCCACAAAGCTTGCAGATCTGATCGAGGGCGACGTTGTTGCGCGGCTGGTAGAGAGCGAGCAAATCCATCATGTCGAGATGCCGCGTGTGGTAACGATTGATGTAGTTGTTGTACTTGAACTCGCGATCGTCGTCGCCCCACTCCCAGTAGCGGAATGCTCGCACGCCGAGGATCAGGCTTCGATAGTGCAGAACCGGCAGGTCGAATCCGCAGCCATTCCACGAGACGAGCTGCGGGCTGTACTTCTCGATCCCTTCGAAGAAGCGCGAGATGAGCGTCTTTTCTTCGTCGTTCGCCGAACCGAGAGACCAGACTTTGAAACTGTCGCGGTCGCGCAGAGCGCACGAAATCGCGACAACGCGCTGCAAGTGGACAGGAAGAAAATCATTCCCCGTTGCCTGCCGCCGAAGCTGCATGGCCATCGCCGCGATTTCGGCATCGGGAAGGTCGACCCCGTGCAGCTTGCGCAGACCTTCGACGTCCGGACACGTCTCGATGTCGAACGCCAGAACCGGCGTCACTTCTTAGCCCAGGCGCCGCTCGCGTTTTGATACCACCAACCGGACGCCGCCTTGTCCACCCAGCGGCTGGCGAAAGTCGAGCGAATTTCGTTCTCCCACTCGGGGTGCTTGTTGGCGCGCGCGATTTCGCGGTAGAGCGCATTGCGGTCTTGGTTCTCCGCCGCGATCATGGAATTGATCGCCTGACGCTGCGCCAAGGGCACGGCATTCGCGTCGCGCAACGCAATAGTTCCTTCGCGCGTAAGCCCGATCGCTCCGCTGGCGTAATGGGGCGCGAGCTGACCGTGACGCGCCTGCATGGACGACTTGAGCGCATTGATCGCCGGGCTGTTGATTTCGATATCGGCGGCGGCCAACGCTGAAGCCGCGAAGAATACCGTCACCAAGGTCAAAAGAAATTTTTTCATAGGTACCTCACTTCTGCGGCTCGGGAGCGGGACTTTCCTCGGGCTTGGTCTGCCAGACTTCGTCGATGATCTTGTCGGCGGCTTTTTCCGCGGCCGCCTCAGGAAAGTAGATGTTGATCGTCACGCACGACGACAGTGCCGAGCACAGGAAAAGCGCGGCGAATCGCATTTTATTGAATGACCGGTTTGCTGCGCGTGACGCGCTGCAAGCGTGCGACGAGTTCGTCCCAATTCACGCGGCGATTGTAACCTAGCACCGTGATCTGCGGCACGCCGCCGCCCTCGACGATCAAATAGCCTTGCCCGGCCGGTTCGATTCCACCCATTTCACAAATGCCGTTCGCCAAGCTACAGTTCCAGCCGAGTCGGGAATAGCCGAAGCGGTCAAAAAAACGCAAGACACTTCTTTGGATCGCGGCCGCCGCGGAGGCGCCTCCCAGCGCGGAAATATTTTCCACCGCTGTCTGACTGATTTTTCGCGGATAGCTGCCCTCGCTGCTCGCGAGCTTCGCATCGAACCTGACCGGCTTCCAGTTGACGAGTGCAAGATCGTTGACTGAAACATCAATCCGTCCGGTAATGTTGCCGAACGAATACGCGCGAGTCAGAAGGTCGAGGTCGAGCCTTTTCATCTCGACGTTGGTGTTGAGTGTTGGAGCGATTCCCAATGGCTCGAACAATTTGAGATCCTTTACCTCGATCATTCCGTCAAAAACCCGCAACAATAACGCGCCTTCAACCGCGATCGTTGACCGCTCGTAGGTGACCCGGGGAATCGTTCCCGCAAGCGTTCCACGCATCGTTGTCACGTTGAGTGTGTTGGTCAGTTCCTGCATCGAAATCGGGGCGACGCCACCGCTGAAGCTCCATTGCCATGCTTCGTTTTCGCGGCGAGCGCGAAAGTCGTTGAGCCGCAATGCGCCATCGAGAATCGGGATCTCAAGCGAATCGGTAGCGAAAGAAAAGCCGTGCATGGCGACCGGGAGTTCGATTTTTCCCAAGGGCACGCGAAAAATTTCGCCCCCCTCCAAACGGATTTTCGCGCTTGTCTGCGCATAGCGATTCCATGGGACCTTGGCGTCAACGCCGAATGCGCCGAAGCGCTGCTTCTTGTCCTCAAGCGAGACATCGTCGAGGCCAACGTTGACTCCGGTGATCTCGCCGTTCACATAGCGCAGCGCGAAATCGATCAAACCGGTCGTGCGCAAGTCGTTGAGCGCGGTTTTTTCGAGGAAGGGTTTGAGCACGACTTCGTAGAGCCGCGGCAAGGCAATTTTTTCGGCGGCCACTCCCGCCTCGGTGATTTTGCCGTCACGTCCCCTCCCCACAAACGCGAAGTCGCCGATGTCGTTGAGCGTGAGCAGCGCCTCGGTGATCTCGACTTCCGAATTTCTGACTTCACCTCTCGCACCCAAACGGTGGCCTTCGCCCTTGAGATAGATCGGCTCCCAGAAAGCTTCGCCGTTGTCCCAAAGAACGTCCAGATTCCAGTCCCACTTCGCCTTGTCGCGTTTGGCCTCGACCAAAACCTTGCCGCCGACTTTTTCTCCAGCGTGCAATCCGGACTCATCGCTGAAAGCGAGCGAAGCGAGCGCGAGATCGGCCGAAAGTGAGTTGTAGCCGGTTGCCGATTCCGCAATGACGAACGATCCATCGAGCACCCCCGCGCTGATTTTTGGGAGCGTTCGCGGCAGCCACTGCGCGAGCGGTTCAAGTCCGCCGTTCTCCACCATGACCTTGAAATTCCAGCCGCGCGTTTGATAACGGCCGTCGACCCGCCATTTTTCACCACGGCTTGGAGCCAGCTCGGCCTTGATTTTTCCGCTGTCGAGGTCGTAGTCAAAGTTCACGGCGATCGGCTTTCCGACGTTTGCCGTTCCCTGCTCACAGCGAACGTGAGACGAATCGAGTTCGAATTTGCCGCAGCTCAATGTTACGTTGCGCCACATACGATCGAGCGCGCTGAGCTCGCTGATCTTGAGGTCAAGCCGATGATCGCCGACGAGCTTTGCGGTTACCCCTTGCAACTTGAAATTTGGAGCGATGACGTCTTCGATCGTAAGTTGGATTTCCGCCGCCGCTGACGATTTGCCTAGCGAAAGGAGCAAGAGAACAAGGACGCGCAGCATTCAGTGGAGTCGGCGCTTTTGGTATAGTTGCAGTACGTCGCGCGCAAGCTTTTTTATCAAATCGGTAAGAAATTCTAAATGTTCGTTATCCGGCGCGCGTAATACGATTCTCGGAACGATTTCCAAGAGCTAACGCACCAGGAGGCATTACGTGAACGCACCAAAAAAATTTACAGTCAGCGGGGCCGATCTGGCTTTTCCCGATTATGTCAAAAACAAGAAACTTCGCTCGTGGGTCGCTGAAGTCGCCAAGCTGGCCAAGCCCGAAAACATCTATTGGTGCGACGGCAGTCAGGCAGAGTACGACGAACTGTGCAACGAGCTCGTGAAAGCCGGAACGTTCATCAAGCTCAATCCCGAGAAACGCCCCAACAGCTTTTACGCCCGCTCCGATCCCGGCGATGTCGCGCGAGTGGAAGACCGGACTTTCATCTGCAGCCGCAAAAAGGAAGACGCCGGGCCGACCAACAACTGGATGGACCCGGTCGAGATGAAGGCGACTTTGACCAAGCTTTTCGACGGCTGCATGCGCGGCCGCACCATGTACGTCATGCCCTTTAGCATGGGGCCGATCGGCTCGCCCATTTCGCACATCGGAGTGGAAATCAGCGATTCACCCTATGTTGCCGTCAACATGCGAATCATGACCCGCATGGGAAACAAAGTCCTCGAAGCACTTGGAGAAAACGGCGAATTCGTTCCTTGCCTGCACTCGATCGGCGCGCCGCTCGAGCCAGGGCAGAAAGACGTCCCATGGCCGTGCAACAAGGACAACAAATACATCGTCCACTTTCCTGAAGAACATTCCATCTGCTCTTTTGGCTCGGGCTACGGCGGCAACGCGCTGCTCGGCAAGAAGTGTTTCGCATTGCGCATTGCCTCGGTGATGGCGCGCGAGCAGGGCTGGCTCGCCGAACACATGCTGATCCTCGGCGTGCAATCGCCGCAAGGAGAAAAGACTTACGTCACCGCGGCTTTTCCTTCTGCGTGCGGCAAGACCAACTTTGCGATGCTGATTCCGCCGCCCGATTTCAAAGGCTGGGAAGTTACGACTATCGGCGACGACATCGCATGGATCAAGCCCGGCGCGGACGGTAGACTCTACGCGATTAATCCTGAGGCTGGATTCTTCGGAGTTGCGCCTGGTACTTCAGAGCAATCGAATCCGATGGCGATGGCGACGCTCAAAAAGAATTGCATCTTCACCAACGTCGCATTGACCGAAGACGGCGATGTATGGTGGGAAGGCATGACTGACAAGGCCCCGGCGAAGCTCACCGACTGGAAAGGTCAGGCGTGGACGCCTGACAGCAAAACTCCCGCGGCGCATCCAAACGCGCGCTTCACCGCACCGGCCGCGCAATGCCCCTGCATCGATCCCGAATGGGAGAATCCGAAAGGCGTTCCCGTCTCCGCGTTCGTCTTCGGCGGCCGCCGAAGCAGCGCGGTGCCGTTGGTAGTGGAAAGCAAGAATTGGAACGATGGCGTGTACTTGGCGGCGACGATGGGTTCGGAAATGACTGCTGCCGCTGCCGGCAAGATCGGCGAAGTGCGCCGCGACCCGATGGCGATGCTGCCTTTCTGCGGCTACAACGTGGCGGACTACTTCAAGCACTGGTTGGAGATAGGCAAGAAGGCGAAGCACCTGCCAAAAATTTTCGGCGTGAACTGGTTTCGCAAGAACGCCGAAGGCAAATTCCTGTGGCCGGGCTACGGCGAAAACATGCGGGTCTTGAAATGGATTGTGGACCGCGTGCAAGGACGCGCGGGCGCCGTCGAGGGTCCGCTCGGCTACATCCCGCGCGAGGAAGACATACAGCTCTCAGGGCTGAACAATTTCTCGTCCAGACAGTTCCAGGAATTGATGGCAGTCGAACGGAATACATGGATCGAGGAAGTCACTTCGCACAAACAGCTCTTCGACAAGCTCGAAGATAAATTGCCCAACGAGTTCGTGCAAAAACGTGAGAAGTTGCTGACGACCTTGAAGCAGGCAGCCTAAGGTCGCACTGCTTCACAAAAAAGGCGGCTTTCGCCGCCTTTTTTATTTGGCGTTCTGGTGCTCAAGGACCGAAGGGAAACGCGATCGTCGTCATCAACGCATTTTCGGCTTGCCTTGAGTCGAGCCGCGTGTGCTGCACGACGATCGGCACATCGGATGTGATAACACTAGCAAACTCGGTTGCTTTCGGTACGCGCTCGGGTTCCTTGAGATCGTTGAACCGGACGTGCTTGGTGCGCCGAGCGGGCACTTTCACGCGGTAAGGCCCGGCGGGTTCTCGATCGGCGAAGAAGATGGTGATCTCGACGTTCGCATCTCTGTCTCCGGTATTGAGCAAACACGCGGTTTCATGGCTGAGCATTTCGGGCTCGGGACCGTGGCTCGTCTTGGGGATATAGCCTTCGGCGATCGCCCAGCGCGTGTGCCCGATAGCTTCCATCATGGAAGCGGCTTGCCACCGGTTGCGCCGACAACCTCGCCGACGACGTAGCTCGACTCGCTTGACGCAAGAAAGACGTAGATCGGCGCCATCTCTTTCGGCTGCGCCGGACGCCCCATCGGCGATTCTTTGCCGAATTCCGCGACCTCCTTCCCTTCGAACGACATCGGGATGAGCGGAGTCCACACCGGTCCCGGCGCGACCGCATTGACGCGAATACCTTTCTTGATCGCTTCCTGCGCGAGCGCTTTGGTGAAAGTCACGATCGCGCCTTTGGTCGTCGCATACGCGAGCAAGGTCGGGCTCGGCTTATACGCCTGGATCGAAGCGGTGTTGATGATCGCGGCGCCCGATTGCATCTTCGGCAACGCCGCTTTGCACAAATAGAACATGGCGAAAATGTTCGTTCGTAGCGTCATGTCCCATTCTTCGGACGGAAGCTCGGCGATGCTCTCAAACACGCTCTGGTACGCAGCGTTGTTGACGAGAATGTCGAGCTTGCCGAAATCGCTTACCGCGCGCTCGATCAATCGCTGGCAGTGTGACTCATCGCCGATATTCCCGGGAATTGCGAGCGCTTTTCTCCCTGCGGCTTGAACCACTCGGCATGTTTCCTTCGCGTCCGCGTCCTCTTTGATGTACGAGATCAGCACATCGGCGCCTTCGCGCGCAAACGCGAGCGCGATCGCGCGGCCGATTCCGCTGTCGCCGCCAGTGATCAGCGCAACCTTGTTCTGCAGGCGGCCTGAGCCTCGGTAAGAATCTTCTCCATAGTCGGGCTTGGGCTGCATGCCGGATTCATCGCCGGGCCACTCCTGTTCCTGTTCGGGAAAAGGCGGTTTTACCCCCTTCGCTCTTGGGTCTTCGGACATCTAATTTCCTTTCGATTTGCGTTCGGTGCACGATCTGTGCCGGAGAAATTGCCGGAACGAACACGCGTCCCGCATGTAAAAAGGGACAAGTCAAATGTAAAAGTTACGGCGAGATTCTCCTGGAGCGCG
>JBOIGA010000073.1:0-12842 GCA_050741875.1 Burkholderiales bacterium
GTTTAAGGGTTCGGGAGACTGTGCCGAAATCGCCTGGCGTTTTTTGGGGCTTTCGATTCCCGAATGGGCGCTGATCTGGTTCTTGATTCTTGCCATCGCCGCTTCGTTCACCCTCGCGGCTAAGCGTTAAAGAAAAGATTACTGGTTCCCGGCTCCCCGATTAAGGCATTCGGTGACAAACTTCGCCGGGACCGTGCCTCCCCCGCCTCAAGCCATTGCCTTGATCGCGGCCGATAAGCGGCTCTTGTGACGCGCAGCCGCGTTCTTGTGGACAATTTTTTTGTCCGCGATTCGGTCCATCGCGCTGGCCGATTCGCGCAATACGTTAGCCGCGGCGGTCTTGTCTCCGACCTCGATCGCCTTTCTCACCTTCTTAACCGCCGTGCGAAACTCTGAGCGCAAACTGGCGTTGTGCTTGCGCCGGGTCTCCGCTTGTCGCGCCCGTTTTTTTGCCTGCGCGGTATTTGCCATAAGAATTCCTGATGAATAGCTGGAGGCGGCATCATACTGACGCGCCCGCGCAGTGACAAGGTTCGCGCGCGAGCAGGTACACTACGCGCTTCTTCGGGGACCCCTGCATGAATCTGCTCAAAGCGCTGGCAGCAGTCAGCAGCATGACGCTGGTGTCGCGCGTTTTCGGTTTCATTCGAGACGCCGTGATCGCGCGAATTTTCGGCGCGGGACTGTACACCGACGCTTTTTTTGTCGCTTTCACTATTCCGAATCTGTTACGCAGGTTATTCGCCGAAGGGGCGTTTTCGCAGGCCTTCGTCCCGATCCTCGCGTATTACAAAAATCGGCGTGAAGAATCGGCCACGCGCGCTCTGATCAACCACACAGCGACTCTGCTTGGACTCGCGCTCGTCGTCGTCACCGTGATCGGCGTGGTGGCGGCGCCGATTGTCGTTTTCGTTACGGCGCCAGGCTTCGCCGACGAACCGGAAAAATTTGCGATCACGGTAGACATGCTGCGAATCACTTTCCCGTACATTTTTTTTATTTCACTAGTCGCGCTTTCGGCGGGCGTCCTGAACACCTATGGGCGTTTCATGATGCCGGCGTTTACGCCGGTTCTGCTCAATATCTCTTTCCTTACCTTCGCGCTCCTGCTCTTGCCTTTTTTCAGCGAGCCGGTCATGGCGCTCGCCTGGGCGGTATTCTTCGGTGGCGTCTTGCAGTTACTGTTTCAACTCCCGTTTCTTGGACAGATCGGTTTTATTCCGAAGGTATCGCTCGACTTCAAGGACGAAGGCGTCTGGCGAATTTTGAAATTGATGGGACCTGCTGTGTTCGGAGTGTCCATCAGCCAGATCAGCATTCTCATCAATACGGCATTCGCGTCGTTTCTGGTGACCGGAAGCGTGTCGTGGCTTTATTACGCCGACCGGCTGATGACTTTTCCGACGGGACTCCTTGGCGTCGCGCTGGGAACAATCCTGCTGCCGAGTCTTGCCAAATCGCACGCGGCGCGAAGCGGCGACGAGTATTCCAAACTACTCGACTGGGGCCTGCGCTTGACGATGCTGCTCGCGCTTCCTGCGGCGCTCGCGCTCGCGCTCCTTGCGGTCCCGCTCATCTCGACGCTTTTTCACTACGGAAAATTTACGGCCGAAGACGTGTTGATGACTCAGCAGGCGCTGGTCGCCTACAGCGTGGGATTGCTCGGATTAATATTGGTGAAAGTGCTCGCGCCCGGTTTTTACGCCAGGCAAAACGTGAAAACGCCGGTGAAAATCGGGATCATGACGCTCATCGCCACTCAACTCATGAATCTCGCTTTCATCTGGCCGCTCAAACATGCCGGGCTTGCGCTCGCGATCAGTCTTGGCGCAACGCTCAACGCGGCGTGGCTTTTCTACCAATTGAGGGCCGAGCACATCTATAAACCCCAACCCGGGTGGGAAGCATTCGGGCTCAAACTCGCCGCGGCTTTAGTGGTGATGGGGCTCGCATTGTGGTTCGCGGCCGGAAGCGACCAATCGTGGCTTATCGCTTCCGCGCTCGATCGCATCCTGCGCCTGACTATTCTCGTCGTGCTCGCGATGTCGAGTTATTTCGGCACACTTTGGCTGCTCGGATTCAGACCAAGAGACTTCGTAAAGCGGGCGATCGCGTAGACGGCAGTCTCGGTTGAACGCTTCCTCGCGGGTTGAAGTCCAATCCGAAGAAAATGGTCGCGCTCATTTTTCTTGCCCTTGTCGGTCTAACGTCAGCGGGATACGCTTATTATCGCTTGCCAGCGCATTCGAAAAGCGCGGCGCAAGCGAGATGGACGACGATCCTCCTTGTCGTTACCGGGCTCGTCTTCGGCTACACGATGGCAACGGTTTACGCGCAGGAAGTGCCGCCGCTGCTGTCTTTCCTCGCCGGTTTCGGGCTGGTCCATATCCCTGCCGCGATTGTTCTTTTTATCAAACAGCAGCGCCTGAGCTGAGGGCGCGGCGCCCTACAACGAAGGCGACCCATCGCCAACGTGGGTCTTTTCGTACTGCTCCTGGCAACGGATGCAACGCTTCGCGGTCGGCTGAACAGATAAGCGCGGGAAACCGATTTCGCCGCCGCAGTTCTCGCAAATGCCGTAGTTTCCCTCGGCCATGCGTTCGCGCGCGCCTTCGATGTGCGCAAGTTCGCTGGCGTGTCGGCGCGCAAGATTCTGCTTGAGATCGGCTCGGTTGCGGACAAGCGAATCGTCGCCGGGATCGCCGACCGCTCCCAGGACATTTTCGGTAGTCAGTTCCCTGACCTCGCGCATGTCGTCCACCAACTCACGCTTGACTTCGGCCGCACGCACGTCGAGTTTTTGCGCCAATTTTCGCTTCTCCTTATCGTTCATTTTTTCTCCTGAGAACAATCTTGCAATGGAGTCAGGCTTAAGCGATAAGTTCGCAGTGGCGGACGTAAACCTTTGAGTGCTAGCATTCATGAATTGGAGGAAATCATGCCATTCGACACCTACACCCGCTTCAAGGAGGGTCCATGATCAAGCTCAAATCCCTCGTCGTTCTCGCCGCTCTTCTTTTTTCTTCTCCCCTTTTTTCCGCTGAAACCCTGCGCGTTTCGGCGATCCCCGACGAATCGCCGACTGAACTGCTGCGCAAATTCAAGCCGCTCGGCGAATATCTCGAAAAGGAACTGGGAATGAAAATCGAGTGGACTCCGGTCACCGATTACGCCGCGGTAGTCGAAAGTCTCGCGGCGGGAAAAATTGATCTGGCATGGCTCGGTGGTTTTACTTTCGTGCAGACGCGGCTCAAAACCGGCAACGCCATTCCGCTCGTGCAGCGAGTCGAGGATGAGAAATTCACCAGCACGTTCATCGTTCCCGCTGGAAGCGACGCCAAGAGCCTCGCCGATCTCAAGGGCAAGAACTTCGCATTCGGCTCGGTGTCGTCCACCTCAGGGCATCTGATGCCGCGGCATTTTCTTCTGGAGAAAAACATCGATCCGGAAAAAGACTTCAAGCGAGTCGCTTTCTCGGGAGCGCACGATGCCACCGCCGCGTGGGTTGCCTCGGGCAAAGCCGACGCCGGCGTCCTCAACGCGTCGGTCTGGGACAAACTCGTTGAAACAGGGAAAGCCGACCCGAAGCAGGTGAGAGTCTTGTGGACTACCCCGCCCTACTACGATTACAACTGGACGGTGCGAGGCGATCTCGATCCCAAGCTCGTCGAAAAGATCAGGCAGGCGTTTCTCAAGCTCGATCCGGCGAACCCCGCGCACAAGGAAATTCTGGAGTTGCAAAGGGCGACGCGCTTCATTCCCACCAAGCCCGAAAATTACAAAGGCATTGAAAATGCGGCGCGCGCGGCTGGATTGCTAAAACAGTGAGTGTTGTTCTCGAGCAGGTCTGTCTCACCCACGCCGGCGGCAATCGCGCGCTGGCCAATATCGAGCTTTCGCTGAAATCGGGAGAGCGTGTCGCGATCATCGGTCCTTCCGGCGCGGGCAAGACGACTCTGTTACGGATACTAGCGACTTCGCTCCAGCCATCGCAAGGCGAGGTGCGGCTGTTCGGCCAGCAGCCTTGGCGAATTTCGCGTCGGGATTTGCGCCGATTACGCAGCAAAGTGGGAACCGTGCATCAATCGCCGCCTCTGCCGCCGCGCCAGAGAGTCATCACCTCGGTGCTGGCGGGACGGCTGGGCAAATGGCCGTGGTGGAAGTCACTCGCTTCGCTCGTTTATCCCGTCGACATTAACGGCGCAAGCGCGACGCTCAATCGCCTCGATCTCGCGGAGCGTTTGTTCGAACGCTGTGATCGGTTGTCCGGAGGACAGCGGCAACGCGTGGCGGTGGCGCGCATTTTGTATCAGCGTCCGGAGGTCATCCTGGCCGACGAGCCCGTGTCGGCGATGGATCCCGCGCTCGCCAGCCGAGTCGTCGGCGAACTTGCGAACGAAGCGGCATCGCGCAATATCACGTTGATCGCCAGTCTGCACGCCGTCGATCTCGCGCTCTCGTGGTTCCCGCGGATCGTCGGGCTCAAAGCTGGAGAAATCGTTTTCGATCTGCCGCCCGTTCGCGTCAGCGACCAAATGTTGCGCGACTTGTACGGTTCGGAATCTCCGATCGTTCCGACGCAGGACAATCGCCCCTTGGAGATCGAAGCGAAGGGGATTCGGCGCAGACCGGTTTGCTACTGACTGTCATTGCGACCCCGGGGCTTGAGTCGGGGACCTCGATCTCGGTTTAACGGAATGCCCGGCAAGTTCCCCGCGCAGTCCTTCGAGTGACCTCGCTTTCCGCTACGGGGTTTGAACCGCGCGATCCCGCCGCGATTCCGCGCATCGCCGCAACGATCGTAGTCCTCTTATTGCTGTGGCCGGGGATCGAGTGGAGCGAGTTCAATCCCGCGCTGCTTTTCGATCCCGCGAATCGCAAAACCATCAGCCGGTTCGTAGCGACTTTTTTCCCCCTCGAATTGTCACCCGGCTTTCTTGCGCTCATTTTCAAAGCGACACTCGAGACTCTAGCGCTCGCCACGGCGGGAATGGCGCTTGCGGTGACGCTCGCGTTTCCGCTCTCGCTCGCCGTCTCGCGCAGCCTGTCGGTCTCGCGCATAGGCCCCTCGCGTGGGCAATTGCGCGGCGATGTCATCCGTGCCGCAGTCCGTATTCTGCTTATGCTGTTGCGCGGTATCCCGGAAATCGTCTGGGCGCTCCTGTTCGTTCGTGCGTTGGGGCTCGGTCCCGCCGCTGGGGTGCTCGCGATCGCCATCACTTACAGCGGAATGCTCGGAAAAATCTATTCCGAAATCTTCGAATCGGTGGACGCGGCGCCGGCTCGCGTCCTGCTCGAATCGGGGGGCGGACGGATCGCGTCATTCTTCTACGGCCTCTTTCCCGCCGCGCTTCCCGAGCTCGTTTCCTACACGGTTTATCGCTGGGAATGCGCAGTGCGCGCCTCGGTGGTAATGGGCTTCGTCGGCGCGGGCGGCTTGGGTCAGCAGATGGAAATTTCGATGCGCTTTTTAAACGGCGGCGAAGCAGCGACGATTCTTCTCGTTTTTTTGCTGCTGGTCATGCTCGCCGATGCGATCAGCGTTGGGTTGCGTAGGAGCCTCGCATGAACGCCAAGCATTGGCTGCTCGCCGCGATATTGGTGTTCGTGACCTGGCTCTCTTTCTATTATCTCGTGGACTTAAGCGAGCTCGCTTCCGTTTCGCAACTCAAACAGATGGCGTCTTATGCCGCCGCTTTTTTTCCACCCGATTTCAGTTCCGAATTCGTCGTGCGAACATTGAACGGCGCCGGCGAGACGCTCGCCATATCGGCAATCGGAACCGCGCTTGCCGCGCTACTCGGTGTGCTCCTCGCCCTTCCCGCAAGCGGGCGCTGGGGCGCGATCTGGAAAGCGATTTTCAGGCTGCTTTTGAATTTCTTGCGCGCCGTACCCGAACTCGTGTGGGCGGCGATCATGGTGCTGGCCGCGGGGCTCGGACCTTTCGCTGGAACGTTGGCGCTCGCCGTGCACACGGCGGGTGTGCTCGGCAGATTGTTCGCCGAAACCCTGGAGAACACTCCGCCCGAACCCGCCGCCGCGCTTTCCGACAGCGGTAGCCCTACGTCAATCGCTTTTCTCTACGGCACGCTTCCTGGCGCGGTCGCGCAATTCACCGCCTACACGCTCTACCGCTGGGAATACAACATCCGCATGGCGGCGGTACTGGGATTCGTCGGCGCGGGTGGACTGGGGCAAATGCTGTACTTCAGCCTGAGCCTCTTTCAACAGAACCAGGCGTGCACGGTGATCATCGCGATGTTGATTCTGGTCGCGATCGTGGATGCCGCGAGCGCGTGGCTGCGGCAACGACTGGTGATTGACTAGAAGAATCGCCATCCCCGCAAAAGCAAACACCCGCCACTGGCGGGTGTTTGTAGAATCAAGGTTCGGGCCGGCTAGTCGTGCTTGTGCTTATGCTTGTGCTTGTGATGACCGCGGTGTAAGCCGGGAGGGTGATGGTGCTCGTGAACATAGATCACTTCTTTTTCCTTCACGACTTCTTTCTCTTCCGTTGCGCTGCTCCCGATTGCAGCCCCGGCGCCACCGCCGATCGCGCCGCCGATGATCGCTCCCTCTTTTCCACCGATCGCTGAACCGACCGCGGCGCCCGCCCCGCCGCCGATCGCGCCGCCAACTACGGCGCCCCCGTCAATGTCCCCAGCATAGGCCGGCAGGCAGAGGCCCGCCAACACAGCCGCCACAACGCCCAGTTTTTTCATATTTCCCTTTCGTCAGTTGACTACCTGGGAAATCCAAGCAACAGCCGTGCCCAAAGATGAAGGTCGAACGAAGCCGGTTAAGCTCGCGGATTCAATCGCTTACGTCGAGCGACGCCGGCGCGTACTCGTCCTCACCGCGAAGCTGACGAAGTACGGCAGTTCGCGCTGTCGGCGCTCGTTTCGCAGTAATTACGCCGATGCGCCGCTCGCGACGGCTCATTTATTTTTTCGCTCCCATCGCCAGCGCGCGAGTTTTCGAATCTTTCGCGGCGCGCGCATCTTTTGCGTGGAGCCAGCCGGTCAAGTTTTCGAGCGCGATATCAGTGAGCGCGGCGAGCCAATCGTCGCGCTCGTTAAGGCACGGAATGTAGTGAAACTCGCGGCCGCCAGCTTGCAGAAAGAGCGTCTTGCCTTCGATCGCGATTTCCTCGAGCGTTTCGAGACAATCCGAAACGAAACCCGGGCACGCTACGTCGACGCGGCCTACCTTGTTCCAGCCCAGCTCTTTCAAGACTTCACTTGTATAGGGTTGCAGCCATTCGCCGCGGCCGAAGCGCGACTGAAAGCAAACCGTGTGATTTTTCTCGTTGAGCCCCAAAGCGTCGGCGAGCAAACGGCCCGTTTTGCGGCACTCGCAGTGGTAGGGGTCGCCGCGATCCAAAGTGCGTTTGGGCATACCGTGAAAGCTCATGACGAAATGCGCGGGACGCCCTGTTTTCATCCAGTAATCGCGGATGCTTTGGGCGAGTGCGCCGATGTATTTCGGATGATCGTGATAATGCTTGACGAAACGCAGCGCTGATTGATTTCTCGCGCGCGCTGCCCATTCGTAAATTTTCGCGAACGCGCTCCCCGTTGTCGCGGCGGAGTATTGCGGAAAGAGCGGCACGATCAGGATGCGATCGCACCGCCGCTTAAGGTGATCGAGCTGGTCGAAAATCGAAGGTGCGCCGTAGCGCATCGCGTAGTCGACTACGACATCGGCCTTGATGCGCTCGCCAAGATAGCCGCGCAGCATCTCTTTCTGCCGCTCGGTATGGACCTTGAGCGGGCTGCCTTCGGGAAGCCATATCTGCGCATATTTCGCCGCCGATTTTTGCGGACGCGAGTTGAGGACAAAAAGACGCAGGATCGGCTGCCACAGCGCGCGCGGAATTTCGATCACTCGCCGGTCGGAGAGGAACTCCTTGAGATAGCGCTTCACCGCTCTGCGCGTCGGCGCCCCGGGCGTACCGAGGTTGACGAGCAGGACGCCCGTCTTCGAGGTCAGCCCATGCTCGTACGACGGTTCAGGACGGAAGACCGACATCAGTCGCTAGTTCTAGTCGCTGGTCACTAGTAAAGACTTTGCTCAAAATCCTAGCGACTGGCCACTAGCAACTAATGATATGACAGCGCGCTTGACACGAGCTTGGCGGTGATTTCGACGATTGGAATCACGCGCTCGTACGCCATGCGCGTCGGCCCGATCACGCCGACCGTTCCGACGATCTGTCCATCGACCTCATAAGGCGCCGTCACCACGGTGCACTCATCGAGCGGAGCGATTCCCGCTTCACCGCCGATGAAAAGCTGCACGCCCTGCGCGCGCTGACCAAAATCGAGCAACTGCAAAAGCTCGGTTTTCTGTTCGAAAAGATCGAAGAGATTGCGCAGCTGCGTCATGTTCAAAGACAGTTCCTCTACTTCCAGGAGATTGCGCTCGCCGGAAATCACGTAGTCGTCGGCGGTTTCGTTCATCGCCGCGCTTCCCGCCTCGAGGGCGGCCTGCATGAGCGCGCTCATGTCCTCGCGCAGTTTTTTCAACTCATCGCGAATTCGCGCCCTGATTTCCGCGAAAGTCAGTCCGCAGTAGTTCGCATTCAAATAATTTCCCGCCTCGACCAACTGGGCTTCGGTGTAGACCTTGTCGGTGATGATGATGCGGTTTTGCACGTCCCCGTCGGGACTGACGATGATGAGCAAGATGCGCTTGTCGGAGAGCTTCAAAAATTCGATGTGCCGGAACGCCCCGGTCCTGCGCTTGGGATTCAACACCACTCCGGCGAAGCGAGTGAGATCCGACAGCAACTGCGAAGCAGAGGAAACGAGCCGTTGCGTATTCTCGACTTTGAGCTGGACTTCGAGCTTGTGGATCTCGAGCGATTCGAGCGGTTTTACCGTGAGCAAGGTGTCCACGAAGAAGCGATAGCCGCGCGTGGTCGGCACCCTTCCCGCTGAGGTGTGGGGCGAAACGATCAACCCCGCCTCTTCGAGATCCGCCATGATGTTGCGGATCGAGGCCGGGCTCAATTCCAATCCGGAAATCTTCGACAGAGAGCGCGATCCGACCGGCTGACCGTCTGCGATATATCGCTCGACCAGCGATTTTAAGAGAATCTGCGCCCGTTCATTCAACATGGCTTCATTCTACAACCGTATTGAAAGGATGGCGAAAGCGCTATCTGCGCTCGAGCAGGAATTCTTCGATGATCCGGGCGACTTCTTCCGGCTGGTCGTGGTGCAGCATATGTCCCGCGTTTGCGATCTGCCGTTCGGTGAAACTCGAAAACGCCGATGTTCGCCCGGCGTATTCTTCGTCAGTTTCGGCCAGCCACTCGCGAATATGGGAGTCTTCTCCCGAGATCCAAAGCACTCGCGCAGTCGCCCGCTTCCAGCATGCGATCGCATCTTCCCGGCGGTAAGGGATTGGGCTGATCCGTTTGTGCTTCGGATCGGCGGCGAGAACGATGTTTCCAGGTTCGACCTCTTTCGCCCAATGCCGCGCGAGAAACCTGGCCCTATCTTCCGCCAAGCGCGGATTGTTTTTCCGCAAGCGCAGCGCCACCTCATCAAACGATCGGTACGTTTTGAACGACGGCGAATCCTTGAGTTCTTCGAGCCAGCGTCCGAGCCGCGGCGGAATGGCATCGGGAGCGATCCCGGGCAGGCCAAATCCTTCGAGCGAGACGACGCCCGCCGCACGCTCCGGCCGAATCCCCGCGTAGACGCACGCGACGATTCCTCCAAGGCTGTGCCCGACGAGATTGATTGACGCTTGCGGCGAATAGATCTCCAGCAGCGCATCGAGATCGCCGAGGTAATCGGTGAACCAATAGCCGTCTTGCGCCCATCCACTCAAACCGAAACCACGCCAGTCGGGGGCGATAACATGCCATTCATGACGCAAGCTTTGCACGAGAAATTCGAAGGACGCCGAGACGTCCATCCAGCCGTGCAGCAGAAAAAACTTTCGAGCTTCCTGCCCGCCCCATTCGCGAACGTGGTAGGAGATTCCGCGGACGCTATGAAAGACGGATCTGCCGGTACAATTCGCTTCCAACATTTTTTTCATTCTATAGCTCATGCGCGCTCGGCGATATTTCTCCTTTCTCCTCCCGCTTTTGCTCGCACTCTCAGCGCAAGCATTCGCGGCAGAACCCTTCGGCCAAGGCGTGTTGTGGCAAGTCGAAAAAGACGGCGTTCAGCCGAGCTATCTATTCGGCACCATTCATGTGAGTGACTCGCGCGTGACCAAGCTGCCGAAACTCGTCGGGGAGGCGCTGAATCAATCGAAGAGTTTCACCATGGAGATGGTGGCCAACGAGACCGCGCAAACCTACTTTGTGCAAGCAATGAGTCTGCCACCGGAGAAAGACTTGCGCGCGATGCTCGGGGATGAGCTCTATTCGAAAGCGATCGCGCTCATGCAAGAGCAAGGCTTTCCGCCCGAAGCGACGAACCAGTTCAAACCTTGGGCGATTCTTTTGACTTTGATCGTGCCCAAGCCCACGGGCGAACCGATCCTCGATGAACGCCTGAAGGAGACCGCGGCGGCGCAAAAAAAACCGGTATATCAACTCGAAAGCGTCGAGGAGCAGGTGGCCGTGTTCGACGGCATGCCGCTGGCAACCCAAATCGCGATGCTCAACAGCGCGGCCGCTTATCACGAGGAACTCCCGCGATTCGTTGAGCAAACGATCGAGGCGTATCTCGCGCGCGATTTGAGTGCGCTATGGGAACTCAACACTCTCTACGCGGACGAGGCTGAGGCGGAAAAACATTACGATTACTTCGTCGAGCGCGTGCTTTTTTCGCGCAATGTGCGGATGGCTGAACGCGCTAAAGAGCGATTAAGTGAAGGCGGCGCGTTCATCGCCGTCGGCGCGCTGCACCTCTATGGAGAGAAAGGCGTTCTCGCGCTCCTGCAAAAGCAAGGCTACAAGGTCACGCGCGTGTATTAAAAGCAGGAATGAGGACTGCGGAAACCGCACCGGCAGACTACGCCTGCTTCCGGAAACAACCCACGTAAAGACGCGCGTAGTCTTGCATAAATTCAAACGGCGTAAGCCGCGCGATTCTGGACAGGGAACGGGATAATGCGATGCTGGCGTGGTCGAGCAGGACTTTGCGACCTGAGTAGCTAAGGCGCCCATAATCGATGCCGAATGAGGCGAGCTTGTTCAACTTGCAGGTCCTCACGAGCGGTCAAGCTCTCTGGGGCGATAGGCTCGGGAGTTTTTGGTAGCGCCCACGTGTCCCGCCGGGGCATTCCTCCGCCGCTGATTTCGCGCGGCGCGCGTTTTCCTCGAGCCCCCGATCCTTCTGGAGACGGCCGACAGCAGCGCGCGCCGAGTCACCGACGAGATGATCAGCAGCCCGCCGGGCCTCAGCACGCGGTGCGCGGTGGCGATGAGGGCGTGCGGCTGGGGCGAATAGGCGATCACACCGAGCATGACCGCGTCGAAGCTGCCATCCGACAGAGGGAGTTGCTGGCTGTCCGCCACCAGCACCCGTGTGCCATTCCCGGCGTCCAGCCGCGAGAGCCGCTGTCGCGTCAATTGCGCCATCTAGAACGAGAGATCACAGGCGACGACGCCATGACCCTCGGACGCTATCGCCAGCGCCTCCACGCCTGCTCCGCAACCGACGTCCAGTACCGACATGCCCCCCTCGCCAAACCGCCGCAGGCAGCTCAACGCCACTTGCATGCGGTCCTGGAATACGACGGACTCGAAGTCGGTCTTGAAGTAACGCTCCTGCCACGAGGCGACCGCAGCGCCCGAAAAATGGGACTGAACGCTGCGTTTTTGATTTATGTCGACCGTCTCTAGTCTACGTTCGGCGTTGCTTTGCATACTTTCCCGTTCTCGTCGCGGCTCGAATCCGCTTGTCTACCGTCTGCTGCGGTAATTGGTATACCGGCTTGGAGATAGCGTTCATTCACCGGGTTCCCGACGAGGTTTTATTCACCAGACCAAATCAGCGGTGATTTACCGCGCTCGATCCGGCTGGGGCAGCCTTGCGCAATTCGGCGTCGGGCGGAAAGGAGTGTACCTACGGGGGTGGCGGAACAGTTCTTCGCGAACTGAAGAACGAGCTGAATCCTGAGTCCTGACTAAAAACCTCGCTCTTTAGCGAGCGCTTCTTGAAGCCGCGCTTTGGCTCTTTCGACATCGGCTTCGAGCCTCGCGATTCGATCGTCGTAACTTTCGATCAACCGGCTGGTGAAATTGCCTTGCACTGTCATCCCGTTCGCGTTGACGGTCATGCAATTTCCCCCCGAAGTTCCATTCGCGACACACGCTCCCCGACGCTCTCCGGGAAGCGGTTCGCGCCCAGCCACGAGTGCGGCTTCCGCGGCTTCCAGTGCCTGTTGCGCCAGCACGACTTCAACGCGCTCTTTTTCGCGCGCCTGACGCCAAGCTTGAAGCTCCTGCAAGCGCTCGGATGGATCGTTTTCAACGATTGCCGGGGGCGGTTGAGCGATATTGGTGGCGGGGTCCAAAGTGAGGCTCTTCGATGGTGTCGAGCCGGTGATAGGATCGTTCGAATAGGTGACACTGCCGTCGGGGGCGACGTATTTGTAAACGGTTTCGGCGTTGACTTGACAGGCGGCTACCAACAAGACCGCGGCGATGATTTTCATGTTCTCTCCTCGGATTTGGATGCAAAAAATCATACGCCCGAACCCAGGCGATGCTTTTTCTTCCGCAAATAGTGGCCTAGTGTTTGGCCCGCGCCTGCTCGAGTCGTAGAAACGCTGTCTCGACCGCGCGTTCAAGCGCGAGCACTCGCTGGAAGTAATTATCGGTCAACCTCGACCCACCTCCCGCGAGGCCCTTACGTTCATGCGGAAGA
>JBOIGA010000074.1:0-12802 GCA_050741875.1 Burkholderiales bacterium
TCATTCTTCTGTTCGCGCCGGTGGCGCACGCCGCGCTCATTCCCGATTCCGAGCGGTCGCTCGGAACCCGGCTAAAACATCATCTTTTGACGCTCGACCTCATGGACGCCGATCTCGCTTTTCAGGCGATATGCGCCGCTCGTCCGGGCGGGCTGGGCGATGCGGCACGGCACGACGTCAGAAAGCCGGCGGAAGTAACGCTGCTGCACGCGATGAAGGAGGCAAGGGGCCGTGACTTGGTCGCGCGTCAGTATGCGAACGGCTATCGCGATATTTTCGATTTTGGGCTGCGGCAAGCGCGTTCCGCGTTAAGGCAATGGCATAATCCCGAATGGATGGCGGTCGCGGTATACTTGGCTTACCTCGCCCGTTTTCCCGACAGCCTCATCGCGCGGAAATTCGGGCTGCAGGCGGCTCACGGCGTCTTGGCTGAAGCGGTGGCGTTCGAAGCGAGGCTTTTGCGCCAGACGCAACCCGAAAGCATGATTTCCGAATTGATCGAATGGGACAAAAGGTTGAAAGACGCGGGATTGAATCCGGGCACTTCGGCCGATCTGACCGCGGCGACGCTCTTTGTCCTCGACGTTCAGGAGCGGCTGACGGCAAAGTTTTCCGGTGCTAAACCGGTTGGTAATGAAACGAGGGTTCACACTCCGGCGGTTAGCGTTTGCACACCGGAACTTTTAAACACCTAAGATAAGGAGAAAGCAATGGCAAAAATAGATCGAGTAATGGTGGGCGAATCGCTGGTTGGCGACGGCAATGAAGTCGCCCACGTGGATCTCATCATGGGTCCTCGCGGCAGCGCGGCGGAAGCCGCGTTCTGCAACGCGCTCACCAACAACAAGGACGGGTTTACTTCGCTTCTGGCACTGGTAGCGCCTAATCTCCCGTGCAAGCCTAACACGATGTTGTTCAACAAAGTGACGATCAAAGCCGCCAAGCAGGCGGTGCAGATGTTTGGCCCCGCCCAGCGCGCGGTGGCAATGGCGGTGGTCGATTCGGTCGAGGACGGCACGATTCCGGCTGACGAAGCCGACAACATTTTCATCTGCACAGGTGTGTTTATCCACTGGCTTGCCGAAGACGATGCGAAGATCCAGGATTTCAACTACAAAGCTGTCCGGGAATCCATCAAGCGCGCGGTGATGGGCGAACCCAAGGCGCGCGATGTGATTGCCAAAAAAGGCACGGCGCATCCTTTCGCGGCGCATACCTGAGATCGATCGCCCCGCCCCGTTTGAACCGGCGGGGCGATTTCATTCCTAAAAAAGGAGGACAAGATGTCGTTCTTGGATAAGATTCTCGGGTTCTTCGGCGGCGGTAAATCGGAGCCTCCGACCCGCGCCGCCCCTTCGCGTCCCGCCGCCCAGCCCGCGCAAGCGAGAACGGGCAAGCCGGTGATCGACCGAGTCATGGTCGGCGAAGCGCTCGTGGGCGACGGCAACGAAGTGGCGCACGTCGATCTCATCATCGGCCCGCGCGGAAGCGCGGTGGAAAAAGCTTTCGCCAATGCCTTGACCAACAATAAAGACGGGTTTACTTCGCTTCTGGCGCTGGTAGCGCCTAATCTCCCGTGCAAGCCCAACACGATGTTGTTCAACAAAGTGACCATCAAAGCCGCCAAGCAGGCAGTGCAGATGTTTGGCCCCGCCCAGCGCGCGGTGGCGATGGCCGTCGCCGATTGCGTTGAGGACGGAACGATTCCCGTCGATGAAGCCGACAATCTGTTCATCTGCGTCGGCGTTTTCATTCACTGGGAAGCGGCGAACGATACGAAGATACAGGACTATAACTACGAGGCGACCAAGCTCTCGATCAAGCGGGCGGTGAAGGGCGAGCCGAAAGCGCGCGATGTCATCGCCAAGAAAGGCACCGCGCATCCTTTCGCGGCGCACGTTTAGGGATCAGACAACGGCGCCAGCTATGTCGACGGCGCTCAAAGCGCCGTCGTGCAGCGCGCTGGCGAGCAGAATTCCCTCGGCGCCGAGAGTTTTGGCCGTCAGCACATCCTGCAGGCCGCGTACTCCGCCGGCGCAATAGTATTTTTTTCCCGGCGCGAGCTTCTTCAACTCCGTCAGCCGCTCGAAGTCCGGCCCAAGTTCACTCCCCACCCGCTTGAGCGACATGACGATTACATCTTGCGGCCAAAGGTCGGGTGACGAAAGCAGCTGCGATGGGCCACGTAGGCACGGCCCATCGAAGTCGAGCGACAAGACCGCATCGCGCTGCAACAGCGAGATCTCCGCCATTGACTCCGAAGCGACAATCAACCTGAAGCGGGTTTTGGACCAGCGTTCAAGGTTGCGTGCTTCGCGGATTCCAGCGTCAACCCAGAATTCGACTTGACGAAACCGCGAGGCGAGTTTCTCTATCGTGGAGAAATGGTCGCCCCTCTGTTCGATCGCATCGAGATCAGCGAAATAAAGAGTATCAAAAGAGTAGAAATCGAGCAGCGCGGCGACAATGCCTTCGGGCCTGCTGCCTTTCGCGAGCTTCGATTCGACGGGACGGTACTGCGAACGCAACCCATGGCGCGCGCGCACGACGTGGCCGTGCATGAGATCAATCACCGGGATCAGCTTCATTGCAGCTCTGAGTCACAAATCGCGAATTTTGAATTTAACTCAAAATGCTTTTGGTGGACGTGAGAAATGAGACGGTAAACTCTAAGACAAAAAGGCGTACCAGAGGGGCGGAGCAGGTAGGCGATTAGGTAAGAAGAGAGTGTCGGCAACCTACCGAAGGGGCTGCAAGCAGCCCCACAGCGCCAATGACAGTTGTCGTTGTTAGTCGTTCTTCAACGTGAATATCTTCATCTACGAACACATTACCGGCGGCGGTATGGCCGGCTTTCCGCTTCCGCGGTCGCTCGCGTATGAAGGTGAAGCCATGCTGCGCGCGCTCGCTTGCGATCTGTCGAGAACATCAGGGGTCGTACTGATCACCAGCCGGGATGCGAGGCTCACACCGCTCGCTTTTCCGTCGGTGCTCGACTTCGAGCGCTGTATGCGAGAGGCCGAGTCCGTCTGGCCCATCGCTCCGGAAACCGGCGGCGCTTTGGAGAAGATTTCGCGCGACACTCTCGCCCGCGGCAAAACTCTGCTCGGATCGGAACCGGAAACGGTGCGAATCTGCGCAAGCAAGCTTGAAACGTTTTCCCTGCTGGATAAGACAGGAATCGCCGCAGTTCCGACCTTCCGCGCGGAAGACTCTCTGCCGCTTTCGGAGTCCGGTTGGATCGTCAAACCCGACGATGGAGCGGGATGTCTCGATACCCAGTTCTGCCACTCTCGTGAGGACGCCGTTCGGCTTGCGCAAGAAACCGGCCGCATCTTGCAACCATTTGTCCAGGGCGAGGCTTGCAGCCTTTCGCTTTTGTGCCGGGAGGGAAAAGCGCGTCTTTTGTCGTGCAACCGTCAGCGGATCGAACTGAATGACGGCGCTTTGAAGTTCCTTGGCTGCGAACCCGCGAGTTTCGACGACACGGGCGGCGTTCTGTCGAATTTGGCGTCACGCATCGCGGACACGCTGCCAGGATTGTGGGGCTATTGCGGAGTGGATTTCGTCCAGATCGAAACCGGGCCCGTCGTTGTCGAAGTCAATCCGAGGTTGACGACATCTTACGTTGGTTTAAGTGCCCAGCTTGGAGTCAATGTCGCCGCATTGGTATTGGAATATGCCAACTGAAAGGGTCATCGGTTGGGACATTGGCGGCGCAAATCTCAAAGCGATCGCCCTCGATCGCGATGGTCGCGTCCTTCGCGCGCTGCAGCTGCCGTGTACCCTTTGGCGCGGCGTCGCGCACCTCGATCGCGCAATTCAATCGGCGCTACGTGAAATCGGGCATCACGGCGCGCGGCACGTCGTGACGATGACCGGAGAGCTCGCCGATTGTTTTGTCAATCGAAGCGAGGGCGTGACAGAGATTCTGCGAACGATTGCGCCGATGCTTCAAGGCGCACGGTTCTATTCGAAGGGTTCACGCTTTCTGACTTTCGAGCATGCGCTTGAATCGCCCCTCGCCATCGCTTCCGGCAACTGGCACGCGAGCGCAACGTATCTCGCCAAGCAAATCGATGAAGCGTTGCTGCTCGACATCGGCAGCACCACGACCGACATCACGCCGGTTGGCGGAGGCCGTGTTCATGCCCTCGGTAACGACGACCACACTCGGCTCGCGAACGATGAACTGGTTTACTGCGGTGTCGTTCGCACTCCGCTCGTGGCGATCGCGAGCCGCGCGCCTTTTCGCGGCAGCCGAGTCAATGTCATGGCCGAATATTTCGCCACGACGGCTGACGTTTATCGGCTGACCGGCGAGCTTCCGGACGCAGCCGATCATTCGGAAACCGCCGACGGCCGCGAGAAAACGGTCGAAGCCAGCGCGCGCAGAATTGCGCGGATGATCGGCTGCGATTTCGAAGGCGCTGATATAGCTGCGTGGCGCGGGCTTGCCGATTTCTTCGCCGGGGAGCAGTTACACCGAATTGCCGCTGCTTGCGAAACCGCGCTCGCGCGCAATCCGATCGACAAGACTGCTCCGATCGTCGGCGCCGGAGTGGGAGATTTCCTTGCACGCAAAATCGCGACCGGGCTCGACCGCCCGTATCGTGATTTCGCTTCGTTCGCTCCCTCATCGCCGACATGGAACCCACAATGTGCTCCGGCTTTTGCCGTCGCCTGGTTGCTTCAACGGGATATAATTTCGCCATGCTGACGGAACTCCCCTACTTCGAGGATTCGGCACCGCTCTTTGAAGCAGTCGCCGATTCTCCGTGGGCCGTTTTTCTCGACAGCGGAAAGCACCATCTCACCCAGTCGCGCTACGACATCATCGCGGCGGAGCCTTTTATGACGCTGGTAACCTGCGGCGGCATGACCGAGGTGCGGAGATCGGGCGAAATCAAGCTTTCTCCCGAGGACCCTTTTCTTCTTCTCGAAGACGCGCTTGGAGCGCCGCAAGCTTCGTTCAAAAACGTTCCCTTCCGAGGCGGAGCGATGGGCTACTTCGGCTACGATCTCGCGCGACGCTTTGAGAAATTGCCCGCGCTCGCCGAAGATCGCGAGGATCTTCCTGAAATGGCCGTGGCGATTTACGACTGGGCTTACGTGGTCGACCATGCTGAACGCCGGAGCTGGCTCGCGGCGAGCGGCCGCGACCCGGCGACCGAAGCAAAATGGAAAGACCTCATCGCGCGTTTCACTTGCGCCGCGCACGAACGCTTCCGCGCCCCGTTTCGTCTGAACACTTCGGTGGCGTCCAACTTGAATTTCGACGGCTATGGCCGGGCTTTCAAGCGCATTCAATCGTACATTCACGCAGGCGACTGCTATCAGGTGAATCTCGCGCAGCGCTTCGAAGCGCGCGCCGAAGGCGATCCGTGGCTGGCTTTTCAAGTCTTGCGTGCGATCAATCCAGCGCCTTTCGGCGCTTATCTCAATACTGCGCACGCCCAGATTCTTTCGGCCTCTCCCGAGCGATTTCTGCAGGTGCGCAATGGAGAAGTCGAAACCAAACCGATCAAAGGGACGCGCCCGCGCGCCGGGCATCCGCGGCTTGACGCCGCGCTCGCGGAAGTTCTGCGCGAAAGCGAAAAAGACCGGGCCGAGAACCTGATGATCGTCGACCTCTTGCGTAACGATCTGTCCAAGACTTGCGACGCGGTTCACGTACCGAAGTTGTTCGATGTCGAAAGCTTCCCCACCGTGCATCATCTGGTGAGCACCGTCACGGGCACCTTGCGCGCGGGAAAAAGCGCTCTCGACGTTTTGCGCGCTTGCTTTCCCGGCGGGTCTATCACCGGGGCGCCCAAACTGCGCGCGATGCAGATCATCGAGGAGCTCGAGCCGCACCGGCGAGGCGTCTACTGCGGCGCCATCGGCTACATAGGTTTCGACGGCGCGATGGATTGCAACATCGCGATTCGAACGCTGGTTTATTCCAACGGCATCGTCCGTTTCTGGGCCGGAGGCGGCATCGTCGCGGATTCGCGCCTTAACGACGAATACCGCGAGACTTTCGATAAAGCCGCGGCGATGCTGAGGCTGCTCCAGCAAGGCGCGAACATCCATCAGGATAATGTGGGTTATTAAGCTCGGCGGGGCGCTGGCGAAATCGGGCGCACTTCGTCACTGGCTCGATGTTCTGGCTGAGGCCGGAGGCGGCCGCCTCGTGATCGCTCCGGGTGGTGGAGCATTTGCCAACCAGGTCCGCGAGGCGCAAACCCAGTGGCAATTTCCCGAAGCGACCGCGCATCGAATGGCGATACTGGCGATGGACCAGTACGCCCTTATGATGTGCGGAATCCGCAAGGAGCTGACTCCCGCAACCAACGCCAGCGAAATTCAAACTGTACTCGCGCAAGGGGGTGTTCCGGTCTGGCTGCCTTCAATGATGCTGCTGCGCGAAGCCGACATCGCGCAAAACTGGGACGTGACCTCCGATTCGCTTTCCGCGTGGCTGACGAAGAAAATCGAAGCGTCGGCGCTGATGCTGGTGAAAGAGGTAAGCGTCGACAGCAAGGCGATTCACGCAGCCAAACTCGCCGAGCGCGGCATCGTCGACCGCGAATTTCCTAGCTTCGCTGCCGCGGGTGGGTTCGCGATGCGGCTTCTGCATCGCGATGAATTCAATTCTGTAGGCGATATGCTGCGCGGAACCGGCGCCGCCGGAATCAGAATTTTACGTTGACGATAATCGCGTAAAGCATCGCTCGCTCGCATCCGCAAAAGCGGACGTCGAGATGAAATGCCGCGAATCTTGCATAGGCGTGATGCGAGACCTTGCCAGCTAGCCGCCGTCCTGGGCATCTCCCGCGGGATCGTAGGGCACGACGTTTTCGTGCTCTTTCGCGTCGTTTCTCGCGACGATAGCGAGCGCGGGTTCGCTATCGCTTAAGTTGCGCGGCTGGTGCGGAAGATTGGGCGGGATGAAAATAAAATCCCCCGCGTCGTTAATGACCGACTTTCTCAGGCCTGGCCCGTAGCGTGTCTCGACTCTTCCCTTGAGAACATAAATTGCGGACTCATGATCTTTATGACAATGCGGTTCGGCGCTCGCTCCGGGAGGAACCACGACCAGATACATTGAAAGCCCTTTCGCGCCGGCCGATTTTTCCGAGATGCCGACGAAATAAGGTAAGCGTTGCGCGGAGAGGCTTTCAGTCGCCGGGCGTACGGTGATGATGTCGTCTGCCATGGGGCTCCTGGTTGAAAATGATTTCCCTTGGATTCATGAGCCGTTGACGCAGTTCCTCGTTCTTGGGCACGGTGTTACCTACCACAAAATCATCTGAGTACAGCGGAAGAGCGCGATGGCGCGACCTTGCGAATCCTTGACCACGGCGTCCCAGACCTGGGTTTTGCGTCCTTCGTGTTCCAGGCTCGCGTCACACGCGATGCTGCCCTCGCGCGCGGTGCCGAGGAAATTGCATTTCAGCTCGATCGTGGTGAAACCTTTCGCTCCAGCGGGCATGTGAGCGATGGCGCCACATCCGCACGCCGTATTGGCAAGCGCGACCACCGTTGCGCCGTGTAGATAACCGTTGGGGGCGAGGAGCTCGGAACGCAGCGCGAGCGTAGCTTTGAGGCGTCTGGGCTCGACTTGGGTGATCTTCATTCCGATCAGTCCCGGCAGGCGATGGTGAAACAGCGAGTTCAGCTCGTCTGCTGTAATCATCGCTTGCTCTTGTGAAGATTCGTCGTCGAATCCAAAATCAGCTTACCAGCGTAGACTGCAGATCATACCGACAACAATAACATGAGCGAATTCGATCTCTGCGTCATCGGCGGCGGTTCGGGAGGTCTGGTCGTCGCGGCAGGAGGCGCGGCGCTGGGAGCGAAAGTCGCGCTCATCGAAAAAAATAAACTCGGCGGAGAATGCTTGTGGACCGGATGCGTCCCGAGCAAGGCCCTTCTAAGTTCCGCCGAAGCCGCGCAGACGATGCGCGAAGCGCAAAGATTCGGCGTTTCTCCCGCGATTCCGCAAGTCAAACTTGCCGACGTTATGCAGCGAATTGATCGAGTCATTCACGCCATCGAGCCGCATGACAGCCCCGAACGTTTTCGCGGTCTCGGCGTGGATGTTATTTTCGGCGCCGGACATTTCGCCGATGCCAATACCTTTGCGGTCAGCGGCCGTAAGCTAACCGCGAAGAAATTCGTCCTCGCCACGGGCTCCCACGCCGCCGTTCCTCCCATTCCGGGAATAGAAAATGTTCCCGTGCTCACGAACGAAACCGTCTTCGACTTGCGCGAAGAGGTCGGGCATCTCATTGTTCTCGGCGCGGGTCCAATCGGTTGCGAAATGGCGCAGGCTTTTCGGCGCCTGGGAAGCGAAGTTGACGTGGTCGAAATGAGTTCGCGAATTCTGGACAAGGACGACCCCGATCTCGCCGAAGTCGTGTTCGAACGGCTGCGGATGGAGGGCATCCGGTTTCATCTGAGCGCCAAAGTTGCGCGTGCGGAGGGCAAAAAAGGCGATGTGTGTCTCTCCCTCGAAGGCGGTAAGCAAAACGCCGTCGCCGGAACTCACCTCTTGATTGCCGCGGGACGGAAACCCAATCTCGACGGTCTCGATCTCGAACGCGCACAAGTGAAGGTCGAGAAAGACCGTCTGGTCGTGGACGAGCATCTGCGCACGAGCAACAAGGACATCTATGCCTGCGGCGACGTCGCGGGAAGTTATCAGTTCACCCACATCGCCGAGTATCAGGCGGGAATCGTTCTGAGAAACGTTTTGTTTCATCTTCCGGCAAAGCCGAGCGGTCATGCCGTTCCGTGGTGCACTTTTACCGATCCCGAGCTCGCGCAGGTGGGACTGTCGGAAACCGAAGTCAAAAAACAGAATCGCGCGCACAAGGTTTATCGCTTCCAATTCGCCGACATCGACCGAGCGCAGGCTGAAGGCGAAACGGCGGGATTCGCCAAAGTCGTGACCGATCCTAAAGGAACTCTGCTCGGCGCCGCGATCGTCGGCAGACATGCGGGTGAATTGATCCACGAATACGTTCTTGCGGTGACGAAGAAAATGAAAATTTCCGATCTTTCGGGGGTGATTCACATTTATCCGACTTTGGCGCAGATCAACCGGCGCGCCGCCGACGTCGCGCTCAAAGCCAAACTCACTCCGTTTCGTAAGAAATTGCTGCGTATGATTTTTGGTTTGCGCGGACCGTCTCAATGAGCGGCAATAAACGAACGCTCGTCATCGGCGCCGCAATTATTGTCGCGCTCGTCATCGCCTGGATTTTGCTCCCGGTCAAGGAGTGGATCGAGGCGTTGACTCGATGGGTTGGGGAGATGGGAATCGTCGGCGCGGTTGTTTTCGCCGCGTTTTACGCCATCGCCACGGTGCTCTTGGCCCCAGGAGCGCCGCTCACGATCGCAGCGGGTCTGGTGTTCGGCGTGGCGGCGGGGTTTCCCATCGTTCTCATCGGCGCAACGATCGGCGCGGCGCTCGCGTTTCTCGCCGCGCGCTATCTCGTCCGCGACAAGGTCAAAGCCATGGTCGAATCGCGGCCAAAGCTCAAAGCGGTGGACCGGGCGGTGGCTGACGAAGGATGGAAGATCGTCGCCATGGTGCGCCTGACCCCGATCGTTCCTTTCAACGTGCAGAATTATTTTTTCGGGCTGACCGAAGTCAAATTCTGGCACTACGTGGCGGCAACCGCGATCGGCATCGTCCCCGGCGTGCTTTTGTATCTTTACCTCGGCGCCATCGGCGCGGCGACGCTTTCGGGCGGCGCCAAATTCGGCCCGCTCCAGTGGGGACTTTTCATCGCCGGCCTGATCGCGACCATCGTCGTCGTGATACTCGTGACCAAAAAAGCCAAAGCCAAATTAAAAGAAGCCGGCGTCGCCGATGAGGGTCGCTAGCCGCTACTCAATCACAATCGTTTTCGGGTCGAAAGCGGGTTTCGGAAAGCGCGGCGCCATTTTCTCCAGGGCACTGACGACGACTTCAAGGACCGCGGCGTCGCGCGCCCACTTCTGGTTCGCCGGTACGATATGCCACGGCGCCCACTCGGTCGTACAACGGTTGACCGCGTCTTCGTAAGCGGCTTGATAGTCATCCCAAAGCGCCCGTTCGGGAAGGTCGCCGGGGTTGAACTTCCATAGTTTCTCGGGATCTTCGAGCCGCGCTTGCAAGCGTTTTTTCTGCTCGTCTTTCGAGATATGCAGATAGAACTTGAGCCAGACGACTCCATTTTCAGCGAGCAACTTCTCGAAGTTGTTGATTGCCTCGTAGCGCGCGCTCCAGACGTTTTTCTCGACCAGATTTTTCACGCGAACGATGAGCACATCCTCGTAGTGCGACCGGTTCCACACTCCGATCATTCCCTTTGCCGGCGCAGCTTTGTGAACTCGCCACAAGAAGTCGTGCTTCAGCTCTTGAGAAGTAGGCGCCTTGAACGCGGTGATGCGCAATCCGGAAGGATCAATTCCCTCGAACAGATTCTGGATCGCGCCATCCTTGCCGCCGGTGTCCATTGCCTGGAAGATGATGAGCAAGCTCTGTTTGCCTTCTGCGTAAAGTTTTTCCTGCAGGACGGCGAATTCTTCGTGCAGCTTTTTTAGCTGGGCTTTCGCCTGGTCTTTCGATTTGTAGTCTCCGGTTGCTTCAGGGTCAATCTTGGCGAGGCGCAGCGATTGATCTGGACGACTGATGATGAGTGCCGATTTCATTGGCTTCACTCGCGGTAAAAGATGCGATCGGGATAATCCGTGATGACGCCGTCAAGGTCAAGCGAGAGTGGCGAATTCACTTCGGCGCCATGCGCAAGGCGCCATCGAGACGGATCACTTCGCCGTTCAACATCTGGTTCTCGATGATATGAACCGCGAGTGCGGCGAATTCCTCGGGCCTTCCAAGCCGGGACGGAAAAGGTACCGATTGCTCGAGCGATGCGCGCGCTTCCGCGGTAAGACCGACGAACATTGGCGTATCGAAAAGCCCGGGGGCGACGGCCATCGCGCGAATTCCAAAGCGCGCAAGCTCGCGCGCGATCGGCAGCGTCATCGCCGCCACCGCGCCTTTCGACGCCGAGTACGCAGCTTGCCCTACCTGTCCATCATACGCCGCGACCGAAGCGACGTTGATGATGACGCCGCGCTCGCCGCCGGCGTCCGGCTCGTTGCCTGCCATCACTTCCGCCGCGAGTCGAAGCATATTGAAGCTTCCAGTGGCGTTGATGGCCAGCACTCGTGCGAAGGATTCGAGCGGATGGACACCGTCCTTGCCCAGGACTTTTTGCGCGATGGCGATTCCGGCGCAGTTGATAAGCCCGTGCACCGCGCCGAATTCTTGCAGGGCGAAAGCAAAGGCCGCTCTCGCGCTTGCTTCGCTCGTCACGTCGGTATGAATAAAGCGCAGGCGATCGCTCAATGAGGGGGCTTCAGCGACATCACAGACGACGGTATTGGCGCCACGTTCAATCAAAGCGCGCCCTGCCGCCTCGCCCAGTCCCGAAGCGCCTCCCGTGACAACGAATGTGTTCCTCGCGATCTGCATCAGTTCAAAGTCGCGATGAGCTCATGGTAAAAGCCGACAAGCCTCGCGTAATCGTCGAGTGCGATGCGCTCGTTCACGCCGTGAAAGCGCTTGAGATCTTCGCTTGTCAGCGGCAACGCCAGAAAGCGGTAAACGTTCTCGGCAAGCGGCGCATAGTGGCGCGCGTCGGTTGCGCCAGGAACCAGATAAGGGGCGACGATTGCCTGCGTAAACATTGCGCGGATCGTTCGGGCGAGATGAGCGTACGCGGCCGATTCAGCGCTGGCGACAGGCGAAGGTTCAAAGGCTTTCCCCAAAATCTGGACGTCAATGCCATCGTCGTCGATGATTTCGCGAACTTTCGAGATGACTTCGTCCACGCTATCTCCAGGAAGGAGTCTGAAATTGACTGTCGCGGAAGCTTTCGCCGGAAGCACATTTTCGCGCGTTCCAGCCTGGAATATTGTAGCGGCAAATGTCGTGCGAATCGCCGCGTTTGTCGCCGGCGCTTGCGCCAGACGCCGCTCGACGAACGGAGAGAACAGCCAGAGGTTGGCGAAAACCGCGCGCCGAAGAAACGGCATTTCCGGACCGATGTGGTCGAAAAGCGCGCGCGTCGCGCCGCCGATTCGCGCCGGAAAAGGATGGGCTTCGAGCGCGGCCACGGCCCGCGCCAGCGCGCCGATCGCGGTTCGCGGGGGCGGATTCATCGAGTGTCCGCCCGGCGCCGTGGCCGAAAGCTCGAGCGTGAGATAGCCTTTTTCGGCGATGCCTATCGTCGCGACTGGAGTTTCGAGCGGAATGATTCCGTGTGTCACCGCACCCCCTTCGTCGAGGACGAATTCGAGCGCGACGTTTCGCGAACGAAGCAAGGACGCCATCGCGGCGGCACAATTTGCGCCTCCCACTTCTTCGTCATGCCCAAAGGCGAGATAGATCGAACGCGGCGGAACGAACCCCGATTGCAGCAGCGTCTCGGCTGCTTCGAGAATCGCCATCGCGCTCGCCTTATCGTCGAGCGCCCCGCGTCCCCAGAGGAAGTTGTCGTCGATTTCTCCAGCGAAAGGTGGATGTTCCCATTGATCCGCGTCGGCGGGCACAACGTCAAGATGCGCCGCGAGCAGAGTCGCTGGGAGCGCCGGGTCCTTGCCTGGCCACGTATAAAGCAGACTTGATTCATTCACCGTTTCGCGCTTGAGCCGTGAATGCGCAAGCGGAAAAGACGCGGTGATGTGCTCGTGCAGTCTGTTGAATTCGCCGGCCGAGGCGCGCGCGTCGCCGCGGTTCGAAATCGTTTGAAATTGAATC
>JBOIGA010000075.1:0-12684 GCA_050741875.1 Burkholderiales bacterium
ATCGTGTGTTGGTCACCGATCCCGGCTATCCTTGCCATCGCCATGTCGCCGGCGTCATGGGAGGAGAGGCGGTCAAGGTTCCGCTCGACAAGCGCCATCAGTTGAGCGAGGAAGTCGTTACGAACTTCTGGGACGATCGCAGCCGTGCGCTGATTCTGGCTTCGCCTTCGAATCCGACCGGCGCTTTGACTTCTGACAAAACCCTCGCCGCTATCACAGACTTCGTGCGTTCGCGCGACGGCGCGCTGATTTCCGATGAAATCTATCACGGCCTGACCTACGGCCGCGACGCGCCAAGCGCGCTAGTTTTTTCCGATCAAGTTTTCGTGATCAACAGCTTTTCCAAATACTGGGGTATGACGGGTTGGCGTTTGGGGTGGCTGATCGGGCCGCCATCGTTTGCCGCTGAACTTGAAAGGCTGGCGCAAAACCTTTTTCTGGCGAGCTCGACAATTGCGCAGCACGCCGCGCTCGCGGCGTTCTTGCCTGAAACGCTGGCGATAGTAGAAGACAGACGCAAGGAGTTCCATTCGCGCCGCGATCTGATGCTGCCGGCGCTTGCCGATACCGGTTTCGAAATTGATGCGCGGCCTGAAGGAGCGTTTTATATTTATGCAAGATGCACCCGTTTTTCTCCGGATAGTGCTGTATTTTGCGATGAATTGCTCGAAAAAGCGGGAGTTGCCCTGACTCCCGGCATTGACTTCGGTAGCCATCGCGCGCATGAGCACTTGCGGTTCGCCTATACTGCCAACTCGGCTCGACTAATGGAAGCAATTCAGCGAATCGGAAACTTTGTGAGAAGTCTTTAACGCATCCGGCCGAGCCCTTTTCGGGTATCGGCCGGCGCAGCGATGAGCAACCGTAAAAATCCTGCCGTTCTTGGCGAAAAGTCGGCAGCCGTTTAGCCGGGCACGCCCCAACGCCCCCGTTCATCCGATCGCTATCGGTGCCCTCGAGTGGAATCAAAGTTGCTACTGATCGGCATAAATCAGCTTTGAAAAGTCCACGATGGTCCGAATATTCAATCACTTTGTTCCGACCAGCATCCTGCTGCTTCTCCTCCTCGAGGCGGCGATCTTTGTCGCGTCGGTCTATTTCGCGGCATGGATTCGATTTCCCGAGCCCGAGCTTTATGAAACGCTCGACCCCCTGTGGCCGAAGGCCGGCAACCTCGCGCTCTTCATGGTCATGACGCTCGGCGTGTTCGGGCTCTATCAGGCGAATTTACGCGAACCGCTACGCGGCATCGTTCTTCGCCTGATCGCGACTTTTCTGTTCGGCTTCGCCCTGATGAGTATCGTTTTTTACATCGTGCCAGCGCTTTATATCGGCCGCGGTGTGCTCGGAATAGCGCTATGCCTGTCATTGGTCACCATCGTCACTCTGCGTACGCTTTTCTTTCATTGGTCGAGCATGGGAATTTTGCAGTCGCGCATCCTCGTGCTCGGAACAGGAACGCGCGCGATCAATGTTGACGAAGTCGCTCGCGGCAGAAATCCACGCGGCAAGTTTCAGGTCGTCGGTTACCTGCCGCTGCTCGCGACCCAGCACCACGTGTCTCCGTCCCGGGTTTTACCATCGGAGGACTCAATCATGGCGGTGGTGGCCAAATATCGGGTGGACGAGATCGTCATTGCCGTGCGCGACCGGCGTGGCGGGGGTCTTCCCGTGCAGCAATTGCTCGAATGCCGGTTGAGCGGGGTAAAAGTCACCGAACTGTCATCCTTTTTTGAACGCGAGTGCGGGCAATTGCGCCTCGATGCGCTGAATACGAGCTGGATGGTCCTGGGCGAAGGCTTTCGCCAGGGTCTCTTTCGCGATACAAGCAAGCGCATTTTTGACGTTCTGGTGAGCGGCCTTTTACTCTTCTTGACGGTGCCATTCATGCTGTTCACGGCATTTTCCATCTACTTCGAAAGCGGCGCGCCTATCTTTTACCGCCAGGAGCGCATCGGACAAGGCGGCAAAAGCTTCAGCATTTTCAAGTTTCGCAGCATGCGGACCGACGCCGAGAAAGACGGCGCTCCGCGGTGGGCGAAAAAAGACGACGACCGCACGACCAAAGTCGGACGCGTTATTCGCAAACTGCGAATTGACGAGCTGCCGCAGATCTTCAACGTACTGACCGGCGACATGAGCTTCGTCGGCCCGCGTCCCGAGCGGCCGTACTTCGTCACTCAGTTAATGGCGCAAATTCCCTACTACGCGGCGAGGCACAGTATCAAACCCGGATTGACCGGCTGGGCGCAGGTGCGTTATCCCTATGGCGCTTCGCTCGACGACGCGATCGAAAAGCTGCAATACGATCTGTACTACGTTAAGAACCACAGCCTTTTCTTGGACATCATGATCCTGCTCGATACGATTCGAGTGGTTTTGTGGGGTCAGGGCGCGCGCTAGAACGGGGCATGAACCTTGCTGCCTCGTCGCAATACCTGCCGCGCGAAATCTATCGAAGCATTCGATTTTGAGGGTATATTACGCACTCCACGCCGGGCGGCGCCGTCCATCTTGAGGGGTAGAGATGAAAAAAATGCTGTGCTTGGGCTTGACGGGTCTTTTTGTGACTGCTTGTGCGATCGGTCCGAAATATCCCCCCGCTCCAGCAACGACGATCGTCGAATCCTACGATTATTTGGTCGGCCCCGGCGACCAGGTCAATCTCATCGTCTGGCGCAATCCTGAACTGTCTGGAACCGTACCGGTCCGCCCCGACGGCAAGATGACGACACCGCTGGTCGAAGACCTTCCTGCCGCTGGCAAAACACCGTCGCAGCTCGCCCGCGACAGTGAAAAAGCGCTCGCGAAATATATTCAAGACCCGGTCGTTACCGTCATCGTCACCGGTTTCATCGGTCCCTTCAGCGAACAGATCAGAGTGATCGGCCAGGCGGCACGTCCGCAATCGCTGCCCTATCGCGAAAAAATGACTCTAATGGACGTGATGATCGCGGTGGGAGGCATTACCGAATTTGCCGCCGGCAACAAGGCCAGCATTTTGCGCACTGCCGAGGGCAATCAACAGTACAGTGTGCGCCTCGAAGACCTGCTCCGGGACGGCGATCTTACGGCCAACGTTGAAATGCGCCCGGGCGACGTTCTGGTCATCCCCGAAAGCTTTTTCTGATTCTTACGCTCAAGCCTGGCGTTTGAAAGGCGGCAAGTATGAATGAAATCGCAGGTCAGCTCCTTGGCTACTTAAGAGGCATCTGGCTGCATCGCTGGCTCGCGCTCACTATCGCGTGGATCATCTGCATGATCGGTTGGGCGGTGGTCTTCACGCTTCCCGATCATTACGACGCGAGCGCGCGAGTCTATGTCGACACCGACCACATGCTAAAGCCCCTGCTGTCGAGCATGACCGTGCAGCCCAACATCAATCAGCAGATCCAGGTCATGAGCCGTACACTCATCAGCCGGCCCAACGTCGAGCGAGTGCTGCGCATGACTGACCTCGATCTCCCTGCCAAGACGGCGGAAGACAAGGAGCGGCTGGTCAACGGCATGATCAAAAACATCGTCATCGCCGGCGCTGGCGGGGAAAACCTCTATAAATTCACCTATTCACACAACGACGCGCCGACCGCAAAAAAAGTCGTGCAAGCGTTTCTGACGATTTTTATCGAAGGCAGTGTCGGCAACAAACGCAAGCACGCCGAGTCGACGCGCAAGTTTCTCGATGAGCAGATCGCGGCCTACGAGAAAAGGTTGACCGCCGCCGAGAACGCGTTGAGCGGATTCAAGCAAAAGAACCTTGGCAGGATGCCTGAGCAAGGCCAGGATTATTTCGCCCGGCTGTCACAGGCGCAAACCGCGCTAAACGAAGCGCGGCTCGAATTGCGCGAAGCCGAGAATTCGCGCGATGCGCTCAAGGCCCAGCTCACGGGTGAAGAGCCGGTGCTGCTGACGACTCCGTCACTGCCCTCTGGCCCCGCGACGCCGGTCTCGACCGAGCTCGACGCGCGGATCGCGGCGCTCTACAAGAATCTAGATCAACTACGTACGACGTACACCGAGGCGCACCCCGACATCATCGCGACCAAGCGCATTCTTGAGCAGCTCGAGGAACAGCGGAAAGAAGAGCTGGCCAGGCGCCCCGCGGTCGTGGCCACCGCGACGGGCGGACAAACTCAGAACCTCATCCATCAGCATCTGACCGTCGCCCTCGCGGCCGAGGAAGCCAAAGTGGCGGCGCTCATGACGCGCGTTAAGGAATACGAGAGCCGCTACGGCCAGCTTCGCGCCTCGGTCGACGCGATTCCCCAGGTCGAAGCCGAGCTTGTGCAATTGAATCGCAATTACGAAGTGAACAAGAGGAACTACGACGAGTTGCTGCAGAAACGCGAGTCGGCGCAAATTTCGAGCGATATGGATGTTAAAGGCGACGTCGTGGATTTCACTATTATTGATCCTCCGGTCACGCCGACGCATCCCTCCGGTCCCAACCGCGTGCTTTTGATGTCGGCGGTTTTGCTCGGAGGCCTGTTGGGCGGAACAGCCGCGGCGTTTCTGATTAGCCAGCTCAAGCCCACTTTCAACGACCGCCGCAGCCTTTCCGAAGCGACGGGTTTGCCGCTGCTCGGAACGATTTCGATGATCTGGACCGACAAGGCCAAGGGCCGGCGACGCTTGGGCATCGCCGCTTTCGTGCTGTTCTTCTCAAGCCTGCTCTCCGCCTACGGCGCGCTGATGGCGTTCTTGGCGATCGCAACGCGGACCGCGTAAAGGGGCATCAAAGTGAGCATTATCGAGAAAGCAATCAACAAGCTGGATCAGCTCCCGCGCCCGGCTGAGCCGGCGGCGAGGAACGAAACGTTGATCGAGCGGGCGCTCGCGCAGGAGCCCACCGAGCGGCGCGAAAAAGCCAGCGCCTCGCGTCATTGCGATATCAATCTCGCCAGATTGCGCGCGGCGGGAATGATCACGCCCGAAGACGCCAAGTCGCAGATCGCCGAAGAGTTCCGGATCATAAAGCGGCCACTCCTCATGAACGCTTTTCAGGGATCGAGTATGGCGACCCGCAATCGCAATCTGATCATGGTCACCAGTACTTTTCCCGGAGAAGGCAAGAGCTTCTGCTCGATCAACCTGGCAATGAGCATCGCGATGGAAATGGATCATCGCGTTCTGCTGGTTGATGCCGATGTCGCCAAACCTTCATTGCCGGGCTTTCTCGGCCTCGACGCCGAGCGGGGGCTTCTCGACGTGCTGACCGACTCGTCGTTGAGTCTCTCCGATGCGATTATCAAGACCAACGTCGAAAAACTGACCGTGCTCCCTGCCGGGCGCGGCCACCGGCACGCGACCGAAATTCTGGCAAGTGAAGCAATGAATCGTCTGCTTCAGGAATTGGCCAGCCGCTACCGCGACCGCATCATCGTTTTCGATTCGCCGCCGTTGCTCGCCACGACCGAATCGCGCGTGCTCGCGGGGCGCGTCGGCCAGATCGTCATGGTGGTCGAATCGGAAAAAACGACGCAGGAAGCGCTGCGCGAAGCGTTGCAGCAGATCGAGTCGTGCGAGCAGATCAGCTTGCTTCTAAACAAGAGCAAGACATTGTCCGGAACGGACTATTACGGCTACGTCGGCAGTTATGGAAATTGATGAGCCTTCCGGCCAAGGTCTCTAGAGCCTTCATCCTCGCGGTAGCCGTTCCCGGAATTGCGAACGCTGCCGATTGGAGGATCACGCCGAGAACGGATTTCACTGGCACTTACACCGATAACCGGGAACTTTCAAACGAAGACGAAGACACGGCGTTCGTCGCCGGATTCCGGCCCGGAATTTCCGCCGCGCTCAACGCCTCGCGAGTGCGCCTTCTGGCCGACTACGCGGTCGAGTTGCTCGTGACGGCGGGCGGCGAGGACGAGGATCGCGAATTGAACCAGTTTTTGAACGCAAACGGCACTGCCGAATGGCTGCAAGACTTTTTTTTCACGGATGCGAGCGCTTCGATATTTCAGCAAAATGTTTCCATATTCGGCCCTATCGCGCGTGACAACACTACCGACACGGGAAACCGCGCCGACGTGAAGACGTACAGCTTAAGCCCCTACATCAGACGAAACCTGCGCAACTTGCTCACCTACGAGGCGCGCTACACGTACAGCATTTTCGATACCGATGAGGACGCCGTCGGCAACGGCGATCTCAATCGCATTGATTTGCGTCTGGACAGCGGCCCTGCGTTCCAGACGGGATTCGGCGTCGAATACTTTACCGAAACCCAAACCATCGACGGTAGCGATGACGACTTTACTCGCGAGGCTGTCGCCGCGAATCTGCGTTACCCATTGACGGGAAGACTCAATCTACTCACAACGGTAGGATATGAGGACAACGATTTTTTGACCGCGGGGGCTGATCCCACTGGCGGTTTTTACAGCGTCGGGGCGTCGTGGGCGCCGACTCCGCGCACCGATCTCGAAGCGAGGGTCGGAAAACGGTTTTTTGGCAACACTGCTTTTCTCGATTTGAATCACCGTACGCGGCGGACTATTTGGAGCCTTAGGTACACGGAAGACATTACTACGACGCAGCAGACCTTCTTTTTTCCCGCCGCGCCGAGTACCGCAGCTTTCCTGGATGATTTGTTCACGCCCGCCATTTCCGACCCGGTCGCGCGCGCGCAAGCGGTGCGCGACTTTATCGTGCAGAACGGGCTGCCGGCGAGTTTCACTACCGGACAGAACTTCTTCTCTAACGATGTCTTTCTTGAAGAGCGGCTGCAACTTTTGATGACCGTGAATTTGCCGAAGAACACCGTCACGCTAAGCGTGTTTGATCAAACACGCGATTCTCTGACCGAGGGACTTGGAGGAGTTTTAGGCGGGGGCGATTTTGCCCTCGCCGACGAGATCGAGGAAAAAGGCTTCAGCGCTGACTGGGTCTGGCGCGTGGCGCCGCGCACCCGGCTCAACACCAATTTGACTTTCAGCAAAGTTGAAGCGTCCGATATCGATCGCGACGACGACATCTTATTCTTCAACACCGGAGTCACTCGAGACATTTCACGCAACGTGTCGGCTGGTGTTTTCTTTCGCCGGAACCAACGCGATTCGAACGTGGAAAGTGCAGAATTTACCGAAAACGCGATTACCGGCTTTCTAGGAATCGTCTATCGTTAAGACATGTACGAATCTTTCTACAAACTGACCGTCAAGCCGTTTCAGCTCAATCCGGACCCGAATTTCTACTTCGGCAGCCGCGGCCACAAGCGCGCGATGTCGTATCTCGAATACGGGCTGCACCAAGGCGAGGGTTTCATCGTCATCACCGGCGAGGTAGGGGCGGGGAAGACGACGCTCGTGCGCAATCTGTTTGTCAAGCTGGAAAGGGACAATGTCGTCGGCGCGCAGCTCGTCAGTACTCAGCTCGACGCCGATGAAATTCTGCGCATGGTGTGCGCATCCTTCGGCCTCGCCCACGAAGAAGTCAGCAAGGCGGTGCTGTTGAAAAAACTGGAAGGGTTCTTGCTGGCTTGTCATAAACAGGGCAAACGCGCTTTGTGCGTCGTTGACGAAGCGCAGAATCTGACGCAGCGCGCGGTCGAGGAACTTCGCATGCTTTCCAATTTTCAGATCGGCGAAAAATCGCTCATGCAGAGCTTCCTGCTCGGGCAGCCCGAGTTTCGCCAGGTTTTGCAAGGTGACGGAATGCAACAGCTTCGGCAGCGCGTGATCGCGTCATACCATCTGGGTCCGATGGACGCTTCCGATACGCGCGCGTACATCGAGCATCGCTTGCAGACCGCCGGGTGGAGGAACGATCCCACGTTCAGTGATGCGGCTCACGCGGCGATCTACGACTACACGGGAGGGATTCCGCGCCGCATCAACACCGTGTGCGACCGCCTGATGCTGATGGGTTACCTCGAAGAAAAACATGCATTCGACTCGGCCGAAGTCGCCGAAGTCGTCGCTGACCTGCAGCGCGAGTTCACCGCCCCCGAAGCTTCGCCCGACAATCCCGCGAAAGCGGAAAACGGAGCGGGAGCGGTTTACGCCAGCGACAAGCTCAACCGTCTCGACGAGCGCGTTTCCCAGATGGAGAAGTCGCTGGTTTCCGTGCTCAATCTGTCGAGGGAAATTCTCGCTTTCGCGAGAACCCGGGGAATCCGCAAAGAACGCAGCCGTTAAATGAATTCAATGCCCACAGTGTTGTGCGTGGTCGGCGCGCGCCCGAACTTCATGAAAATCGGCCCCGTGATCGCGGCCTTAAAAGTAAAAGCTTTCAACGTTTGTCTCGTTCACACCGGCCAGCATTACGACGCGGCGATGAACGACCAGCATTTCCAGGCGTTGGGCATTCCCGCTCCGGATATCAATCTCGAAGTCGGCTCGGCGAGCCATGCCGTGCAGACCGCCGAAGTCATGCGCCGTTTTGAACCCGTGCTCGATGACGTGGGCGCCGACGCGGTTCTCGTCGTCGGCGACGTCAATTCGACTCTGGCCTGCGCTCTTGTCGCGGCGAAGAAGCGAGTCCCGGTGATCCATGTTGAAGCCGGATTGCGCAGCTTCGATCGAGCGATGCCCGAGGAAGTCAATCGCGTACTGACAGACCAGATCTCGGATCTCTTGTTCACGACTGAACGCAGCGCTCGCGACAACCTTTTGCGCGAGGGAATTGCCGGCGAGCGAATTCACTTCGTCGGCAACGTCATGATCGACACCTTGTATCAAAGCCTCAAGAAGGCCCTTCCGGCCGTGACGACCTTAAACCGCGTGCAGGCGCCGGAAACTTTCTTCGACGGCCGCGGATACGGCGTGCTCACGCTGCACCGCCCGTCCAACGTGGACAGCCCGCAGACCTTGCGAAGAATTCTGGAAGCGGTGGCGAGAATCAGCGGCGAGGTTCCGATCGTTTTTCCGGTACATCCGCGCACAGCCGGCAAGATCGCCGACTTCAATTTGCGCGGGCTCTTTTTGGACTCGCCCGTGCTCTTTGTGCCGCCGCTCGATTACCTGGCGATGCTCGGGCTCATGAAAGAGGCGCGTATCGTCCTCACCGATTCGGGCGGTATGCAGGAGGAAACGACCGCGCTCGGCGTACCTTGCGTCACGCTGCGCGAGAATACCGAGCGGCCGATCACGGCGATTGAAGGCACCAACACCGTCGCTGGAAGCGATCCGAAAAAGATCCTGGATATTTTCGACGATGTGATCAAGACCGGAGGCAAGGCGGGCAAAGTCCCCGAGTATTGGGACGGCAAAGCCGCGACTCGCATCGCTGAAATCATGCGCGAATGGTTCAGTGCCGAAGCGCAGAGGCAAAGCGCATGACGATCGCCAACGCGCTGACGATCGACGTCGAGGATTATTTTCAGGTCTCGGCTTTCGCGATTGCGCGCGACCAGTGGGACCGCTTTCCGTGTCGCGTCGAACGCAATGTGGACGCGATCCTCGCGCTGCTGGCGGACAAAAACGCGCACGCTACTTTTTTTACTCTCGGCTGGATCGGCGAGCACTACCCGGAAGTCGTGCGCCGGATCGCCCGCGGCGGCCATGAAATCGCCAGCCACGGCTACATGCACGAGCGTGCTTCGGACTTAAGTCCGGATGAATTCCGCGAAGACGTCATCAGGGCAAAAAGTCTTCTGGAAGACTTGAGTGGCGCCGAAGTCAAAGGCTATCGCGCGCCGAGTTTTTCCATCGGTCCGCGCAACTGGTGGGCGCTCGACGTTCTGCACGAAGCCCGCTACCGCTATAGCTCGAGCATTTATCCTATTCGCCACGACCATTACGGCGTTCCCGACGCGCCGCGTTTCGCCTACAGACCGAGCGAGAAGCACGATCTCGTCGAGCTTCCAATCACGACGGTGGCGGCGATCGGCCGTAACTGGCCGGCCGGAGGCGGAGGCTATTTTCGACTTTTTCCGTATGCGCTTTCGCGTTCTCTGCTTCGCCGCGTGAATGAACGCGACGGCCAGGCGTGTATTTTCTATTTTCATCCGTGGGAACTCGACCCCGAACAACCCCGGCAGAACGGAATCAGCTTCAAAACGCGATTCCGGCATTACCTGAACTTGCGGCGCACGGAGACTCGCCTGCGGCGATTGCTCGCGGACTTTGAATGGGACCGGGTCGACCGGATTTTTTTGCAGGCAACTTGAATGAGTCAGCCGCTGGCTATCGTCGACGAGCTTCCGTGTGCACAACTGCAGGTTCGCGAGCTTTCCGCCCCCGATTTCGCCCGCTGGGACACTTTCGTGCGCGATTGTCCTGATGCGAGTTTTTTTCATCTTTCGGGATGGAAGACCGTGATCGAGCGCGCTTTCGGGCATCGCACCTATTTCTTGTACGCCGAGAGCGAAGGCAAAATCGCCGCGGTCCTTTCACTCGCCGAGATCAGGAGCCGCTTGTTCGGCCATTCGCTCTCGTCCTTGCCTTTTTGCGTCTATGGAGGAGTCGCGGGAGGTAGCGAGGAAGCGAAAACAGCGCTCGATTCAGCCGCGGAACAACTCGCGCTCGCTTTTAAAGTGGATTATCTCGAATACCGCAATCGCTCGCCTCGACGCGCCGATTGGCAAAAGAAGGATTTGTATGTGACGTTTCGCAAGGAAATCGATCGCGACCCGGACAAGAATCTTGCACGGATTCCGCGCAAGCAACGCGCGATGGTGCGCAAGGGAATCGCGGCGGGGCTCAGAAGTGAACTCGACGACGATGTAACAAGATTCTTCGCGGCGTATTCCGAAAGCGTGCATCGTCTGGGCACGCCGGTCTTTGCCAAACGCTATTTCGCAACTCTGCGTGAAGTGTTCGGACAAGCTTGCGAAGTCTTGACCGTGACGCAGCAAGGCAAGCTCGTCGCCAGCGTGCTGTCTTTCTATTTTCGCGACGAAGTTCTGCCGTACTACGCCGGCGGAGTCGAGCGTGCGCGCGGCGTTGCCGGAAACGATTTTATGTATTGGGAACTCATGCGGCGAGCGAGTGAGAGAGGCGTACGCGTTTTCGATTACGGCCGCAGCAAGCTCGGAACGGGATCGTTCGACTTCAAGAAAAACTGGGGATTCACGCCTGAACCACTTTTCTACGAGTACCGATTGTACAAAGGTAAGAGTGTTCCCGAGGTGAACCCGCTCAATCCGCGCTACCGGATGCTGTCACGGCTTTGGCGCAAGCTGCCGCTTCAACTCGCCAACTGTATCGGCCCTCACATCGTCAAAGATCTGGGTTAGCGTCCAATGCAACACCTTCTCTTTCTTGCGCATCGCATTCCCTATCCGCCCAACAAGGGGGACAAGCTGCGATCGTTTCACATGCTGCGCTATCTCTCCGAACGCTATCGCGTTCATCTCGGCTGTTTCGTAGACGACGCCGACGACCTTCGCCACGTTGACGAGTTGCGCAAGTACTGCGGCGAGACGCACTTCGCGCGGCTCCATCGTCGGCTGGCGAAGCTACGCTGTGTCCAAGGCTTGTTGACCGGCCAGCCCTTGAGCATTCCCTATTATCACGACGCCAGGCTGCAGGCGTGGGTGGACGCGCAGTTCGAGGCGAGGACGATCAAGCACGTCATCGTTTTCTCTTCGCCGATGGCGCAGTACGTGCGCAAGCGAACCGGCGCCCGCAGGATCGCCGACATGGTGGACATCGACTCGGACAAATGGACGCAGTATTCGCGCGGCCAGAGATGGCCGTTCTCGGCGATCTTTCGCCGCGAGGGCAAGAAGCTTCTCGCTTACGAACGCATCATCGCGCGCGAATTCGACGCGACGACTTTCGTGAGCGAGTTCGAGGCCGGCATGTTCAGGAGTCTCGCCCCCTATTCCGAGCACAAGATCACGCATTTCAACAACGGCGTTGACTGCGAGCATTTTTCTCCCGCGCGCGAATACCCCAATCCGTACGCCGCGCATGAGCGCGTGATCGTCTTCACCGGCGCGATGGACTACTGGCCGAACGTTGACGCTGTCTGCTGGTTCGCGCGCAAAGTGTTTCCAGCGGTGCGGCGCAGGCTCGCGCAGGCGACGTTTTACATCGCTGGCGCCAATCCGGGGCGCGCGGTGACGAGGCTCGCCGGAATCCCAGGGGTCGTCGTCACCGGAAAAGTCGAGGACATGCGCCCTTATCTTGCGCACGCTGAAGTGGCGGTCGCGCCATTGCGGGTCGCGCGCGGCGTGCAGAACAAGATTCTCGAGGCGATGGCGATGCAGAAGCCGGTCGTCGCTTCTTGCGAGGCGGCGGCGGCGCTCAACGTGCGTTTGGGAGAAGAATTGCACGCGGCCAAAGACAGGAACGAGTGGGTCGCGCTGGTGCTCTCCGCCCTCTCGGGAGAAACGCCCGCGATGGGAGTCAAAGCGCGCGAGCGAATTCTTAACGACTACAGTTGGGGGGCGAGCTTGAACCGGCTCGGCGGACTGCTCAAGGGATTGCGCGTACTTTCCGGAAATCCGAGTCCGGCTCCCGTGCAGCGCTACGGATCATGATCGGCAAGGCACTGTTTTGCAAGCTTCGCCAGCGCGACGCTCGACGCCAAGACTCGCATTCTCACGTCACCGCGGCGCCATTGAAACAACCGAGCGACTGGGTCGTGCCGCTCGCGCTCGTCGCTCTTTGCTTTGCCGCGCTGCTTATCACGTATTGGCCGACCGCGCAGTCGATGTTCGCGATCTGGAGGCGCTCGGATACTTTTGCGCACGGGGTTTTGGTCGCGCCGCTGAGCGCTTATCTCATCTGG
>JBOIGA010000076.1:0-12583 GCA_050741875.1 Burkholderiales bacterium
GCGTCTGAGGCCGTAGTCCGGCTACTGATCCTCAGCCGCTCGTCTCGTAGCCAACCCATTCTCGTCGAAACGCGATCCGTGTGCGACTTGATCAGAGGTTCCCTAAAAATAAAGCGCAAACAAAGGCGCCTGATTCGGGCCTCGTGTTTGCGCTCGGGTTATCGAGGGTTTTAACTCGGCGGCCGCAAAAAACGCGACGGATTCTGGGGCGCTCCTCTTTGCAGGACTTCAAAATGCAAATGCGCGCCCGTGGAGCGGCCGGTACTGCCGACTTCGGCAATCTTGCTTCCTTTCATCACCACGTCGCCGACTTTGACGAGACGCTTACGCGCGTGAGCGTAGCGGGTGATTAATCCGTTGCTGTGGTCGACCTCGACCATATTACCATACTGCGGATGAAATCCTGAATACTGTACGATCCCGCCAGCCGTGGAATAGATGGCCGATCCCGCTTCGGCGGAGAAATCCCAACCTTCGTGGAAACCTTTCCTGCCGGTGAAAGGGTCTATGCGCCAACCGAATCCCGAAGAGAACCAGCCGCCGTGAACGGGTTGGGAAGACGGAGTAAGCTGCTTCTGCGCGTTGCTTTCGTTGAGCAGCGATTCGAGTAAGCTCAGCTTTTCGGTGCGATCCTCGACCTGCCAGGAAAGCGAGTTGGCGATTGCGCTCATCTGCTGAAGCGTGAGATCGGATTGATCGAGATTATGGCGACCGCCTCGACCCGGGGTTTCCAGGGAAGCGAAATCTTGCGGCTTGAACCCGGCGACTTTTGCGAGGCGCTGGCCTAGATTATCGAGCCGCATCAGTTGCGCCTCGATCTGTCCCAATTTAATCGCGACGGCATCGAGGCTTTCGTCGGGCGCCGCCGTGCTTTGCGGGGCTACTTTGCCAACCAAAGGCTCGAGGTAAGGTAGGTGGGAATAACGCGAAAGCAGGTAATGAAGGGCGACCGAGCCCGCCATCGTCGCGAGTAAGAAAAGGCCGGCCAGAAAAAAAAGCTGCCATCGCCCGAAGTTCAAGCTCCGAGCTTGCGAAAGCTTCCGGGAAACTAGAATAATATTCATCGTCTCCGACTCCATTTCGAATCTCATGTCACTGCGCAGAATTGCTTGCTGCCTTGACACGAAGGACCGGTCGCATGCGGCAATTCAACATGCACGCTACCTCATGGAACTGCAGCGAGTATTTCTGGAAGCCGCGCCCTCTTCTTTGAAGACGCACGCGAGTGTCGGATCCTGCAAAAATGGCACTCTGGTTTTGCTCACCCACAATGGCGCGGTTGCCACCAAACTTCAACAAACGGCGCCAACCTTATTAACTGCTTATCAAAAATGTGGATTCGAGGTTACTAAAATTCGTTTTGCCGTGCAAGTTGGGACTTACGCAAGCCCTCATTTCAAGAGAGCCAGATTAAGCCGTAAAGCAGCAAAGGCAGTCGGCGACCTCGCTCTGGAACTACAGGATCCGGAATTGAAGTCGGTGCTGATAAAACTCGCGTCGCGCGCAAGCGATTAGAAAGACTCTCTCTAGCAAGAAGCCGCGAAAAACCCGACGGAATCAGACAGCTTGCAATTGCGCTTGCAGGAACGCGGGAGCTTCCTCTGCCCGATCGAAAGAGACGTATTCCCAAGCACTTGAATCGGAAAGAAGTCGGCGCAAGAGCGCGTTGTTGAGCGCGTGCCCCGATTTGCAACCGGAAAAGGCGCCAATGATGGGATGCCCCAGAAGATAAAGATCGCCGAGCGCGTCGAGCACTTTGTGTTTGACGAATTCGTCCTTGTACCTCAAGCCTTCGCTATTAAGCACTTTCGATTCGTCGAGGACGACAGCGTTGCCCAGGCTTCCTCCCAAAGCCAGCCCCTGATTGCGTAATGTGTCCACGTCCTGCATGAAACCGAAAGTGCGTGCGCGCGCGACTTCCTTGACATACGAGGTCTCGGAAAAATCTATGGTCACGCTACGGTCGCTCTTGTCGAAAGCGGGATGGTCGAAGTCAATCGTCAAACTAATCTTGAATCCGGCGTGCGGCTCGAACCTCACCCAGCGATCTTCTTCTCGTACTTCAACCGGTTTCTTGACTCGCACGAATTTCTTCGCCACCGGCTGGTCGACGATTCCGGCTGACTGCAACAAGAACACGAAAGGTCCCGCGCTCCCGTCAAGAATCGGAAGTTCGGCGGCTGTCAGGTCCACGTAAACATTGTCAACGCCGATCCCGGCGAGCGCCGACATCAGATGCTCTACCGTTGCGACTTTTGCTTCGCCGCGTTCCAGGCAGGATGCGAGGCGCGTGTCGCCGACGTTGAAGGGATCGGCGGCGATCTCCACCGGAGGATCGAGATCAATTCGGCGAAACACGACTCCGGTATTGACCGCGGCCGGCCGCAGCGCCATATGAACTTTCTGGCCGCTGTGCAGCCCGACCCCGGCCGCGCGCACGATGCTCTTTAGTGTTCTTTGTTTGATCATTGACTGGCGACTTTATCACATTGATTTTCCAAGCGGCTAATCTGCCTGTTTTCTTAGGAACGCGGGGATGTCCAATAATTCCACTCCCGATTGCTTCATCGCTTCGATCGCCGCATCGCGGTTTCTTCTGCGCATGACCGCGGGAGTATCGAGTTCCCCGTAGTTCACGTGCAGCGGTGTGTTGTCGGTGCCCGTTTTAATCACCGCCAACGGCTTGGTTTGAACGCGGTTGACCGGAGTGCCGAGGCCCGTCGCCACCATCGTCACGCGCAAGCTGTCCTGCATGGCTTCATCGATGACCGCGCCGACGATGACGGTCGCTTCATCGGCGGTGAAGCCGCGGATGGTGTGCATGACTTCGTGGACTTCTTTCATCTTAAGACTGGCGCCGGCGGTAACGTTGACCAGAACGCCTCGCGCACCGGCAAGGTTCACGTCTTCCAGAAGCGGGCTCGCGACCGCCTGCTCGGCCGCAATGCGCGCGCGCTCCATCCCTCCGGCGTGCGCCGAGCCCATCATCGCCATTCCCATTTCCGACATGACCGTACGCACGTCGGCAAAATCGACGTTGATCAAACCGGGGCAGTTGATAACTTCAGCGATTCCCGCCACCGCCCCGTGGAGCACGTTGTTGGCGGCGTGGAAGGCGTCTAGCACGGTCACGTCTTCGCCGAGCACGTTCATCAGTTTGTCATTGGGAATCACGATCACCGAGTCGACGTGTTGGCTCAGGGCCTCGATCCCTTCCTGGGCGATGCGTAAGCGTTTTGCCTCGAAGGCGAAAGGCCGGGTTACCACCGCGACGGTAAGTATTCCGAGTTCGCGCGAGACTTCCGCAACGACGGGCGCCGCTCCGGTTCCCGTTCCTCCCCCCATCCCGGCGGTAATGAACAGCATGTCGGCGCCGGCGATGAGTTCGGCGATGCGCTCGCGGTCTTCGATCGCGGCCTGGCGGCCGACGTCGGGATTGGCGCCGGCGCCAAGCCCCCTGGTAATGCCGGTACCGAGCTGTAGTTGGATCTTCGCCTTATTGCGCTTGAGCGCCTGCGCGTCGGTGTTGGCGCTGATAAATTCGACGCCTTCAACTCCTTTGTTGATCATGTGATCCACTGCGTTGCCGCCGCAGCCGCCGACCCCGAACACCTTGATGTTTGCGCCTTGCGGTTGCTTGTCCACGATTTCAAACATGATGGTCTCCTTTAAGTAGTCCTGCCTCAAAAATTGCCCTTGAACCAACTCTTCATCCTCTCAAAAACCTGCTTGAATGATCCCGTTGTCATTTTCACCATTTCGCGCCGCTTCCTTTGCGCCAGACCGGTGAGCAGCAGCCCGACCGCGGTCGAATAGCGCGGATTGCGAACGACCTCGGAGAGGCCGCCGAGGTACTGGGGAAGTCCCAGCCTGACCGGCATGTGAAAGACTTCTTCTCCGAGTTCCACCATTCCGGGCATGACCGAAGCGCCCCCGGTGATCACGATCCCCGACGACAACAGTTCCTCGAAGCCGCTGCGCCGAAGCTCGGTCTGCACGAGCGAGTAGAGCTCTTCGACACGCGGCTCGATGACTTCGGCCAAGGTTTGCCGCGACAATTGCCGCGGGCCTCTATCGCCAACTCCCGGGACCTCGACGTTTTGCTGCGCATTGGCGAGCTGCGTATAGGCGCAGCCGTGACGAATTTTGATTTCCTCGGCGTCCTTGGTCGGTGTGCGCAACGCCATCGCGATGTCATTGGTGATCTGGTCGCCGGCAATCGGGATGACAGCGGTATGGCGGATCGCGCCTTCGGTGAAGACCGCGATGTCGGTGGTACCGCCGCCGACGTCGATCAGGCATACGCCGAGATCTTTTTCGTCTTCGGACAAGACGGCGGTTGCCGACCCGAGCGGCTGCAGGATGAGGTCCTGCACTTCGAGGCCGCAGCGGCGAACGCACTTCATGATGTTCTGCGCGGCGGACACCGCGCCGGTGACGATGTGGACTTTGATTTCGAGACGCACGCCGCTCATTCCGAGCGGCTCGCGCACGTCTTCCTGCCCATCGATGATGAACTCCTGATTGAGGATGTGCAGTATCTGCTGGTCAGTCGGGATGTTGACCGCTTTGGCGGTCTCGACCACTCGCTCGACGTCGGCTTGCGTTACCTCACGGTCCTTGATCGCGACCATCCCGTGCGAGTTGAAGCTCTTGATGTGCGAGCCGGCGATGCCGGTATAGACTTCGCGGATTTTGCAATCGGCCATGAGCTCGGCTTCTTCCATCGCGCGCTGGATGCCGTTCACCGTGGACTCGATATTGACCACCACGCCTTTTTTCAATCCGCGCGAAGGATGGCTTCCCATGCCGATGATCTCGAGCCCGCCTTCTTCCTTGATTTCGGCGACGATGGCGACGATTTTCGAGGTCCCGATGTCGAGCCCGACGAGCAGATTGTCTTTGGTCCGGCTCATTCAACCCTTTCCCGAACGCGTGAGGGCGAAACCGTTGTCGTAGCGCAAATCGAGACGCCTGGGCGCATCGTCCGTTAGTACTGTGAACTGCGGATAGACCTCGACGAAGCGTGCGAGCCGGCTCTCGATGTCCTCGCGGCCGAGGTCGAGACTCAAGTCATTGGACAGGCGCAATTGCCATGCCCCGCGCTCCGACAAACGCACGTTGATCGGGGAGAGTCCGATCGGTTCGAGCACGCGCGCGAACATGCGGTACTGTTCCGCCATTTTGCTTTCGCTCCCGTCTGGACCGATGAATTCAGGAAGCGGCGCCGCCTTAACGACCTCCGCGACCGCGGCGAAGCGCTCCCCGTGAACATTGATCAGAGCGTCTTTGCCCCATCTCGCGAGCGGAACTTGTTCTTCGAACCGCACGACCAGCGTGTTGGGCCACGCGCGCGAAAGCGAGACCGTCCGCACCCACGCAAGTTTTTCGAAAGCCTGTTTCGCGGCGCGCAAATCGAGCGTGAAAAAATTTCCCCGCATCTCGTGCTTGATCACGGCTTCGATTTCCGCGCGGGAAATGTGCTTGACGCTTCCCAGGATCCATACTTCGCGCAGCGCGAAAAAAGGTAGCTCGACGGCCGTGCGCACGGCGGAGTAGCCGAGCAAGAGAACCGCGCAGGCGAAAAGAACGTTGGCAAGAACGATGGCGGGAGATTTTTCAGTCAAGGCAAGCGTCCTCAAGAATGGTGAGCACAAGATCCTCGAAGCTTATTCCCGCCGCCTTCGCCGACATCGGCACCAAGCTGTGATCGGTCATCCCTGGAATCGTGTTGACTTCGAGAAAATGCGGTTTGCCTTGGGCATCGAGGAGAAAATCCACTCGCCCCCAGCCGCGGCAACCGACGAGGTCGTAGGCTTTCAGCGCCAGCGCTTGCAGCGGCTCTTCTTCGCTGGCGGGCAATCCACACGGGCAGAAGTAACGCGTGGTGTTGAGCAAGTATTTCGCTTCGTAGTCGTAAAGCCCGCTCGCCGCCTCGATACGGATCAGCGGCAGCGGTTTTCGGCGCAAAATCGGCGCGGTCAGCTCCTGGCCCGAAATGAATTCTTCGGCGAGCACGGTGGTGTCGTGTTTCGCCGCGAGCGCGTAGGCGGCGGCCAAGTCTTTCTTGGCCAACGCTTTGGTGAGTCCGATGGTCGAGCCTTCGCGCGAAGGCTTGATGATCAGCGGAATGCCGAGGTCGTCGGCGACTTCTTCGAGATCGCTTTGTGCATCGATGAGCGCGAATCGAGGAGTGGGAATGCCGGCGGACTGCCAGATGAGCTTGGTGCGCCACTTGTCCATGGCGATCGCGCTCGCCGCGACCCCGCTTCCGGTATAAGGAAGATTCATGAGCTCGAGCGCGCCCTGAATCGTCCCGTCTTCTCCGTAGCGGCCGTGCAGAGCAATGAATACCCTCTCGAAGGCGCCTTTCGCCAGCGCCTCCAGGGGCTCCTGCGCGGGATCAAAAGCGTGCGCATTGACGCCGCGCGAGACGAGCGCCTTGAGCACTGCGTTGCCGCTTTTCAGCGAAATGTCGCGCTCGGCCGAGCGTCCGCCGAGGAGAACCGAGACCTTGCCAAAATTCATTTCGCGTCCCCGATGATTTCCACTTCGCGGACGAGGTCAATCCCGGTTTTGCGCAAGACGCCTTCGTGCGCTTTTTCGATCAAAGCTTCGATGTCGGCTGCGCTTGCATTGCCGTTGTTGACGATAAAGTTGGCGTGTTTGACCGAGACCGCCGCACCGCCGATTTGCGCGCCTTTGAGACCGCACGTTTCGATGAGCCGCGCGGCGTGATCTCCCGGCGGATTCCTGAATACCGACCCCGCGTTGGGAATGGACAAAGGCTGGCTCGCGATCCGCCTTGACAAGAGGTCTCGGATTTTCTGCAAAGAGACGCTTCTATCGCCTGGCCCAAAAGTGAACCATGTGGCGGCAAAAAATTCATGAGGAGTGAGGCGTGTCCCGAGCGAAGTCGAGGGGAGCGAGGAGTGAGGAGAAGGTGATTTCCGACTCTTCAATGCCACGGAACGGTAGCCGATGTCGTAGTCGTCTTTCGTGCGCTGCTTGAGATTCCCGTTCCGGTCGACGACCAGAACCCGCTCGACGATGTCCCACGTTTCGGCGCCCCAACACCCCGCGTTCATCCTCAGTGCGCCACCGATGGTCCCTGGAATCCCCGCCAGAAACTCGCCGCCGGATAGCGAATGACGCGCCGCGATGCGCGCGACGATCGGGCTCGCGACTCCGGCTTCGGCGTAGACCGTGAAAGGGGAAGCGGGAAAGGCGAAAGGCGTCGAAGTCGGTTCGCCTGTCCGCGTTTGCTTCAAAGCGCCGTGGGTAAAAATCACCGTGCCGCGAATGCCGCCATCACGAACGAGCAGATTGCTTCCCAATCCGACGGTGCGGACGATTTCTTCGGGCGGGATGGTGCGCAGGAAATTCGCGAAGTCGCGCAAATCGGCGGGAAGGTAGACGCGATCAGCGGCGCCGCCCACGCGCCAGGTCGTGTGCTTGCTCATCGCTTCGCCGTGGATTAAACGACCGCGCAATCCCGGTTCGGCCATATTCATCTCTTGGGTTCTCGCCCTTCGCACAGCACCGTCGAGGCGCGCGAGATTGATCCCGCTCCCATTGTTACGACCAAGTCGCCATCCCTCGCGTGTTCGCGGATCGCCACGGGCAGCTCGGCGATGTCTTCGACGAATATCGGTTCAACTCGTCCCGCTATGCGAATCGCACGCGCCAGCGAACGCCCGTCGGCGGCGACGATCGGCGTTTCTCCGGCCGGGTAGACTTCGGCGAGCAGCAGCGCATCGGCCATTGCCAGTACTTTGACGAAGTCCTCGAAGAGATCGCGAGTGCGCGTGTAGCGATGCGGCTGAAAAGCGAGCACGAGCCTTCTTCCGGGATACGCCGCGCGCGCAGCGGCAAGCGTCGCGGCGATCTCGGTCGGGTGGTGCCCGTAGTCGTCAATGAGGGTAAAGGCGCCGCCTTCGATCGCGATCGTTCCATGATGCTGAAAACGGCGTCCGACTCCTTCGAATTCGGCCAGTGCTTTGGCGATCAAGGGAAACGGAATCGAAAGCTCGAGACCCACTGCGATCGCGGCAAGAGCGTTTTGCACGTTGTGGACGCCGGGAAGATTGAGCGCGATTTCCTCGCGCGATCCGGCGAGCGTAAAGCGCATGCGCGTGCCGTCGTGGTGGACATTCGTCGCGCGAATTTTCGCTTCCGCAGAAACGCCGTAAGTCGTGACCGGCTTGGTGATGCTGGGAATCAGGCTGCGCGCATGGGCATCGTCGGCGCACAGGATCGCCATGCCGTAGAACGGCAGCCGCTCGACGAACTCGATGAAAGTCTTTTTAAGCTTGTCGAAATCGTGACCGTAGAACTCCATGTGATCGGAATCGATATTGGTGACGACTCCGATTACGGGATTCAAGTGGAGGAAAGACGCGTCGGATTCGTCCGCCTCGGCGACCAGAAACTCGCCGCTTCCGAGCTTCGCGTGCGCGCCCGCCTGTTCGAGTCTTCCGCCGATGACAAAGGTGGGATCGAGCCCGCCGTCGCGCAGCACGCTGGCGACGAGGCTTGTCGTCGTAGTCTTTCCGTGGGTGCCGGCGATGGCGATTCCCTGCCGCAGCCGCATGAGCTCAGCCAGCATGATCGCGCGCGGCACCACCGGAATCGCTCTTTCGCGCGCGGCAGAAACTTCGACGTTGTCGGGGGAAATCGCGCTGGAGACGACGAGAACGTTGGCGCCCTCAATGTTTTTGGCGTGATGGGAAATCGCGATCGAGGCGCCGAGCTGGCGCAGCCTTTTCGTCACTGCCGTGTCATGTACGTCTGAGCCGGAAATGGCAAAGCCCAGATTGAGCATCACTTCGGCGATTCCGCTCATTCCGGCGCCGCCGATTCCGACGAAGTGAACGTGTTTGACTTTATGCTTCATTCAAATTCAGGACTAAGGACTGAGGACTGAGCAAAACCAACTCAGTCCTGAGTCCTTCAGTCCTCAGTCCTCGGTTCATCCAGCCATCTCCGTGCAGATTTCGCCGACTCGACTCGTCGCCTCCGGTCTTCCAAGCGAGCGCGCCGCGATTGCCATCTTCAGTAAGGCGCCGCGAGTAAAACTTTGCAAAATCGTGGCAAGCCGCGACGCGTTCAATTCGTGCTGCGGAATGAGGAGCGCAGCCCCGCGCTCAACCAGGAATCTCGCGTTATAGGTCTGGTGATCGTCCACGGCATGCGGGTAAGGGACGAGCACGCTCGCGACGCCGGCCGCGGCCAACTCGGCGATGGTGAGCGCGCCCGCCCGGCAAATCGCGACGTCGCAGTCGGACAACCGCTTGGCCATGTCCTCGATGAAGGCGAGAACTTCGGCGTCCACGTCGGCGTTCGAATAGTTCTGTTGGAGCGCGCGGATGTGGGCGGCGCCGGCCTGATGCACGACCAGCGGCCTTTCGTTCGCCGCGATCAGCTTGAGCGCTTCCGGCACGGTCTCGTTCAGCTGTTGCGCGCCGCGGCTTCCGCCCATCACGAGGACTTTCAGTGGTCCACCGCGGCCGGCGAAGCGGGCTTCCGGCTCGCGCACCTCGGTGATCTCTGGCCGCACTGGATTGCCGACGATTTCAAAGGATGAGGGATGAGGGATGAGGGATGAAAACTTCCCGTTTCCACGATTTTGAAATGGGTCCGGAAAGGCGACGAGGACTTTGTCGGCGACTCCCGCGAGCACTCGGTTGGCCAGACCGGCGATCGAATTTTGCTCATGAACGACGAGGCTCTTGTTGAACAAGGACGCCATCATTCCGCCGGGAAAGGACGCGAATCCTCCCATTCCCAGGACCACGTCCGGGCGGTACTTAAACAAAGCGGCCGCGCTTTGAACGAAAGCGAGCAGCAGGAAAAAGGGCAGAGTGGCGAGACGAAGAAGCCCGCTCTTACGGATTCCGCCGAAACTCACCCAGGCGATTTGGTAACCCGCGCGGGGAATGAGAGTCGCTTCCATGCCTTTTTTCGTCCCCAGCCACACGATGCGAAAGCCCCGCTCTTTCAAGTACGCCGCGACCGCCAGCGCCGGGAAAATATGTCCTCCCGTTCCTCCCGCCATGATGAGGATCGTGCGTTTCAAACCGAAAATCCCCTCATCAGCTTTGCTGTTCTGGTTCCGGCAAACGTTGGCTGCGCAAACGTTAGCCTCCACCGAAATCGCCGGCTCATACCGAAAAGCCTTTCATGAGCTTTGTTGTTTTGGTTCCGGCAAACGTTGGCTGCGCAAACGTTAGCCTCCACCGAAATCGCCGGCTCATACCGAAAAGCCTTTCATGAGCTGGCGATTTTCCCAGTCAACACGCAACAAGATCGCCAGTGCGGCGCAATTGGCGAGAAGAGCGCTGCCGCCGAAGCTGACCAGCGGCAGCGTCAAGCCCTTGGTGGGCAGTAAACCCATGTTGACTCCCATGTTGATAATGGCTTGGCAGGCGATCCACACGCCGATTCCCTGCGCGGTTAGCGCCGCGAACTCGCGCTCGAGAGTGGCCGCGATCCTGCCGATCGCGAACGCGCGCATCGTCACCGCGACGAACAGTGCGATGAGCGCGGCGACACCGATGAATCCGAGTTCCTCGGCGATGACGGCGAGCAAAAAATCGGTGTGCGCTTCCGGCAGGTAAAACTGCTTCTCGATCGAGGCGCCGAGTCCCACTCCAAGCCATTCGCCACGGCCAAAGGCAATCAGCGAGTGACTCAATTGATAGCCTTTGCCCAGCGGATCATCCCAAGGATTCATGAATGCGGTGATGCGCTGCATACGGTAAGGTGAGGAGACGACGAGCGCGACGAATCCCGCGACCAGAAGCGCGAACATCCCGGCGAAAAGCTTCCAGTTCATCCCGCCCAAAAAAAGTAGTGTGAGGCCGATCACGCCGATCACGGCGAAGGCGCCGAAGTCGGGCTGCTGCAGAAGCAAGGCCCCGGTCACGAGCATGACCATCAGCATGGGTAGAAAAGATTTGGTGATGCTGTCCATGAACGCCGCTTTGCGCACGGTGTAGTCGGCGGCGTAAAGCACAACCGCGAGTTTCATGAGCTCGGAGGGCTGTAGATTGAAAAAATGCAACGGCAGCCAGCGCTGGCTGCCGTTCACTTCCTTGCCGATTCCGGGGACGAGCACGAGCACGAGCAGACATGTTCCGGCGACGAAAAGCGAAGGCGCGATTCGCTGCCAAAAGCGCAGGGGAAACTGGAAGACGATAAGGGCGATTGCCAGGCTCACGGCGAGCGAGAACGAATGGCGCCCAAGGTAGTGCGCGGCGTGGGCGCTTTTCTCCGCGATCGCGATCGAGGCTGAATAGACCATGACCACCCCAAGCGCGATCAACACAAAAGCGCTGGCGAACAGAACGCAGTCGAATTCGCTCGCCGGGTGCGCCGGGTTTCCGCCCGAGGAATAGACGAGGCGCGCGCTCATGCGGCTTTGTGGTTGGAACGCAAAGCCATGACGGCGGCGACAAAAACTTCGGCGCGGTGCTCGTAGTCGCGAAACATATCGAAACTCGCGCACGCGGGAGACAGCAGCACGGCGTCGCCTGGCTTGGCATGCGAATACGCGACTTCCACCGCCGCTTGCATGCTATCGGCGTAGACCACCACGGCTCCGGCGCCGGCGATCGCGCGCGCGATCGCATCACGGTCGCGTCCAATCAGCACCACCGTTCGCGCCCGGGCGTTGACCGCGTCTGCAAGCGGAAAGAAGTCCTGGCCTTTGCCGTCGCCTCCAGCGATCAGTACGGCCGGGCGCGATATGCCGAGAAGCGCCGCGCAGGTCGCCCCGACGTTGGTGCCCTTGGAGTCGTCATAAAAAGCGACGCCGTTCAATTCACGGACTTTCTGCGTTCGATGCGGTAGCGCGGAGAATTTTTTCAATGCATCGACGAGCGGCGCATAAGAAAGTCCGATGGCGCGGCAAAGCGCGAGCGCCGCGAGCGCGTTAGCGGCGTTATGCAAGCCCGCCACGGGAAGCGCCGTGGCTTCCACGAGATTGCGTCTCCCCTGCGCGAGCCACTTTTCTCCCCGCCACGCGATGAGGCCCCAATCGTTGTCGCTGGCCGGAGCATCGAGGCCGAAAGTAAAAACCGAGCGTCCGGGCAGCGCCATTGCGCGGCTCTGCGCGTCTTCGCGATTGAGCACCTGAATCCCGGATCCGCGGAAAACTCTCGACTTGGCGCGCGCGTAGCCGGAGAGCCGAATGTGACGATCGAGATGGTCTTCGCTGACGTTCAATACTGTCGCGGCATCGGCGCCGAGGCTCGTCGTCGTTTCGAGTTGAAAGCTGGAAAGCTCGAGGACATAAACTTGAGCGGCGGGGGCAAAGCCGTCGAGTATCGGCAAGCCGATGTTGCCGGCGACGACCGTGCGCAAACCGGCTTCGCGGCACATGTCTCCCGCCATCGAGGTGACCGTGCTCTTGCCGTTGGTCCCAGTCACCGCGAGAATTCTCGAATCGGGAGTGTTCGCGACTTCCAGCGCGAAAAGCTCGACGTCGCCCATGACCGGAAGCTTGCGGGCTCTCGCCGCGGCGACGAGCGGTTCGGTAAGCGCAATGCCGGGACTCAGGACGACCGCGTCGATGTCACGC
>JBOIGA010000077.1:0-12507 GCA_050741875.1 Burkholderiales bacterium
TCATTGACGGCGTCGCTGTCGCCAAGAAGATTAGAGAAGACATCAAGACTCGCGTAGTGCGACTGAAGACACTTGGCATCGTGCCGGGGCTTGCGGTCATCATCGTGGGCGAAAATCCGGCATCCAAGGTCTACGTGCGCAAGAAGATGTCGGCTTGTGCCGAAGTCGGCGTGTGCTCCGAAGTTCACGAGTTCCCAGCCGACGCCGACCAGGGCAGCGTGCTTACCCGGATTGCCGCGCTCAACATCAAACCGGATATCCACGGAATGATCGTGCAGCTTCCACTGCCGTCGCATCTCGACATGCGCCGGGTTCTTGAGGCGATTGCCCGAGACAAGGACGTGGATGGATTCCATCTTTACAACGTTGGCGGATTGGTGATCGGCAACACCGTGTTCCCGCCGTGCACCCCGTTGGGAGTACAACGGCTACTCGAGTACGCGGGAATCCAGATTGCTGGACAGAACGTCGTGGTGGTGGGGGCGAGCAATATCGTCGGCAAACCGATGGCGCTCATGCTGCTGCAAAAGGAAGCCACGATTTGCTTATGTCATGTCAAGACGCGAGACTTGGCGCAGTTCACGATCCTAGCGGACATTCTTGTGGTTGCCGCCGGTAAGCCAAATCTCATCACCGCGCCTATGGTTAAAACCGGCGCGGTCGTGATCGATGTCGGGATCAATCGGCTGCCGGACGGAAGGCTGGTGGGCGATGTCGATTTCGAGGCGGTAAAGGAAAAAGCCTCTTACATCACTCCGGTTCCCGGCGGAGTGGGGCCGATGACTGTCAGCATGCTGATGTGGAACACGGTGCAGGCGGCCGAGCGTCGGGCGGCACAGGCGAGTGAGTGGGATCGGGCGACGAGTGTCATGCAGGCTGGACTCGCCTGATGTGTAGCCATGGCCGCCCAGATCATCGACTTGCCAAAACGACCAGAGTAGGCGAGCGATTCTTTCAGGCAAGTAACTTTGTCACCCTTTGCCTTGAATGGTATAACCCTTGGTAGTGCAATTTACTTGACCCCTGATGTCGAAACCAGCGCCAATCAAACTCGATACCCGTCTTCTGAAAAAAGCCAGCGGCAAGCGCAAAGGGCGCGTCGCCGATCCGCGTTCCCGCGAGGAAATTAAGACGCTGCTTGGCGATGAGCCGCGCCGCCGTGATCTGTTGATCGAGCACCTGCACAAGATACAAGACAACTACGGCCACATCTCGGCGGCGCACATCGTTGCGCTGGCGGAAGAGATGAAGCTCGCGCTCACCGAAGTTTACGAAGTCGCGACTTTCTATCATCATTTCGATGTCATCAAGGAGGGCGACAAAGCGCCACCCGAGCTGACTGTGAGAGTGTGCGACTCTCTTTCCTGCGAACTTGCGGGCGCCAAAAAATTGCTGCAAGGGTTGCAGAGATACGCGGGAAGCAACGTGAGGGTGATTACCGCGCCGTGCGTGGGGCGGTGTGAATCAGCGCCAGTCGCAGTACTCGGGCAGAACCCGATTGATCGCGCCGATATGGATCGCGTGCAATCAGCCGTTGCGAAGAAATCAATCAAAGCCTCCGTCGCGCCTTACGTGGATTATCGGCAATACCGGGAACAGGGCGGCTATCGCACTTTGCTCGAATGCACATCGGGCAAACGGCAGGTGGAAGACGTGATCAAGGCGCTCGAAGATTCCGCGCTGCGGGGTTTGGGTGGCGCAGGTTTTCCAGCAGGACGCAAATGGCGCATCGTGCGTGGCGAGCCCGCGCCCCGCTTGATGGCGGTCAACATAGACGAAGGCGAGCCGGGAACGTTCAAAGATCGCTGGTATTTGGAACGCGACCCGCATCGTTTTCTGGAAGGGATGCTAATCGCGGCATGGGCGGTAGGGATTGACAAGGTCTACATTTATCTTCGCGATGAATACGCTGGCTGCCGGCAGATTCTCGAGAAGGAACTTCTGGCGCTGCAATCCGATCCACTCTGTTTATTGCCGAAAATGCACTTGCGCCGCGGCGCGGGCGCATACATCTGCGGCGAAGAATCGGCGATGATCGAATCCATCGAAGGCAAACGCGGGATGCCGAGATTGCGTCCGCCTTATGTCGCTCAAGTGGGGCTCTTCAACCGGCCGACGCTCGAACACAACATGGAGACGTTGTATTGGGTGCGCGACATTTTAGAGAAAGGCGCGGCATGGTTTACTTCACACGGGCGCAACGGGCGCAAGGGACTTCGCTCTTTCTCCGTGAGCGGGCGGGTGCAAAAGCCGGGGGTCCATCTCGCGCCGGCGGGAATCACCATGCGCGAATTGATTGAGGAATACTGCGGCGGAATGCTTCCCGGCCACACCTTCTACGGCTATTTGCCTGGCGGCGCGTCGGGAGGAATTCTGCCCGCGAGCCTAGGCGACATTCCGCTCGATTTCGACACGCTTAACCCTTACGGCTGTTTCATCGGCTCGGCGGCCGTGATGATTCTGTCGGACAAAGACAAAGCGAAGGACGCGGCGATCAATGTGATGCGCTTTTTCGAGGACGAATCGTGCGGCAAGTGCACTCCGTGCCGCGTAGGCACGTCGAAGGCGGTCAAGCTCATGCAAGAGCCGCGTTGGAACCCTGAGCTGCTGGAAGAACTCTCAAACGCAATGGGGGATGCTTCGATATGCGGTCTCGGGCAGGCGGCACCCAATCCGATCCGCTGCGTGCTTAAATATTTCCCACATGAGGTGACCCCGCAGGGGTCATCCTGAGCGAGCAAAGCGAGCCGAAGGATCCTTTTGATATGAATGCCCCTTTAGATTTGCAGGTCGATCGTCAGGTCGTCGAGTTCAAACTGGACGGCAAGGCGATATCCGGCTACTCGGATGAGATGATTATCGAGGCCGCAAAGCGCCACGGCATCAGGATTCCTCATCTGTGCTACCTCAAAGGCTATCGCCCCGACGGCAATTGCCGCTCGTGCATGGTCGAGATCAAGGGCGAGCGCGTGCTGGCTCCCTCCTGCTGCCGGGTTCCTACTGCCGGAATGGAAGTGTTTTCCGACAACGAACGCGCGCGCGCCTCGCAGAAAATGGTGCTAGAACTCCTGCTCTCCGACATGCCTGAGCGTCAGCACACGCTGAATTCCGAGTTGGACGAATGGGCGAAAGAGCTCAGAGTTGGCAGGCCACGGTTTAGTTCGCGCGAAAATCCCTCCGCAGACATTTCGCACCCGGCCATCGCCGTCAATCTCGAATCGTGCATCCAATGCACACGCTGTGTGCGCGCTTGCCGTGAAGAGCAGGTGAACGACGTGATCGGTTACGCCTTCCGTGGGCGTCGTTCTGAAATCGTGTTTGACCTGGGCGATCCCATGGGCGCCTCGACTTGCGTCGCCTGCGGTGAATGCGTGCAGGCGTGTCCGACTGGGGCGCTCATGCCGGCGCGCGGAGTGGGAATGGTCGTGCCCGACAAGACAGTGGATTCGGTATGCCCCTATTGCGGCGTCGGCTGCCAGCTCACCTACCACATCAAGGACAACCAAATCCTGCATGTGGAGGGCCGCGACGGCCCGGCTAATCACAAACGGCTCTGCGTGAAAGGGCGCTACGGCTTCGATTATGTGCATCACAAACATCGTTTGACGAAGCCGCTCATTCGCAAGTCCAGCGTGCCCAAATCCGCGCATTTTTCGATGGATCCGGACGATCTTTATTCCGCATTCCGCGAAGCGAGTTGGGAAGAGGCGCTCGATGTCGCGGGCAGCGGGCTAAAAGAGATTCGCGACAAAGACGGCCCGCAGGCGCTCGCCGGATTCGGTTCCGCCAAAGGCAGCAACGAGGAAGCATATCTGTTCCAGAAACTTGTGCGCACCGGTTTCGGCACCAACAACGTTGATCATTGCACCCGCCTCTGCCATGCATCCAGCGTGGCAGCTTTGCTAGAAGGCATAGGCTCGGGCGCAGTGTCGAACCAAGTCTCCGACGTGATGCACGCTGAAGTGGTTTTCATCATCGGCGCCAATCCCACCGTCAATCATCCGGTCGCCGCGACCTTTATCAAGAACGCGGCGAAAGCCGGGGCCAAACTGATCGTCGCCGATCCGCGCCGCTTCGAACTGGCGCGTTTGGCCACCCATTATCTACAACTCAAACCCGATAGCGACGTCGCGTTCCTTAACGCGATGATGCACACGATTATCAGCGAGGGCTGGGTGAATGAAGACTTCATCGCCAGGCGCACGCTAGGCTTCGAAGCGCTCAAAGCCAACGTCGCCGCCTACAGCGCGGAGGCGATGGCACCGATCTGTGGCGTATCCGCGGCAATGATCAGAGAAGTCGCTCGGCTGTACGCGACCTCCAAGGCTTCGATGATCTTCTGGGGCATGGGCATCTCGCAACATGTGCACGGCACCGACAACGCGCGCTGCTTGATCGCGCTGTGCCTGATGACCGGGCAGGTCGGACGTCCCGGAACTGGATTGCATCCCCTTCGCGGGCAGAACAACGTGCAGGGCGCCTCCGACGCGGGCTTGATCCCAATGGTCTTCCCCGACTATCAGCGGGTGGACAACAACAATGTGCGCGGCAACTTTGAAAAGCTTTGGGGCGCCACGCTCGATCCCAACCCAGGTCTGACGGTGGTCGAAATTATGGACGCGGTTCACGCCGGCAAGCTACATGGCATGTACATCATGGGAGAAAACCCGGCGATGTCTGATCCTGACGTCGAGCACGCACGTGAGGCGCTGGCCAAGCTCAAGACGCTGGTCGTGCAGGATATTTTCCTGACCGAAACCGCGTACCTTGCCGATGTCATATTGCCAGCGTCGGCATTCCCCGAAAAGACCGGCACTTTCACTAACACCGACCGCATGGTGCAGTTGGGGCGAACTGCCTTGCAAATGCCGGGCGATGCGCGACAGGATTTGTGGATCATCCAGGAAATGGCCAAACGCCTCGGGCTCAATTGGAACTATCAAGGACCGGACTCAGGCGTCGAGCAAGTGTTCGACGAAATGCGCCGCGCCATGCCCAGCATAGCCGGAATCACATGGGAGCGGCTGCAGTCGGAGTACTCGGTGACGTATCCCTGCGAGAACGAGGGTGACCCGGGGGAACCAGTGGTGTTCATCGAAGATTTCCCGACTGAAGATGGCCGCGGCAAATTCGTTCCTGCGCAGTTGATTCCGGCGAACGAGCGGCCAGATAAGGATTATCCGATGGTGTTAATAACCGGCCGCCAGCTTGAACATTGGCACACCGGAAGCATGACGCGACGCGCCGGGGTGCTCGACGCGATTGAGCCGCAAGCTATCGCCTCATTGCACACGCTTGATTTAGAGCGCATCGGCGCCAAGCCTGGAGGTGTGATTACCGTCGAATCGCGGCGTGGCAAGATCACCCTGTACGTGCGCCAGTTCGACGGCATACCAGTGGGTACGGTGTTCATCCCATTTTGCTACTACGAGGCGGCGGCGAACGTGCTGACCAATCCGGCGCTGGATCCCGTCGGCAAGATTCCCGAGTTCAAGTATTGCGCCGTGCGGGTGACGGCGGGTGGTGAACTGAATCCAGTTTCGAGTTTTGGCGGTGGGCAGATCTTGGCGGCTGTGACTGCTGAACCAAGCTAGATTTGCATACGCCTGTTAGTGATTCTTCAGAGGAGCTTTCATGCCATCAGACATTGAAATCGCCCAGAAAGCGAAAATGCATCGTATTGCGGAGATTGCAAAAGAAAGGCTCGGCATCTCCGACGAGCATCTTGAACCCTACGGCCACTACAAGGCGAAACTATCGCTCAAGCATGTAGAGGGTTTGAAGAACAAGCCCGACGGTAAATTAATATTGGTAACGGCTATCACTCCCACTCCCGCAGGAGAAGGCAAGACCACCACCACAGTAGGGCTGGGCGACGCGCTCAACAAGATCGGCAAAAAAGCGGTCATTTGCCTGCGCGAACCAAGCCTCGGGCCGGTATTCGGGATGAAAGGCGGCGCAGCGGGAGGCGGCTACGCGCAGGTCGTGCCGATGGAAGACATCAATCTTCACTTCACCGGCGACTTCAGCGCCATCGCGCTTGCCAACAACCTGCTCGCGGCGATGCTCGACAACCACATTCATCACGGCAACACACTTGACATTGACGTCCGCCGCATTGCTTGGAAGCGCGTCGTGGACATGAACGACCGGGCGCTCAGGGACATTACCGTATCCTTAGGCGGCCTCGCCAACGGTTTCCCTCGCGAAGATGGCTTCGACATCGTTGTGGCGTCCGAAGTCATGGCGATCTTCTGTCTCGCGACGTCGCTTTCCGACCTGAAGAATCGTCTCGGCAACATCGTTGTGGGCTACACGAAGGAGCAGAAGCCGGTGCGCGCGCGCGATCTGAAGGCGCACGGCGCAATGACCGTGTTGCTCAAAGATGCGCTGCAACCCAATCTTGTGCAGACGCTGGAAAACAACCCCGCGTTTATCCACGGCGGTCCGTTCGCCAACATCGCGCACGGATGCAATTCTGTGATCGCGACGAAGACCGCGCTCAAGCTCTCGGACTACGTCGTTACCGAAGCCGGATTCGGCGCGGACCTCGGCGCGGAAAAATTCGTCGATATCAAGTGCCGCAAGGCAGGGTTGACGCCCGACCTCGTCGTCATCGTCGCGACTTTACGCGCGTTGAAATATCACGGAGGCGTCGACGTCAAAAACGTCAACACCGAAAACGTCGACGCGGTCGATAAAGGTGTGGTAAATCTGGAACGGCACGTGAACAACATCCGCAACGTGTTCGGACTGCCGTGCGTGGTGGCGATCAACAATTTCACTTTCGACACCGCCGCGGAGATCGAGCTACTGAAAAAGAAGATGGCGAAGTACGACGCGCCGGTCGTGCTTGCGAAACATTGGGCGGAGGGCGGAGCAGGTGCCATCGAGCTTGCGAACACCGTCGTTGATCTGATCGGCAAGTCCAAACCTTCGTTCAAGTTCGCATACGAACAAGACATGCCGCTATGGGACAAAATGAAAACGATCGCGAGCAAAATCTACGGCGCGGGCGATATCAGCGCGGATGCGAAAGTAAAAGCGCAAATCAAAAAGCTCCAGGACGACGGATACGGAAAGTATCCGGTGTGCGTCGCAAAAACCCAGTATTCGTTTTCGACCGATGCGAGCTCCCGCGGCTCGCCGTCGGGTCACACGATCAATATCCGCGAAGTTCGTCTGGCGGCGGGCGCGGAATTCATCGTGATGGTGTGCGGCGACATCATGACCATGCCGGGGCTGCCCAAGGTTCCGTCGGCAGAAAAAATTGATATCACAGAAGAGGGCAAGGTAGTCGGCTTGTTCTAGGCATTCGGCGCCGGCGAAGGGAATTCGCACCAGCGCGCAAGGTCACAGCTTGCGCCCATGGATTTTTCCAGCCCCCAGTTTTGGATCGGCGTCCTTCAAATTATCGCGATAGATATCGTTCTGGGCGGCGACAACGCCGTCGTCATCGCGCTCGCGTGCCGCAATCTGCCTCGCGAACAGCGCAACAGAGGCATTTTCTGGGGAGTCTTCGGCGCGATCGCACTGCGCGTAATAATGATTTTTTTCGCCATCACGCTGCTCGCGATTTCTTACTTGAAAATTGTCGGCGCGATTTTGTTGCTCTGGATTGGCATCAAGCTCTTGCAGCCGCAGGCGAAAAGCGGCGGCCATGAAATCGCGGCGAGCGCGAGCTTGCTGGAAGCGATTAAAACCATTGTTATCGCCGACGCGGTGATGAGTCTGGATAATGTGATCGCGATCGCTGGCGCGGCGCGGGACAGCATGGACTTGAACGTTTTCGGCCTTGCGGTTTCCGTGCCAATCATTGTCTGGGGAAGCAAACTCGTTTTGAGAATGATGGATCGGTTTCCCGTTGTCATCGTGTTGGGCGCGGCGCTTCTGGGCTGGATCGCCGGAAGCATGGCTTCCGAGGACGTGGTGGTGAAGCATTGGTTCGAAGGCACGCTCTGGCATTGGATCGCTCCCATTGCCGGTGCGCTCACTGTGGTGATGGCCGGAAAACTGCTCGCGCGCGGTCAGCCTGTCGAAGCTCCGGTTGATCTCGCGATAAAGAACAAGGAGAGAAAATGATCGTGCTCCTTCCCGCGGACGGGTCGGATGGCGCCAAGCGCGCGGCCGAGTGGGTCAGTGCGAATCGACGCGATGCCGAATTGCACATCCTCAATGTGCAGTTGCCCGTCGCTTCGGGCGGAGTCAAGATGTTCATCAGCGAGGATTCGCTCAACGATTACTACCGGGACGAAGCGCTCGCCGCGCTAAAACCGGTGCGCGACTTGCTCGATTCGAACAACGTCAAATACGAACACCATATCGGCGTGGGCGATGAAGCCGAAACCATCGTTCGCTTCGCCAAGGAACAGCACTGCGATGAAATCGTCATCGCGAAAAGCGACCCAGGCTTTTGGAAGTTCGGCTCGGTCAGCCGAAAAGTCATTCAGCTTTCGCCGATTCGTGTGGTTGTGATTCCCTAGCGGAATTGTCCACAGAGTTGTCCACTTCACTTTCTGCTAAAAATCATATAGTTTATCGATCTTCATCGAAACGATATTAACACTCTGGGATAAGTCGTGCGTAATGGGGAGGCGTTTGACATTGCGACCGAGACCCATCCGGGATCAGTGCGGGCTCACAATGAAGACCGTGTTTCTGCCGATGCAGAAATCGGCTTGGCTGTGCTCGCGGACGGGATGGGCGGATACAAGGCGGGAGAAGTCGCGAGCGGCATTGCCGTGTCGCTGATTGCTTCAGCCTCGAAACGCGAATTGAAAAAACCCGCCGCGACAGTCGAAACCGAAGCGATCGAGCTCTTGCAGAAAACCATCGCCGACGCTAATGAATCGATCTATTACGTCGCCAACCGTCAGCCGCAGTTCGCTGGAATGGGGACAACGGTTGTCAGCGCGCTCTTCTACGACAATCGCGTAAGCGTCGCGCATATCGGCGATTCGAGGCTTTATCGCCTACGCTCTGATGAGCTTGAGCGGATGACTCGCGATCATTCCTTGCTGCAGGAACAGATGGACCGCGGCATGATCTCCCCCGGGGATGCGAGGTCTTCGCGCAGCAAGAGCCTGCTAACGCGCGCGCTCGGAATTGATTTGGAAGTCGAGCCGGAAATTCATACCCATCCAGTTAACCTCGGCGACATTTATCTTTTGTGCTCGGACGGGTTGAGCGACATGGTCGAGGACGATGAGATTCAATTGACGCTGGTCTCCTTGCAGGCGAACCTGAAGATGGCCGCAGCACAACTTGTGCAGATCGCGAACGACAACGGCGGGCGCGACAACATCTCGGTGATTCTCATCAAAGTGCTCAAGGATTTTTCGGCGTCCCGGGGGATTTTGGGCCGCTGCGTATCGTGGTTGAAACACTGAGGATTGCGTATGGCTAAGTTAGTTATGAGTCTGGATGGAGTCGTGCTCAAGGAGCACGAATTGACCAAAGAGCGGACGACGATCGGCCGCAAGCCGCACAACGATATCCAGATAGACAATCTCGCGATCAGCGGCGAGCACGCCGTTATCGTGACGATCCTGAACGATTCGTTTCTGCAAGATCTCGACAGCACCAACGGCACTCAAGTCAACGGGCGGCCGGTGAAGAAACATTTTCTGCAGGACGACGACGTGATCGAGATGGCGAAGTACAAGATTAAGTTCATCGGTTCCGCGCCCACGCCGAGTAAGGAAGCGGAGCAGCAGGACACCTTGGTGTTGCGCTCCGAGGAAAAATCGACCGCTTCGGCCGCGACAAAAAACGGCGGCGCAGCGGCGAAAGCGGAAGATCGCGATGAAGCCAAAAACGAAGCGGATCTCAAAGCCGCGGTGAAGGCGATGGCATCGCAAGAACCGGCGGGCTCGGCGGCAGGCGCGCATGCCGCCGGGGCGACGGGTTTCCAAAAACCCGCAGGCGGGGCAACGGGCTTCCCAAAGGGAACGAGCACAGTACTGCCGGGCAGCGCGGGTGTTCAGTTTCTGACCGGCCCCGACGCCGGTCGCGAGATCGAACTCACGAAGAACCTGACCACGATCGGTAAGCCCGGCACGCATCTCGCGGTGATCGCCCGGCGCAAGAACGGTTACTTCTTGACGCACGTCGAGGGCGATACCTTTCCTTCTATCAACGGGAGGATGCTCGACGCCAAAGCGCATCCGCTGACCAATCACGACATCATCGAGCTGGGCGGCGTCAAGATAGAGTTCTTCATCAACCCGTAGCAACGCGGCCCATAGCAGGCGAGCCTTCCCAAGAATAGTTGGTCAAGTAGAATGACCAACTTCTTCTTGTTCGCCGATCTTATGAAAACATTCACCATCCACGAAGCCAAAGCGCGTCTCTCTGAGTTGGTCGAGAAGGCGATGCTCGGAGAGGAGATCATCATCGCCAAGGGTAACAAGCCCGTGGCAAAGCTTACGGCTCTACAGCGCCAGAAGAAGCCCAGGGTGCTTGGTTCTGCCAAGGGGAAGATTTTGTACATTGCCCCAGATTTCGACGCTATCCCCGAGGAGTTCAAGGATTACATGCCATGAAAGTGATCCTCGACACGCCGGCATTTTGTGGTCCATGTCCATTTCTCTAAGTTGACAAAGAAAGCGCGCACTGCATTGGTGAATTCAGAGAACGATATCTATTTAAGCCTTGCCAACACGTGGGAGTTGGCGATCAAAATCAGTACCGGGAAATTAAAGATCGCCGATTCACTGGAGAAATTAATTCCCGAACAACTCGCACTGAATAACATTAGGCAACTCGATATTGCTTTTCGCCATGTCGTCGGAGTCGCATCGTTGCCGTACCACCACAAAGACCCGTTTGATCGCCTGGTCGTTTCGCAAGCCATGCTGGAAAAGATGCCCATCAAGAGCGCTGATAAGGCATTCGACGCTTACGGCGTCAAGTGGTGAGCTGAAGTGAATTTGCCCCTGGTCCCTGTTCCCTGATCTCTGAGCTTGAAGTGCCGCAATTTGTCAGTCGTTGCCTAAGCGGGACTAATGTTCCCTCCCTGATTTTTCAGTAAGCGAGTAAAGCCCTGAATCGTAGAGGCGCGGACGGGAATTCGTTTGTCGCCCGCGAGCGACGGCGAATCGGGAACCGGGAGAATCAACGCCAATAAAATCAAGACGTTTTGCCGCTCACCCATTTCCTTCTTTTCATCGCTCTTCCCTCATCCCTCCATCCCTGCACTCCATTGGCATGCCGGTTGCTGTTAGGCGCCATGACAAGCACATTTTGGTGTTTGATTTGTAGTTCAACTCGTGAGGAAAAGGAGCATCACATGAAGCATCTGCAAAAAGGTTTTACCTTGATCGAACTGATGATCGTTGTTGCGATCATCGGTATTTTGGCGGCGATTGCGTTGCCGGCGTATCAGGACTACACGACCCGCGCGAAAATGTCCGAAGTAATCGTCATGGGCGAGCCAGCTAAGCTGGCCGTTGCTGAAACGAGTTCCTCGCTTGGCGGCCTAGCCCTCGTGACGGCGGCTAACAGTGGTTATTCGTTCCCTGGGGCAACAGCCTACGTGTCCGGCGTCGTGATCACCGATGCCACCGGCGTGGTTACGATGACGTCCACGGTTCCGGGCGCAACGGGAAACGTCACGCTGACTCCGACAGATGTGGGCTCCGGTCAACTTACATGGGTGTGCGCGTCCGCCATCCCTGCCAAGTACCTGCCGGCCGAGTGTCGTTAAGCTAGGTGTAGCCCGGATGCCGCGAAGCGGAATCCGGGAAACCCAGGCAACGCGAAAGCCCCTCCTTCGGAGGGGCTTTTCTTTGACAATAAAATAATAGGGGACAGACCCCAATTGCTCTGGTATCCTGAGGGTGTAAGAGGAGTTAGGTACAGAACATGCCCCGTCGCGCTCGCCTGATGCTTGCCGGTGTGCCCGTCCATCTGATCCAACGCGGCAATAACCGTAGCATTTGCTTCTACTCGGAGGAAGACTACGCGGTTTATCTCCATCATCTCGAAGAACTCGGAAAACGCTTTGACTGCGCCATCCACGCCTATGTGCTCATGACCAACCACGTGCATCTGCTTCTTACGCCTGGCGCTATTGAGAGCACAGGCTTGCTCATGAAAAATCTCGGCCAGCGTTATGTTCAATACATCAATCGAACTTACAAGCGCAGCGGCACCCTTTGGGAGGGTCGCTTTCGTTCCTGCCTCACGCAGAAGGAAGACTATGTGCTCGCTTGTTACCGTTACATCGAATTGAATCCCATGCGCGCGGATATGGTTAAGCATCCGCGCGACTATCGTTGGTCGAGCTACCGGAGTAACGGCGAGGGAAAGACCTCGACGCTCCTAACACCACACGCGCAATATCGGCGTCTTGGCCGAGATGCTGAAGAACGGCAGATTGCCTATCGCGCTCTTTTTAAGACTCGCCTCGATTCCGAACTGCTTGGGGAGATTCGGCAAGCAACGAACGGAAATTATGCCTTGGGAGGAAAGCGATTTCAGGCGGAGATCGAGGCGGCCCTGGGG
>JBOIGA010000078.1:0-12447 GCA_050741875.1 Burkholderiales bacterium
GATCAGACCTTAGTCACAGACGCAGGGATCGGAGCTCCAGATTCGTCTAGATCGTAGGCGTAGGCCTCTTTCTTCTCCACGTTCGCGCTATCGGTGTAGACCAGCAATCGCTTGCCGTCGGTTCGCGTTTTGACAATGCCGAAAGCGGAACGGCTGAACCCGAAGAACTCGCCGCGCTTCTGGTGCCTCTTGTTGTCGCTTAGGCGAGACCAGCCTTCCACGTTGAAGAAAGCGACCAGCTCTGTGACAAAAACGAGGGGCTCTGAGACGCGGGACCATTTACCCAGGGCGCCCATCAGCGGGGCCCGCGGATGGATGTACTCCTTGCGAGCACTTTCGTCGCCGCTCGACACGATGCTGACCACCGGCGCCACAGCCTGAAAAAAGGCGCCCGAAAAATCTGCCGAGCCGTGGTGTGGGACTTTGAATACTTCAGACATCAAGTTCAGCCGCCCGCCGTTATGTTCCCTGGCGAGGAAACGACCGGCTTCGTCGTTCAAATCGCCCGAGAAAAGATAACTGAAGCCACCGTACTGAAAGACGATGGAATGGCCGTTGATGGTATGCGACGCAGAGAGGCTCCTTGACCTGAACTCGTCCAGGCTGACCGATTCATGGCCAATACGCGGCCCCTTTGGCGGCTCCTTGAGAAACTTCAGGCCGCGAACGCTGCCCTGCTCGAACATCAATGGCCCCAGCACACTGATACGCAGGCCGCGCTCGTCGTCGTTGAAGAACTCGAAAGCTTTCTCGTCACCGAACTCCAGTCTTCTGAACTCGATCTTCCCTCGCTAGCTGTAGGCGTTGAGCGCCCCCTTCCATTCCAGAAAGGGTTTGTTCATCTCCGCGTCGGCGACCTTCAGTAGGTCGGTCTCCAGGCCGGTGATGACTGTGTCATTGCCTACTTTGCGCGTTGCGCCCAGCAGCGCAACGTCCGGCACGCTTTTCGTGCCGCGTTTCCCGGGGCGCTTGACGAGCCCGTTGTGATAGACGCGCTTTGGGTGGATGAAGAGGCGCTTGCGCTTGTCCTGGAGCGCTTCCGATTCATGAATTTTTGCCAAACCAGCGAAATGATCGGCATCGCCATGTGTGACGAGAATGCAGTCGATCTCCTTGGGTCTGGTGTCGCTGGTGCCACGGAAGCGGTTCGCCAGATAGCGTGCGAACAGCTGGTTGTCGCCGCCGTCGACGAGTATGACTTTTCCGTCGGGTGATTCGATGACCGCACCGTCGCCCTGCTGAACGTCGACGAAATTGATCCTAAGAACGCTGTTCTTATTAAAAGGCCCGGTCAGATCCGCCGTCTTGACCTTTGCAGATTTCGGCGGTTCGATATACCCGGTAGTTCGCTCCGGAACGATGCTACCGTCCTGCTGCTCGACGAAGCGAGTGATCTCAACCTCGATATGGTCGGAACGGACGTCGATGACCTGCAACTCGTCTCCCCAAGCAAGGGTGTAAGACAGCTTCTTTCGTCCCCGCTGCTCCCAGACATCTGCGAGGTCCACATTTAATACGCTGTGTTTAGCCATGACAGCTTCCTCTTGGTGATAGCGCTAAGCGGCAAGGGCTAGGTTGAGTTCATCCATCAGCGGCCACAACCGCTCGCCAAAGGCGGTACATGGGGCCGAGGCGTGGTCGGCTTCGAGGTGTTCGCGGTCTACGCTGTCGCTGGCGATGATGCAGTCGCGCATCGGAAGCCCGTCATCCCGCAGAATGTTGCAGTAGTTCCAAAGCTTCTGGACGATGTTTGTGGAGTTCATGAGAGATCAGGCCGATTGGCGCTAAGCCAATCCCGAACTTCTTGAATGAGACGGCACGCTTCCCCCGCACATTCCAGCGCGACCGTATCCGAGACGGGAACGCCGGCGTAATCGCTCTGGTTCCGCGCTGCACGAAACGCGTCCAGTAAGCGAACGCGCTCCGGCGGAAGTCCCAGGGTTTTAGGCAGCGCCTGGATAAGAAGCTGATGATGGCCGGGTTCGCTTGTGGACGGCCGAAAGCCGTTTGCGAGCATGGCAATAAGTGCGGCCTGCATGATGGCGCGATAGGCGAGGTCGAGACGAGAGTCAGAACTTATGCGCGAAATCTCTGCATCGCTCAATGCGCGCCCGGCCGCGGCGAGCAGGCGCTCGATCTCCACCTTATCGGCGGTGTGTGGTTTTAACTTTCCGATGCGAAGCAAGTTGTCCAAGGTCATCTTCATCGCCGATCAAAAGAATTTTCTTATCCGCCATCACACGTTTCAGGAAAGGGTCGCCTGCGGCTAGCTTCGTGCGAAATTCCTTTGAGGAATACACAGTGGGATTGATCTGCCGCCGCAGAATTTCCTGGGGCTTAGTCAACGCTTCGATCACATCCGCGAAATTGATGTTTCCTATTAGCATTAGGTCAAGATCGCTTCTCGCGCCCTCATCGCCGCGCGCAACGGAACCGTAGATGAAAGCTACTGCAATTTTGTCGCCGAGGGGTTCGAGCGCTTCCTTGAGAATATCCGCGATACCCGCGGTCTTTTTAAGAATGCCGCGCAAATCCTCGTATATCGGGCAGGCAGGATTGGCCTGGAAGTGCACCTGATTGCCCAATGGTTTTCGAATTAGAAGACCTGCATCCGAAAGAAGATTGAGTTCGCGCAACAAAGTGCCGGGGACCTTGCCCGTGAGGCGTGCGATCTCCCGGACATGCAGCGAAACCTCGGGATTCAGGAACAGCAGCGCGAGCACATCGCGTCGATATGCGCCAAATAGTAGAGACGCTAGGTTCCCAGCCATTTCGAATTAGACATCCTGTTGCTTAATTAGCAACGATCGTAGCTTTTAAAGCAACAGCCGTCAATCAACTAGCAGTCCGGACTTGTTCTCACTCTGAGGGACAGCAGGAACGTCAGCTGGTCAAGCCAGTCCGCCCGGCAGAGTTTCACGCTTCCAGAGTTGGACAATCCGCGAGTTGCGAATGCGTTGTCGTAAGTGACAAACGGAAGCTCATAAACTCAACACTCAAGCTCACCCATCAGGCACCATTCCTGCGCCATTTCACGGCGCGGTTCAAGAGAAAGTGGGCATATACAGAGTGCCTGCATGCAGCGTACGTTGGAACGAGTTATTCTTGAATCGAAAGTAACAAGCTTGTTACTCTAATTTCAGTCCTCGCGCGTCGAGTAGTGACGCGCTTATAATTCGCTGTCGCTATCTTGGGGAGGGAGCATGGCGAGGCGCAACAACTGGGTCGGCAATGGTGCAAAGGGAGCGCCAGCGCCGGACAAATCCCTCGAATCCTGGATCTGGGATGCCGCATGCTCCATTCGCGGCGCCAAGGACGCGCCGAAATACAAGGAATACATTCTGCCGCTCATTTTCGCCAAGCGGCTGTGCGACGTTTTCGACGACGAGGTGAACCGGATCGCGAAAGAGGCCGGCTCACGCGCCACGGCGTTCAAGCTGGTCAAGCGCGACAAGAAGCTCGTCCGATTTTATCTTCCACTCCTGCCGGCCAATCCCGACGAGCCGGTGTGGTCTGTGATTCGCAAGCTCGCGGACAAAATCGGCGAGCAGCTCACGACACAGCTGCGCGCCATCGCCGACGAGAATCCGCTGCTCAAGGGGATTATTGACCGCGTGGACTTCAACGCCACCACGCACGGACAGCGCGACTTGGCCGACGACCGGCTTTCAAATCTCATCGAACGCGTGAGTGAAAAGCGGCTCGGCCTCGCCGATGTCGAGCCCGACATCATCGGGCGCAGCTACGAATACCTGATCCGAAAATTTGCCGAGGGCAGCGTTTCCAGCGCCGGTGAATTCTACACGCCCAAGGAAGTCGGCATGATCATGGCGCGCATCATGGATCCCGAGCCGGGGATGAAAATCCATGACCCGTGTTGCGGTTCGGCCGGGCTGCTTATCAAATGCCAAATCGTGCTCGACGAGAAAATGAATCTCCGCTCGCGCAGGAACTACGCCCCGCTCCGCCTGCACGGCCAGGAATACATCGCCGAGACTTGGGCGATGGCCAACATGAACATGATCATCCACGACATGGAGGGCCAGATCGAAATCGGGGATTCCTTCAAGAACCCGAAATTCCGCAAAGGCAATCGCCTGCAAACTTTTGACCGCGTGGTGGCGAATCCGATGTGGAATCAGGATTGGTGGACCGAATCCGATTACGACGCCGACGAGCTCAACCGCTTTCCCAAAGGCGCGGGTTTCCCCGGCCGCAAGGCGGATTGGGGGTGGGTGCAAATCATGCTAGCGAGTTTGAACGAAAACGGCCGCGCCGCGATCGTGCTCGACACCGGCGCTGCCTCGCGCGGCAGCGGCAATGCCAACAGCAACAAGAAAAAAGATGTGCGCCGCTGGTTCGTCGAGCAGGACGTGATCGAAGGCGTGATCTACCTGCCGGAAAACCTGTTCTACAACACCACCGCGCCGGGCATCGTCATCGTGCTCAACAAGGCGAAGCCGAAAAAGCGGCAGGGCAAGCTGTTTCTGCTTAACGCCAGCCGCGAGTTCGTGAAGGGCGACCCGAAGAACTACCTGCCCGATGAGGCTATCGCGCGCCTCGCCGAGACCTTCACCGCCTGGAAGGAAGTGGAGAAGTATTCGCGCATTGTCGGCCTTGAGGAGATTGCGAAGAACGACTTCAACATTTCGCCGAGCCGGTACATACATATCGGCGAGGGCGAGGAGTATCGGCCGATTGCGGAGATAGTGGATGAACTTGATGCGCTGAGTTCCGAAACAGCGGAGACAGACGCTGCTCTGCTCACAATCTTCAACCGTATGGGAGTGCGTGCTTGAGTTCCAAGCAAGAAAGCGGGGGTTCCCTACCGAGTTCATGGCGAATTCAGCCGCTGAGCGCATTCAATGCGAGTCGGGCCGCAACAATCAACCCCGCGAGCTACAAGGACGAGACGTTCGAGTATTACAGCATCCCTGCGTATCAGGACGACCAACGCCCCACGCTTGCAAAGGGACACGAAATAGGAAGCTCGAAGCTCTTACTTGATTCGGGAACCGTCTTGTTCGGAAAACTCAACCCGCGAGTCGAGAAGGTGTGGCGCATCGGCAACCACACCGCGCACCGGAAAATCGGGTCGACCGAGTGGCTGCCCCTCGTTCCACGCCACGACGTGGATGAACAGTTTCTCTACTTCCTGATGTGGTCTGAGCACGTTATGCCGAAGGCGAAAACGCTCGTCTCCGGCTCAACGCCCAGCCGCCAGCGTGTTGATCCGCGTTCCTTCTATCGCATCGAAGCTCCGCTTCCGCCCCTCCCCGAGCAGCGAAAAATTGCGGGGGTGTTGGGTGTGGTGCAGCGGGCGATCGAGCAGCAGGAACGGTTGCTTCAGCTCACCACCGAACTGAAAAAGACGCTCGTCCACCAGCTCTTCACCCATGGCCTCCGCGGCGAAGCCCAAAAGGAAACCGAAATCGGCCCCGTGCCCGAGAGTTGGGAGGTGGCGTCGCTTGGAGCCGCGATTGCCGAAGACCCGAAAAACGGTCTCTACAAGCACAGCAGCACCTATGGATCGGGAACGCCGATTTTGCGGATCGACGACTTCAGTAACGACGGTGATATTGTGACTTCAGCATCGAATCGAGTGATGACCGATGATTCCGAGAGCAAACTTTACGCCCTCAGAGAAGACGACATTGTGACCAACCGGGTTAACAGCCTATCGCACCTCGGCAAGACCGCACTGATTGGCGAGCTTCCTGAGCCGATGGTTTTCGAGTCCAACATGATGCGCTTCCGCGTCGATGAACGCCGAGCGCTCCCCCGCTACGTCTTCCGAGTGCTTAACTCTCCAGTCTGCAAGAAGCAGATCATTGGAAGCGCCAAAAGAGCCGTCGCCCAATCAAGCATTAACCAAGGCAACCTGAAGGCCATCCTTCTCCCGCTGCCGTCTTTCGCAGTCCAAGAAGAGATCAGCGCCATTCTGGAGACCGTTGTAAACAAGGTGAGGCTTCACGAAATGAAGAAGCAGTCCCTCACCGACATCTTCCGCACCCTGCTGCACCAGTTGATGACCGCGCAGATTCGGGTCCACGACTTTGACCTCGCTGCACTCGGTCTTGCACGAGAATGACTCAACTGCGGCGCATTCCCAATTTGGGCACAACCCTACCTAAATTGGGAATGTCTTCTGTGCCAGCGGATTGGACATGGTTTCCAGCGCTGGTAAATAATGGAACGGAATGCCGTTGGCTAGAGTCCACGGCACGAGCGAAATGGAATCGGCCTGGCAATGAGGGCAATAGAAAAACTAGAGATTGATTTGAGCGAGGAGTTTCCCCGCCTCGCTCACGCACCCATTGTCGAGGCGGTGATCGAGATTCGCGCTAGCGCTGAAGCACCCTTGGAGGAAGCAGTGATTCTGGAACGACTCAAGTCTCGCTTGCCGGATTATCCTGCCTCTCGGTCGCAGCAATCTATACAGCTTGAATTCAAAGTTGAACCAGGCAAAACACCAGAGCAGACAATCCACAATCTCGGTTGGCGGGGGTTGCGCTTTGAGTCGGCGGACAGGCTGCATATCGCACAGTTTAATCGCGATTTGTTTTCCTTCAGTCGCCTCCGCCCTTATGATCGTTGGAATCAATTCAGCGCGGAAGCGCTGCGCTTGTGGCAAATCTATTCCGAGTTGGCCCAACCAATCGTAGTTCAGCGGCTCGGTCTGCGATTCATAAACCGAATGGCTGTCCCATCAGAAGGACGGTTGGAAGACTATATGCAAGTTCCGCCGCAGACACCGCGAGGTCTGGACATTCCTTTCGCAAATTTTCTTCACCACGATACAGTGGTGGTTCCGGGACATCCATATGCGATCAACGTGATTAAGACAGTCCAGCTACCTCAGGTGCCTGGAAACGAGAGTGCGGCGTTGATCCTCGATATTGATGCATACACCACTCAGCCTTTCGAGCAATCCGAGGACGTGCTTAAGACCCGTCTTGCTGAGATGCGCTGGTTGAAAAACAAGGCCTTTTTCGGCAGTATCACGCAGCAAGTTCTAAAGGACTTTCAATGACAGCTCTGGCTTTTGCTCACGTAGGCTTTTGGCCCACTCGCGGGGCTAGCGAAACCTCCCGTTATGTCGCAATACAAACCGAAAAGGGGCGGCATCGTCTTAGTGAATCCAATTCGCTCGGTCTAGCGGCGAAAGGAGTCTTTGAGGACCTTTTTATGGTGGCACGGGAATGTAGTACCGCCAATTGGGACGGATATGGTGCCGAAGCGGTGACTCAGGACGCCCTTAGCCGCGCCAGCTCTTTCTTGGAAGCACTTCCTCTAGGAACGCCAGCCCCATCGGCAGGTGCCGAGCCGGATGGTCACCTTACTTTGGAATGGTACCGCTCACCGCGTCGGACGCTATCCGTAAGCGTTAGTCCCGAGGGCGACCTACATTACGCCGCGTTGATCGGTACCAGCAAACACTACGGAACCGAGCCGTTCTACGGTGAAGTGCCAAAAGCCATCGCTGAACTTATTCATCGCGTCTTGGTGGCGTGAGCTACCCGGGGGCGCAGTTGCCGATTGCGTCCAACGAGCAACTGGCGCGCTTTATTCTCTTCAGCAAATGGATTCGCAGTTCTGAACCGGTCAAGACAGTAAAGCCGGATGCGTTCATTCCGCACCCTTATCCCGATCTTTCAGTTACCCGTCACAAGAATCTCTCTGAGCAAAAGCTATGGCGCATAGGTCAGGACATCGCATCTGCGAGGCCGGCTACCCTTTACGGGCGGGCAGATATTCGTGCCGCCGAAGTGCGGCGACAGTCGCTTCATGTCGAGCCTCAGCCGGTCGCCAACAATCCGAACCATGCCAGTGTGATCGGCTGGCCTGCCGACAAGCCGGCGCAGAAGATTATCGCTCAGGAACTCGCCGCCAAAGCCAATTTTGTACCGAAGCCGCCGCCAGCTCGCAGTTGAGGCAGACTCGTGGCACGCTTGCCCCCATCGGACTCAAGATGCCAGCTTGAACATACCCAAACTGGGGTTTACCATTCCCAAAATGGGTATGAAAAAGGCCAGCGCCCCAGCAAGCGAGCCGCCCGGCGGCGTGGCTGACGCACTCTTTACCAAAGCTCAGCAGCGCGTTCTGGGCGTGCTTTTTGGCAATCCGGGCCGCAGCTTTTTTGCCAACGAGGTTATTAGCATGGTGGGCACCGGAACAGGAGCGGTGCAGCGCGAGTTGACGCGCCTCGCGGACGCTGGGCTGGTGACAGTCAAACGAGTTGGCAAGCAGAAGCACTATCAGGCGAACCCGGCCTCTCCCGTGTTCGAGGAATTGCGCGGGCTGGTCTTGAAAACATCGGGACTCGCCGATGTTCTGCGCGGCGCGCTGTCGCCCCTGGCGGAGGAGATTCATGCCGCCTTCGTCTATGGCTCTGTCGCCAAGGGACAAGATACCGCGAGGAGCGATATAGATCTCATGGTCGTGAGCGACGAACTCACGTATGCCGATCTGTTTGGCGCCTTGGAGGAGGCGACGATACGCCTTGGCCGTCCTGTCAAGCCTACCGTCTATCCTCGAAAAGAGGTCGCCAAACGCATCAAGCAGCGAAATGCCTTCGTGATACGGGTATTTGCGCAGCCCAAAGTTTGGCTGATAGGGGACGAAAGTGCCCTCGCCGCTTGAGAACCTGAGCGGCCCCGACAAGCCACTTTCCGTCGAACCGCCGGATGCAAAGGAGTTCGCGGGACTCAAGCGCTCCGGTTTGTCACGCCTGAAGGACGCAGCGCGTTCCGACCTCTCGCTCGAAAGCCGTTTCGACCTCGCCTACAACGCCGCTCACGCCCTCTGTCTCTCTGCGCTGCGGTGGCACGGTTATCGGCCACGTTACCGCTACATCGTGTTTCAGGCGCTCCCGCACACATTGGGTTTGGGGCCGGAAGTCTGGCGTGTATTGGACCGGTGTCACGAGATTCGCAATCTCGGCGAGTACGAGGGCGACCTAAACGTAGATGAGCGGCTCGTGAGCGACTTGATCACTGCGTGCCAAGCTGTCGCAGCTAAGCTCGCGAAGCTGCCGAAACCCAAGTAACCGCCAGCTCGTGCCCACACCCGGCGAACAAAAAACCGTTCAAGCTCGCATCCTCGCCTATGCGCAGGAGATTGGCTGGCGTTATGTGCCGCGTTTGGAGGCGGAAGCGCGTCGTGGCTTTTCCCCTCACCCCAACTCTCTCCCCCAAGGGGAGAGGGAGAATCCAGCTGAGGCGCGCAGAGCATCGCTCTATTTCGGTGATCTGCTACACGCGAAAGTCCGCGAGTTCAATCCGAAATACAAGGAAGCGGAGGGTGCGCTGGTGGGCGAATTCCAGCGCCTGCACGCAGACATATACGGCAACCGCGATTTTCTGAATTACCTCCGCAATCAGGGCAAGTTTTTCTGCGGCGAGGAAAACCGCGAGCTCGATCTCGTGCTCGTTGATTACGGCGACCTCGACGTTCCGCGTAACAAGTGGCGCAATGTCTATGAAGTCAGCGAAGAGTTTTACCTTTACAACGGACACTACGGCACGCGCGAGGATATCGTGTTTCTCATCAACGGCATTCCGGTGCTGGTGATTGAGTGCAAGAACGCGAACAAGGACGAGGCAATCGCGCTCGGCATTGACCAGATACGGCGCTACCACGCGGAGACGCCGGAGGTGATGGTGCCGCAGATGCTGTTCACCGCTACCGAAGCGATCGGCTTTGCTTACGGCGCCACCTGGAACACTGTCCGCCGCAACATTTTCCGCTGGAAGCACGAGGAAATCGGCAATCTCGAAGCGAAGGTGAAAACCTTCTGCGCGGTGCCGCACCTGTTGCGGCTTATCAAGGAGTACATCCTTTTCGCCGAACGCGACGAGGAGCTGCAGAAGATAGTGCTGCGGCAACATCAGGCGACCGCGGTGGACAAGGTGGTTGGCCGCGCCCTCGACTCCCGGCTTACACGCGGGTTGGTGTGGCATACGCAAGGCAGCGGCAAGACTTACACCATGATCAAGGCAGCCGAGCTGCTGTTTAAGGCGGCCGCGGCGGACAAGCCGACCGTACTCTTGATGATTGATCGCAATGAACTGGAAGACCAGATGCTGAAAAATCTCGCGTCGGTCGGGCTCAACAATGTCGCGCACGCGGATTCCATCGCGCAATTGAATCGCCTGCTCAAGCAGGATTACCGCGGCATTGTGGTGACGATGATTCATAAGTTCCGCGATATGCCGGCCAACCTCAACACACGGAAGAATATCTACGTTCTGATTGATGAAGCGCACCGCACGACCGGCGGCGATCTGGGCAATTACCTGATGGCGGGGCTGCCCAACGCCAGCTACATCGGGTTCACCGGTACGCCGGTGGACAAGACCGCATACGGTCGCGGCACGTTCAAGACCTTCGGCTGCGAGGACGACAAAGGTTATCTCCATAAATATTCCATCGCCGAAAGCATCGAGGACGGCACGACGCTTCCGCTCTACTACAACCTCGCGCCGAACGAGATGCTGGTGCCGCACGAATTGATGGAGCAAGAGTTTCTGTCGCTCGCGGCGACCCAAGGCATCGCCGATATCGAGGAACTCAACAAGATTCTGGAGCGGGCAGTCAACCTGAAGAATTTTCTGAAAGGCAGGGAGCGGGTGCAGAAGGTGGCGCGCTTCGTTGCCGATCACTTCAGATATAACGTCGAGCCACTCGGCTATAAGGCATTCCTCGTTGGGGTGGACCGGGAAGCGTGCGCGTTCTACAAGGATGCGCTCGACACGATACTGCCGCCCAAGTACTCCGAGGTCGTTTACACCGAGAGCAACAACGACCCGGCGCACATGAAACGGTGGCACCTGGACGAGAAGAAGGAAAAGCAGATTCGCAAGAACTTCACGAAGCTGGACGAGTGGCCGAAGATCGTGATCGTAACCGAGAAGCTCTTGACTGGGTTCGATGCGCCTATTCTCTACGCGATGTATCTCCACAAGCCGATGCGAGACCACACTTTGCTGCAGGCGATCGCGCGAGTGAACCGACCCTATGAGAACGAGCAGGCAGAGATGGTCAAACCGCACGGGTTTGTTCTCGATTTTGTCGGCGTCTTCGACAAACTGGAAAAGGCGCTAGCTTTCGACAGCGACGAGGTGAACGCCATCGTCAAGGACATCGGGCTGTTGAAGCAGCTATTCAAGGGCAAGATGGAGAGCGAGGCGCCCGGTTACCTCAAGCTGGTGACGCGCAACTTCGACGACAAGGATGTGGATAACCTGATCGAGCACTTCCGCGAAAAGGAGCGGCGCAAGGAGCTCTTTAAGACGTACAAGGAGATCGAGATGCTCTACGAGATCATCTCGCCGGATGCGTTTCTGCGCCCGTATCTGGAGTACTACGCAACGCTGTCGGGAATTTACGAAGTCGTACGCAACGCGTACGCGCGGCGCGTGTACGTGGACCGTGCGTTCCAGAAGAAAACCAATGAGCTCGTGCAAAAACATATCGGCACGAAGCTCGCGCGTCCCGAAGCGACGTATGTCGAACTGGATAGCGCCACGCTGGAAACGATCAAGCAGCGGAAGGAGGGCAAGGCGACCAAGGTCATTAACCTGATCAAGGCGATCGAGAAGAGCGCTGAAGAGAATAGCGATGATCCTTTCCTCGTAGCGATGGCGGAGCGCGCCAAAGCCGTGAAGGAAACTTTCGAGGATCGCCAAGCGAGCACCGAAGATGCGCTCGGCGAGCTGATCGAGGCGATCGAGCGCGATGAGCAAAGAAAAAGGGAACAGGCGGCAAGAGGCGTGGACGGCTTGACTTATTTTGTGCAGTGCAAGCTGCTGGATGCAGGTGTCGGCAATCCCGAATCAGCCAGCAAGAAAATACGGGAAGCGTTCTCCGAGCATTCGAGCTGGAAGCAAAGCGAAAAAGACCTGCGGGAGCTGCGCAAGAAAGTAACGTTTGCGGTCCTCGCTCAGGAGGACAACTTGGACAAGGTGACCGAGATTGTGGACAGCCTGTTCGCCGTACTGCAAAAAGCGCGCTGACATGGCGGTTTGGCGCGACAAAAAGCAGTTCAAGGACCGCGTTCAGGAATGGGCCGGCAAGCTCGATGTGCGCGTTCGAATGATTACCTTACGCCCGATGCGCAAAAAGTGGGCGTCGTGCTCCACGGCGGGCAACCTGCACTTCAATTCCGAGCTGCTGTCGCTCGACCGCAAGCTTGGCGACTACGTGATTGTGCACGAACTGTTGCACTTTTCGGTGCCAAATCATGGCACGCTCTGGAAGAGCTTGATGCGAGCACACCTCGGCGACTACGAGAGGATGGAAAGAAAGTTACGCGGCTAGCCACTATTATCTAGTGTCGTGTGTCAAAAATAACTAGCATAATTCTTGCATGTCGTTCGGGGTATTCTCCAATGGAGGAATCCCGAATGAGAACCGGACGACCGAAGAACGAATTGGTGTTGAGCG
>JBOIGA010000079.1:0-12443 GCA_050741875.1 Burkholderiales bacterium
GTTATAGCGCGCTTGATCATCTGATTCCGGTTGATTTGTCGGGCACGAGTTTTGTTCGACCCGTTCGACTCCTCTGTTGCGCACCTCTATTCAAGCGCGTTGGCAGGCGGCACAATGCCAGAATAGGCTCGCACCCCGCTTCGCGTCGTCGTCTGCGCTCGCCGAACCAGTGAGCAAGACGAAGCCCAGCAGAGCAAGGCTTGCGCAACGCATCCCGCACATTCTTGCTCCTCCTTTCCGGCGCGCGCTGGACAACGCTTTGCTGAGTCTCCCGTGCCTTGCGATCTGCTTCCAGTTCTTCCCGCCATTGGTGGATGATAAACATCCTTCTGCGGAATTTCGAAACCGCCCACTCGTCTCATCGCTTTTGCAAGAAGCGAGCGAGCAACGCGCAAAGGGCCTCGGGCCGCTCCTCCTGCGGCGCGTGACCGCTCGACTCGACCACTGCGAGGCTTGATTGCGGAATTGCTCGATGAAGCCGTTCCCCGACGGCGAATGGAACGATGTCGTCATGGCGGGCCCAAACGATGAGAGTGGGCACGCCGATGCGGCAGTACTCCCCCGACAGATCGTCCAGGTCCGGGGGCAGCATCTGCCTGGCAGTGGTGAGGGCAGCGTGTTGACCTTCGCGCGACCGAAGCGAATCGGCGTAGGAGGCGACCGCATCCTCCTCGATAGCGCTATCGTCATGAAACACGCGCTTCATCACCATGCGTACCTGCGTCTCGGGTGGAATCCACCTCATGAGGAGTGGCCCCAGCAGCGGCGTCGTGAGCAGTCGGATGAAGTAGGGCAGCTCCTGTCGATAAGCAATGGTGTCGATGAGCACCAGAGCACTTTGCCGTGGCGGAGACAGGTCGGCCAGATAGAGAGTCGCTACGAGCGCGACTCCGCCGCCATAGGAATGCCCGATCAGCGTAATGTTCCTCAGGTCTCTTGCGACGATGAAATCGCGCACCAACCGCGCCTGCTCGTAGAGCGAATAGCGCTGGTCCTGCGGTTTGGGCGATCTGCCAAAGCCCTTGAGATCGACCGCAATGAACCGGTAGTCCTTCGCCAACCGCGGAGCCACGTGTAAGCGCTGTTTCCAAATCCATGGATCAGGATCAGCGGTTCGCCGGTACCTGATTCGGTCGCGTGAAGCTCGATATCGCGCCGCTCTTCAGTGGCGGATGCGTATACTCGCCAGGGCGAGATGTCGGGATCGAAAGCCGCGCAGGCCGCTGCCAGCATCGCCGCGCCGGCTACGACGAGCCCCCGCACGGCTCGCAGGTACAAGGAACACGCGCGCGACGAATTCGCGCCGCAAAGTCGACGGTGCCTGCTGGACACTCCAACGCGGCATCATGAGTCTTTGTTGCTCGATGATGGGGGTGATACGTTCGCCAGGAGCGGGCAATTCCTTCCCCTTACCGAGTCTCGCCGCGCTTTGCAAGCTCTTTCCAGCTTGCCCATCGTCGGTGAACAGCTGAACATCCTTTTTGAACGCGGCCATGGCGAATCAGTTCTTAGGCTGCTTCGATTTCAACTTTCTCCGCTGCATGAGCAGGTACGCAGCCGGAATCACGAACATCGACAAGAGGGGCGCGGTGATCATCCCCCCGACCATCGGCGCAGCGATGCGCTGCATCACTTCTGAGCCCGTGCCGCCTCCGTACATGATCGGCAAAAGACCAGCGATGATGACTGCGACCGTCATCGCTATTGGCCGCACGCGCAGCACCGTGCCTTCGCTAATCGCCTGTTTTAGGTCATCCACGTTTAGCAAGCGGTCTTCTCCTTTGAATCGCTCGATCGCCTGATCGAGGTAGAGCAGCATCACGACGCCGATTTCCGCGGCCACGCCTGCGAGCGCGATGAAGCCGACTCCTGAAGCGATTGACATGTCGTATCCGAGCAAATAGATCAGCCAGAAACCGCCGATCAGCGCAAACGGGAGCGTTGCCATGATGAGCAACGCCGAGCTCATTCGGCCGAAAGTCAGATAAAGCAGCACCAGGATGATCGCGAGAGTCGCCGGCACCACCACCTTCAACCGCTTGTTCGCGCGTTCTAGATACTCGAACTGTCCGGACCAACTGACCGAATAACCCGGAGGAAGCTCTACCCGCGCCCGCACGAGATTCTGCGCGTCCTTGACCACCGAGCTTAAGTCTCTGCCGCGGATGTCCACATAGATCCAGCCGTTCAGCCTCGCGTTCTCGCTTCTCAGCATCGGCGGACCATCAACGACCTTGATGTCGGCGACGGTGCCCAAAGTGATCGTGGCTCCCATTTCGGTGATGATCGGAAGCTGCCGCAACTTGCCGACCGAATCCCTGATTTCGCGCGGGTAGCGCACGTTCACCGGGTAGCGCTCGAGGCCTTCGATCGTCTCGGTGACATTCTCCCCGCCGATCGCGACTGCCACGACTTGCTGTACATCGCTGATGTTGAGCCCATAGCGCGCCGCGGCGACGCGGTCGATATTGACCTCGATATACCGACCGCCGGTCACGCGTTCGGCGAAAGCCGAGCTAACTCCCGGAACAGTTTTCACGAGTTTCTCGATTTGCGCGCCGATTTTTTCGATAACTTTGAGATCGGCGCCGGCGATTTTGATGCCGACCGGACTTTTGATTCCAGTCGCGAGCATGTCGATGCGATTCCGGATCGGCGGCACCCACAGATTGGACAGGCCTGGAATCTTCACCGCGCGATCGAGCTCCTCGATCAATTTTTCCACCGTCCAGCCTTCGCGCCACTCGGACTCCGGCTTCAACTGTATCGTCGTTTCTACCATCTCCAAGGGCGCCGGGTCGGTCGCGGTTTCCGCCCGCCCTATCTTGCCAAACACCGTCTGGACTTCGGGGAAGGTCGCGATGATGCGGTCGGTCTGCTGCAGAATTTCGGCGGCCTTGCCAGCGGACAGTCCCGGCAGCGTCGTCGGCATGAAAAGCAAGTCGCCTTCGTAGAGCGGCGGCATGAATTCGCCGCCGATGCGAGAGATAGGATAAATCGTCGCGGCCAGGATCAGCGCCGCCGCGACGAGGATGGTTTTTGGAAAGCGCAGGACAAACCTGAGCAAAGGCTGGTAGAGAGCGATCAGCAATCGGTTCAGCGGGTTTTTCGTTTCATCGGGAATCCTGCCGCGGATGAAGTAGCCCATCAGCACCGGAATCAGCGTGACCGAAAGTCCCGCGGCAGCCGCCATCGCATAAGTCTTGGTATACGCTAGCGGAGAAAAAAGCCGCCCTTCCTGCGCTTCTAGCGTGAACACCGGAATGAAACTCAGAGTGATGATCAAGAGGCTGAAGAACAACGCCGGACCGACTTTCGAAGCGGCGTTGACGATCAGCTGCCAGTGTTCGTCACGGGCGATTTCTTGCTCAGGGTGATCGTGTTTCCACGCTTCCAGGTGTTTGTGCGCGTTTTCGATCATGACTACCGCTGCGTCCACCATCGCGCCGATCGCGATCGCGATCCCTCCAAGTGACATGATGTTGGCATTAACTCCCTGGTAGTACATGACGATGAACGCGATCAGAATGCCGAGTGGCAGCGTGACGATGGCGACTAAGGACGAGCGCAGGTGGAACAGGAACACGACGCACACCAGCGCGACGACGATGAATTCCTCGATAAGCTTACGCGTGAGATTGTCTATCGCCCGGTTGATGAGCCCCGACCGATCGTACGTTTCCATGATCTCGACGCCCTGCGGCAGGCCGGGCTTCAGGCTTTCGATTTTTTCCTTGACCGCGGCGATGGTCTCAAGCGCGTTCTTGTCGTGGCGCATGACGATGATTCCACCGACCGCTTCGCCCTGGCCGTTGACTTCCGAAATGCCGCGGCGGATTTCTGGACCGATCTGCACGCGCGCGACGTCTTTCAGAAGAATGGGCGTGCCGTTTTCTCCCAATCCCAGCGGCACTGTGCGAAAGTCCTGCAGGGTTTTGAGATAGCCACTCGCGCGCACCATGTACTCGGCTTCGCCAAGTTCGACGACCGAGCCGCCGGTTTCCGAATTCGCGTCCTGAATCGCTTTCACGATCCGGGTCTGCGGAATGCGGTACGTGCGCATGCGATCCGGGTCGAGCACGACTTGATACTGCTTGACGAACCCGCCAACGGTGGCGACTTCGGCGACGTTGGGAACGGTTTTCAATTCGTATTTCAGAAACCAGTCCTGCAGCGCGCGCAACTGTGAGATGTCGTACTTACCGCTTTTGTCCACAAGCGCGTACTGGTAAATCCAGCCGACTCCGGTGGCGTCAGGGCCAATCGCCGGGTTCACGTTCGACGGCAATCTTCCCGATACTTGATTGAGGTACTCGAGCACTCGCGAGCGCGCCCAGTAGAGATCGGTGCCGTCCTCAAAGACGATGTACACGTAGGAGTCGCCGAAAAACGAATAGCCCCGAACGGCTTTCGCTCCGGGCACCGACATCATCGTCGTGGTCAACGGATAAGTGACCTGATCTTCGACGACTCGGGGCGCCTGCCCGGGATAAGTGGTCTTGATAATGACCTGTACGTCGGAGAGATCTGGGATCGCATCGAGCGGGGTTTGCGACACGGCCCAGATACCCCACGCAGTCAGGAACAGCGTTGCCATCAACACGAGGAAACGGTTGTGTACAGACCAGCCGATCAGCCGGGCGATCATGGCTTCGTCTCTTTCATCGAATCCATCTCTTTCATCGGACCCGTCATTTCCCTCCTGGGATTGCCCGCTCCTTTCATGGAATCGCTGCCCGTCATATCTTCCATGGAATTTCGTTCCATCATTCCTTTCATCGAGTCGGCGCCGGCTTGAGGTTGAGCCGTAGGCGACGCCGCCTCGCTTGTCGTGGATTCCGGCGTGGTCAAACGATCGAGGGCGGTGCGCAAGCTGCTCGTGGAATCAATCAGGAATTGCCCTGAAGCAACGATGCTCTGGCCTTTTTCGAGCCCGTCTAGAATCTGTGTTTTGCCTTCCGCTTCGAATCCCGTCGTCACTTCCACCGGCTTGAACTTGCCTTCGCCGAGCGCGAGGATCACGACCGTGCGCCTTCCGGTTCTAATCACCGCTTCGGTCGGCACTGTCAAAGCGCCCTCGATTTTCTCCCCTTCGAGGCCAACATCCACGTACATGCCGGGCTTCAATTTAAGGTCTGGATTTTTCAGCACGACGCGCGCTTCCAGTGTGCGGGTCGTCTTGTCGAGCCGGGGATAGATGTAATCCACGCGGCCTTTGAACACCTTGCCCGGAAACGTGGGTATTCTGATTTCCGCGCTGCTCCCCTCGTTGATCCACGCGGCTTGCGTTTCGGGGATTTCAGCGACGACCCACACTGTGGACAAATCCACGAGATTGAACATCGCCGTTCCCATTGCGACCTCCATTCCCTCGCGCACTCCGAGCTCGGCGACGATGCCGTTCAATGGCGAGTAAAACGCCACACGGCGTTGTGGTTCGCGCGTTTTTTCAAGACGGGAGATTTGTGCATTGTTCAAGCCCAGCAATGAGAGCCTCGCGCGTGAAGCTGCCGTCAAACGATCGTTGCCCATATTCAGCGCCAGCAGAAACTCCTCTTGCGCGGCGAGGAGATCCGGCGCATACACTTCGGCCAGGAGTTGACCGCGCTTAACCGGGTCGCTCACCGCTCTCACGTGCAGGCGTTCGACCCATCCCGACGCGCGGCTTTGGACGACCTGGATTTCGCGCTCGTTGGCCTGGACGCTGCCCACTGCGTCGACGCGTTGCGAGAAGGCGCCGACTTCGGCGGGTGCGGTTCGTACGCCCAAATTCTGCACGATGCGTGGATCGATGCTGACCGTGCCCTCTTCGTCCGCTCCCTCCTCGTAGACCGGAACGAGCTGCATGTCCATGAACGGCGACTTGCCCGGTTTATCGAATTTTTGCTGCGGATACATCGGGTCGTGCCAGTAGAGCGGTTTGCGCTCTTCGTTCTGCGCGGAAGAAGTTGAGTCTGCAACCGGCGCGGCGTTTTCATTCGGCGCGATGGAATCCTTTCCGCGGACTCCGGCGACGTAGGCCAACCATGCGGTAAGAACGAGAATCGATGCAAACAGGAAAACCGCCGCGATGACCTTCGTTTTCGACACAGCGCTCTCCTATTCGTAGAAGTATTGCAATTGCGTCAAGGCGCGCGCCCTGTCCACCATGAGCGCGAGTTGCTGTAACCGCAAATCGAGCTCGGCCCGCCGCGCCTCCAGAACGGAGGCAAGGTCTGCTTTCCCAGACTGATAAGCGGCGAGCGCCGCCTCAATGCGCGCTCTTGCCGTGGGAAGGATGTCCTGATCAAAGAAAACTGAAAGACGATCCGAGGCTGATTGCCATTCCGCGTAATAACGCGTGGCGTCAGCTTTGATGCTGCGCAGGGCGTCCTCTTTGAGCGAGCGCGTTTTGTCGAGTTGAGCGAGCCTGGATGCGAGTGTCCGATCCTGCCGGTTCTTGGTAAATACCGGCAGATCGATGCCCACCTGTACTCCGACAAAATTGGAAAACTCGGGCCGGGACGCGTAATAGACTTCAAGGTTCCAGTCCGGCTTGTAAGCTTGCCGCGCGAGGGCGACTTCGTTTCGCGCAATGTCGGTCTGCTTGTCCAGCGTGTTCAAATGGGGATGGGACTCGACGACCGCGAGCAGCGCCTCCAGAGCCGGCAGAGTTTGAGCGGGAAGTTTTTCCTCGATTTCGCGCGATGCCGCCGATCCTATCCAACGCGAGAGACCCGCGCGGGCTTGAGCCGACTGTTTAGAGAAATCCGCTTCCCTGTCCTTGAGCAGAGCGAGGGTCACCTGTTCCGCCAGCACATCGGCTTGCGTCTTGCGACCCGCGCGGTACGCGATTTCAGCGGATTCGATCTGCACTTCGGCTTCGCGCTCGAGTTCGCGGATCAGCGCTTTCGCCTGTTCCGGGTAGTACACGTCGAGCCAGGCAAGCGCGGCATCGCGAGAAATTGTCCGGCGAGTGAGGTCGAGCTCCTGAGTCGCTTTCCCCGCCGCGAGCATCTCGCGATTGCTTCGCAGTTTTCGCTTTTCCTCGCGTGGAAATTCCTGCATGACCCCGACCATGAGCATCGTGAAGTTATCGCGCCTGATCGAAAGCGCGTCCGAGCCGGTCACCGGATAATCCTTGAGCCCTGCCATGAGCTTGGGGTCAGGCAATTGAGCGGCAGCGACTGCAGCTTCTTGCGCCATGGTAATTTCCGCCTGCTGGCTTTGGAGCAGCGGTTGCTCTTTGAGCGCAAGCTCGCGTGCGTCGTTGATTCCAAGCGGCGCTGCCAGCGCCGAAGTAGTAAAGGACGTGAGATAGAACAAAAGCGAGTAGCGGAATCGCATGGTGCCTCCATAACGCCAGATTGGCGAACACGAATGCCGCGCGGCGCGCGGACCAATCGAAATTATGAAGGGCTAGGTTTGGAAACTACAGAACCGGATTGAAGCGGGGGGATCGCTCGTTCGAACCGGCACGCGAGGCGCAATACAGGGGCGTTCAAAGAAATCAGTCGCGATGACGATGAAGTTCGTCGGCGCTGCGGCGAAAACCGGGTGGTGCGTATCAAGCGTCTGGCTAGATTGCAGACAATGAGCGAGACAAACATTCGCATTACTAAGATCGGGATCGTGGCAGGTTTCGTCGTTCGCAAATGCGGCGCTTGGCGAACTCGATGGCACTTCGCACGCCTGCGCGGCAAACGCTGTTTGCACGAACAGAAGCAAAAACAAAAGCAATCGCGACACGATCATGTCTGCAGTCTACTTCGCTGGTCACATCCTAACAACGATAATTCCAATAAAAGCGACCGGGGTGAGGCTGAGTTCTCACCTTGCCGTTCTTTGGCGCCTTGCGGCTGCGCAAGTTCCGTCTCCGCTCGCGCTTTTTTGACTTTTTCCCATCTCCTCAAATTTGAAACGAGTTTCGGCGAAGCGCATCACGTGTTCGTCGCAAAAATCTCAAGCTTATGTCTCGGCTTTTGTTTAGTGCGGTAATTGAATAAGATGCGCACCCATGTCGTCCCTGCAATTGCCGCCCATCAAGTCCGCAGCCGGCCTTGTCGCCTGGATGCGCGAAGCTGCGCCGTACATTCACGCCTTTCGCGGCAAGACCTTCGTCGTCGCGGCGGGGGGCGAAGCTTTTGTCGAGCACGCCTTCGCCGGGCTCGCGCAAGACCTCAATCTGCTCGCGAGCCTGGGGGTGCGTCTGGTCTTCGCCCACGGGGCGCGTCCGCAAATTGAAGGCGCTCTTGCCGCGCACAACGTCGCCTCGCGATATGTGCGAGGCATTCGGGTGAGCGACGAAGCGGCGCTCGGCATCGTCAAACAGGAAACCGGCAAGCTCCGCCTCGAGATCGAGGCGGCGCTCTCGTCGGCGGCGTTTTCCAAGCGGATCGCGGGAGGCAATTTCGTCATTGCGCGGCCGCTCGGCGTCATTGACGGCGTCGATCTCAAGTATTCCGGCGAGGTGAGAAGAATCGCCGCGCGCGCGATCGGTGATCATCTCGATCTCGGCGAAATCGTGGTCATTTCGCCGCTCGGCTTTTCTCCCAGCGGCGAAGTGTTCAATCTGACCCTTGAGAACGTCGCGACCGAAACCGCGATCGCCCTCAACGCCGACAAGCTTATTTTTCTCGCCGAGGACGACGGCATCCGCGACAGTCAAGGAAAGCTGCTGCGCGAACTGCGCGCATCCGATCTCGAAGCGCTGATCGAATCGGCGCCGGTCGCGTCGCCTTATCTAGCTTGCGCGCTGCGTGCGGCTGAGTCGGGCGTGGAGCGGGTGCACGTTTTGAATCGCCGAGTTGACGGCGCGCTTCTGCTTGAGCTTTTCACCCACGGCGGAATCGGCAGCATGGCGACACGCGACCCGATCGAGAAGCTTCGTCAGGCGGCGATCGAAGATGTCAACAGCATTCTGCGGCTGCTCAAGCCCTTGGAGGTGGAAGGCGCGCTCGTGCAGCGCACTCGCGAGCTTCTCGAAAGCGACCTGGAGCGCTTCAGCGTGCTCGAACACGACGGAACAATCATCGGCTGTGTCGCGTTTCATCCCTTCTTCGAAGACGGCGACGCCGAACTTGCGTGCCTGGCGGTGCACGAGGACTATCGCAGACAGCGCTGTGGTGAAAGGCTGCTCAACCACGTGGAAAACGAGGCGCGGTCGCTCAAGATGAAGAGGCTTTTCGTCCTCACCACCCGCACCGCGCATTGGTTTCTCGAACGCGGATTCATTGAAACGCGGGTGGAAGCGCTTCCGGAACAAAAAAGGGCACTTTATAACCACGAGCGCCGCTCGAAAGTGTTGGTGAAAAACCTCTAGGATTGAGGATCGAGGGACTTAAGGCCTCTATCGAAGATTGTGCCTCCGCGCGGGCACCTGGCGAATTGTCGCCGCCCGTGTCAGAAGACAGATGGCTGAAGCCCTTCTTAATCCTTCGTCTCCCCCTGTCTCGCTCGATCCTCAATCCTCGATTCTCAATTCCTTCCTCTGGTACAGGCCTTGCTCGCCAAATCCTGAAATAAGCGCCTTAAGGTTCGCGGCAGGGAGGTAAGGTTGAGCATCTCAGCCATTTTTGACCGGATGATACCGTCGTCATCGTTACGCCTGAAGCTGGTGACGGCGAGCCTCGTCGTTCAGGTCGCGATGTTGGCCCTCCTGGTCGCCAACAGCGTCTATCTCGCGGAATCGCAGTTACTCGATTTGAAACGGCGCGATCTTCAGCATCTGACTTCGCTGCTCAACGCTTCCCTCGCCAGACCGCTCGAGCGAAACGACCGAAAACAGCTCAAGGAACTGCTCGATGCGGTGCGCAGCGAACAGGAACTCGAATATCTGGTCGTTCGCGATAATGACGGCAAAATCGTCGCGGATGCTGGCTGGAACAAGGCGAAACTCTTGCCGACCCTCTCCAAAGATCTCGCAAGCAGCGCGAAGTCGGGGGAGTCGCGCTTCGATACGGTCGTTCCGATCAGCCGAAACGGCGTTACCCTCGGCACTTTGAGGCTCGGTGTCTCGATGGCCTTTCTCGGTGAGGCACGCAGCAAGCTTCTGCTCGACAGCGGCGGATTTGCCGGCGCCGCAGTCTTGTTCTCCATGGTTCTTCTGTTTGCTTCGGCCTACTGGCTCACTCGGCATCTGGCGGAGCTCAACCGGGCATCAAAAGCGCTGACCGAAGGGCGTTTCGACGAATCACTGGCGGTCACGAGCCGCGACGAAATCGGCGAGCTGACCGAGACCTTCAATGTGATGGCCCACACCCTGCGCGACCGAGTCGAAGATCTCAAGCACTCCGAGCAGGCAAAAGCCACGGAGCACGCCCGGCTGTCGGCGCTCTTGTCGGCGCTGGACCGCGGAATTCTTTTCGTCGGCACTGACGAAAAAGTCGTCTACAGCAACCCGGCTTTCAGCCAGATCTGGAAAATTCCCGGCGATACTCGCCTCGTGGGCATGAAGATGAACGAAGTGAAAAGCCCGTGCGCGACGACCACGCAGTTTCTGAACGATCACGTCGCCGAAGAGCTCCGCGAGATCGAAACGCGCGACGGGCGGGTGGTCACGCAAGTCCGCCACCCCGTCACCTCCGAGGATTCGCAATTGACCGGCTACATCTGGGTCTACGAGGACGTCACGCGCGATCGTGAAACCGCCAAACAACTGGTGTTTCTCGCCGAGCGCGACGCGCTCACCGGCTTGTTCAATCGCCATCGTTTTCAGCAGGAGTTGGACCGCCAGCTCGCCCAGGCCAAGCGCGATGGAACTCGCGTAGCGCTTCTGTTCTTCGACCTCGACGAGTTCAAGTACGTCAACGACTACTTCGGTCACCACGCCGGTGATGCGTTGCTCGTGCGGATCGCCGGGGAAGTAAACACCCAGGTGCGCAAGAACGAGATTTTTGCCCGGTTGGGAGGAGACGAATTCGCCATCGTCGCCCCCGCCACTTCCGACGATGAACTCAACGCGATGTGCGAGCGCATTCTGGCGGCGATTGCGCGCACCCCTTTCAGGGTCGGCGACCAAAACTTGCGGCTGACCACTAGTCTGGGAGTCGCGGTTTTTCCCGACCACGCCGCCAACAGCGCCGACCTCGTCGCGTTCGCCGATTCAGCGATGTACCAGGCGAAAGACGTCGGCAAGAACACTTGGCGGATTTACCGCGACACTCCCGGCGCGCAAGACCGCCGCGTCGCCGCTTTCAATTGGAACGACCGGATTCATCACGCACTCGAAAACAATCTTCTCCGACTGCATTTCCAAGGCGTGTTTTCGACGGCTTCGAGGAAGCTCACGCACGTCGAGGCGCTCATCCGAATGGTGGATGCCGACGGCAAAGTCATTTTGCCCGGACAGTTCATTCCGATCGCGGAAAAAACCGGAAAGGTTCTGGATCTCGATCGCTGGGTCATTAGGAAAAGTGTTGACGTGCTGGCTTCGGCTTCAACAATACCGCCGATCGCGATCAATATTTCGGGACGATCGTTCAACGATCCTTCGCTCCCTCAATTTATCGCGTCCGAGTTGGCCAGACGCGAAGTCGCGGCGCACCGGCTATACGTTGAGCTGACTGAAACTTCGGCGGTCTCGGACTTGACCGATGCGCAACGCTTCATAGCCTCGCTCAAGAAGACCGGATGCAAAGTCTGTCTCGACGATTTCGGCGCCGGTTTCTCGTCGTTCACCTACCTGAAACATCTGAACGTGGACGCCTTGAAGATTGACGGCGAATTCGTGCGCAACCTGAGTCGCGAGCGCGAGAACACAGTGTTCATTAAGTCCATGGTGGACGTCGCTCGCGCCCTCAACAAGTCCACGATTGCCGAATGCGTCGAAGACGAACAGACCCTCAAGACATTGAAGGCCTTTGGCGTCGAGCAAGCGCAAGGTTACTATCTCGAGCGTCCGCGCGAAGATCACCCCAGCATCGTCGGCAAACCCCTCATGCACGGTTGATCGGCACTCGCCGATTGGCGGATAATGGGTCATCACCCATCGCAGCGTCTCCCTTTCTAGAAGATCTCCCGCAGTGGCCGAGGTGGACGTGAGCATTGCAAACTAACCGTCACAAATCTATGCCAAGGACCGTCAATTGCGTCAAACTCGGCCCTGGCGCCGAAGGACTCGATTTTCCGCCTTACCCCGGCGAGCTGGGAAAACGCATCTTCGAAAATGTGTCGAAAGCGGCGTGGGGCGAGTGGCTCGAACGGCAAAAAATGCTGATCAACGAAAACCGCCTGAATCTCGCCGATTCCAAGTCGCGGCAATACTTGGCGCAGCAAATGGAACGGCATTTCTTCGGAGAAGGCGCCGACGTCGCTTCGGGATACGTACCGCCGAAGAGCTAGTGTCGTGTGTCAAAAATAACTAGCATAATTCTTGCATGTCGTTCGGGGTATTCTCCAATGGAGGAATCCCGAATGAGAACCGGACGACCGAAGAACGAATTGGTGTTGAGCGGCGCAGAGCG
>JBOIGA010000080.1:0-12422 GCA_050741875.1 Burkholderiales bacterium
TGCCAGCGCGCCGGTAAATGCGAGGAACAAAACGCCGATCCCGGCAGAAAAGACGGCGCTCGCGGCCGCGCCAAAGGCAAAGAAATTGAAGATGTCTTTACCGCGCTTGAACTCGACATCGAAATCGACGCGCTTCAGGATGTATGCGCCGGCCACGGCTTGCAGGGAAGCGCCGAGAGCGATTCCAAGCGCCGCGATCTCCGCAATCTCGGCGCTTAAGCTCAAGAAAAACGCGCCTGCCGCGACGGCCGGAAAAAGCCGATAGCCAAAAAGCAGCAAGGCTGCGACTGCGATGCCGCACGCCGGCGCGAAGGCCACCCCGCTGTCTGCGACACTCCAACCAAACCGGCCGGCAAGGTAGTACACCGAGCCGAGAATCGCGGCGCGGCCAAGATCGGCAGCAAGGCGGTCCATTTGATGAAAGACGTGAAAAAGCGATTATAAGCCGCTGACATCTTTGCACAACAGTATCACCAACGCAAAATCTAGTACGAAGTGCGAGGGCAAAGCGATAACATTCGCAAACTGCCAAAGGGGTGCAGGTGGCGCCGCGAAACTCGGGCAGAGCTCTTAGTCGTTTATCAGGGAGGAGACAATATGGAAGCTTTGAAAATCAGTAGTGACGTGCTGTTCATTCTGCTCGGCGCGATCATGGTGTTGGCGATGCACGCGGGGTTCGCTTTTCTCGAAGTCGGGACAGTGCGCAAGAAAAACCAGGTCAATGCGCTGGTCAAAATCCTGTGCGATTTTTCGATGTCAACGGTGGCCTATTTTTTTATCGGCTACAGCGTCGCGTATGGAGTCAATTTTTTCTCCGGCGCGGAGGCGCTCGTTGAAAAAAGCGGCTACGACTTGGTCAAGTTTTTCTTTCTTTTGACTTTTGCCGCCGCGGTCCCCGCGATCATTTCGGGGGGGATCGCCGAGCGCGCAAAATTCAATTCGCAGCTCGCGGCGAGTTTTTTTCTCGTCGGTTTTGTCTACCCGTTTTTTGAAAGCATCGCGTGGAACGGCGCATACGGAATCCAACCGTGGTTCGAAGCGCAATTTGGCGCGACTTTCCACGACTTCGCCGGTTCGGTCGTCGTGCACGCGGTCGGCGGCTGGATTGCTTTCGCGGCAGTATTCTTGCTCGGCGCGCGAAGGGGCCGCTACACGAAAGAAGGCACGATCGCGGCCCATCCCCCGTCGAGCATTCCGTTTCTCGCGCTAGGCGCGTGGATGCTTTCGGTCGGATGGTTCGGATTCAATGTCATGTCGGCGCAGACGATAGACAAGATCAGCGGACTCGTCGCGGCGAATTCTCTGATGGCGATGGCCGGAGGAACGATCGCGGCACTCGCGCTTGGGCGTAACGACCCGGGCTTTGTCCACAATGGTCCTCTTGCCGGCTTGGTTGCGATTTGCGCGGGCTCGGACATCATGCATCCCATCGGCGCGCTCGTGACCGGCGCCATCGCGGGTGCTTTGTTCGTCGTGTTGTTCACCATCACGCAAAACCGGTGGAAGATTGACGACGTGCTCGGCGTTTGGCCTTTGCACGGACTTTGCGGAGCGTGGGGAGGAATCGCCGCGGGAATCTTCGGTTTGCAGACTTTGGGCGGCCTTGGAGGTGTTGCCTTCATGTCGCAACTGCTTGGGACGCTGCTCGGTATCCTGGTCGCGCTCGCGGGCGGCTTCATCGTTTATGGCGCGCTAAAGGCGACCATGGGAATTCGCTTGTCGCAGGAGGAAGAATTCAACGGCAGCGACTTGTCGTTACACCGGATTAGCGCGACGCCGGAGAAAGAGGCGGGTTGGTAAGAACAACGACTAATAGCCGTCAGTGCCTTTGAGACAACGGCGCTGCTTGCAGCGCCTTCTGCGGTCTGCGAACGTCCTCTCCCTGGCCGCTGCTTCACGCGGCCGTCGGAGTTTCACGCGGCGGCGAAGTGATCGTCCCGAGGTGAAAACGAAAAGCGCCGGCTCGTCGATCTTCGTAGTAATGCGTCAGCGTTGCACGAATCGTCGCGAAAGCGAGTTCGCTCCACGGCATGTCAACTTCCGAAAAGAGACGCGCTTCGAGTGTTTCCGCTCCTGGCGCGAACTCCGGCCGGAGTAAGCACGCGCGAAAGATAATGTAGACCTGATTGACGTGTGGAAGATTGTAAAGCGTATAGAGATCGCCTATTTCAACTTCCGCGCGCGCTTCTTCGAGCGTCTCGCGTGCGGCGCCTTGTTCGATCGTCTCGCCATTTTCGAGGAACCCGGCAGGAAGGGTCCACAGGCCGTATCGCGGCTCGATTGCGCGGCGGCATAAAAGAATCTTGCCGTTCCACTCGGGAATCGCGCCGACGACGATGCGCGGATTCTGGTAATGGATTCGGCCGCACGCGCTGCACACGTGGCGCGGCAGCGAATCCCCGGAAGGGATCTCGTAGGTCACCTCGGCCCCACAATTGCTGCAGAATTTCATGACTCCGCCTGCTCTGACTTGAATGGCGAGTGACAAGCCAACTCTTCGAGTCTGTGCTCGATAAACCGGGCTTCTTCGTCGAGAAACTCGCCGATCGCTGCGGCGAAATGCCGGTCGGCAATCCAGTGCGCCGACCAGGTCCTGACCGGAAGAAACCCTCGCGCCAGCTTGTGCTCGCCTTGCGCGCCGCCTTCGAAACTCTTGATCCCGCGCTCGATGCAAAATTCGATCGCCTGGTAATAACACGTTTCGAAATGCAGTGCGGGAAGGTGTTGAAGCGCGCCCCAATAGCGGCCGTAGAGCGTCGTGTCATCGTGCAGGTTGAGCGCTGCGGCGATGGGCTGGCGATCCTTTTCCGCCATGACCAACAAGATGTTGTCCGTAAGGCCCTGACCAAGCCGCGTGAAGAATTCAAAATTGAGATACGGCGTTGAGGCATGTTCCCGGTAAGTGTTGCGGTAACAGCGGTTGAAAAACGTCCAGTCTTCCCGTCTGGCTTCGCGACCGCTCAAGCGGCGAAAGGCAATTCCCGCGTCCTTGGCGCGGCGCCGCTCCTGACGAATTTTCTTGCGCTTGTCGCGGTTCAACAAAGATAAGAAGTGGTCAAAGCTTTCGTAATTTTCATTCCGCCAATGAAACTGGATTCCGCGCCTCAACATGAATCCTTCCGTTTCGAGTTCGCGCGCCTGATCCTCGTTCGGAAACAGGACGTGTAGCGAAGAAACATTTTGTTCGGCAACAAGATCGATAGCCGCGCGGAGGAGTTGTTGCCGCCGCCGCGGCGTCGCGGCGAGCAGGCGTGGCCCTGTCGCGGGAGTAAAAGGAATCGCCGAGACGAGCTTGGGGTAATAGCGCAATCCATGGTGGTGATAAGCGTCGGCCCAGGCCCAGTCGAAAACGTATTCACCATACGAATTAGTTTTGCGGTAAAGCGGCATCGCTCCCACGACCGATTCGTTTTCGCGTAGTGCGAGGAATTGCGATCGCCATCCGCTCGAATCTTCCACGCAGCGCGTTTCCTGCAAAGCATTCAGGAATTCGTAACGCAGGAAAAGGTGATTTCCCGCGAGATCATTCCAAACTTGCGGTGCTACGTCCGAAGACGGGGTGATAAGATCAATTCGCGATGAGAGCGCGCGCGCGGCTTGAGCCATCAACGTCGCTCGGGCAGCTTCAAACCCGTTTCCCTTTCCAGCTGCGCCGTGATCTTGGGATCGAATGTCGAAACGTGGCGGATGATTTCCTTGACTTTGCCCACGTTGTCCATGGCGAAGTGCGCCATCGCAAGCTGATACCACGGATAAGGCGCCCAGGGTTGAAGCTCGGTCGCTTTCTCGAATGAGCGGGCCGCCTGAACATGTTTCCCCTGCGCGGCGTAGCACAATCCCATTCCGTACCAGGCGCGATCGATTTTCGGATTGATTTTGACGGCTTGCTCAAAGGTCGCGATCGCGTCATCGCAGCGTCTTTGCTTCTCGTAGATGAAACCAAGGTTGAAAAGCCAGTCGGCGTTGTTGGGTTGGAGCGTCAGCATCTTATGGAAACATTCGGCCGCGGGTCCGTACTGCTGGATCGAAGCGTACAAAATTCCGAGCTCCGTCAGCGCCCGAATGAAGTCGGGCTTTGTTTTCAAGGCGAGACGAAAATCGCGAGCTGCATCGTGCGGCTTCCTGATGGCTTTGAAGAAAGAGCCGCGATAATAGTAGAACCAATGCTCGTATGAACGCATGCGAAGTATTGTGGCGGCTCGAACAGGTGCATGCAAGGCGGTAAAATTCTCTTGAGGGTGAGGCCTGTCCTGAGCGAAGCACGTCCCGAGCGAAGTCGAAGGGTCGAAGGACCCAAGGAGTGAGGTGTGAAGTTAGCGATCGCACAAATCAATTGCATCGTCGGTGATTTTGCCGGTAACGCCGCGAAGTTCCTCGACTGCGTTGAGCAGGCAAAGGCAAAAGGCGCCGGGCTCGTTCTCACACCTGAGCTCGCGCTTTCGGGCTATCCGCCCGAGGACCTGCTGCTGCGTCCCGGGTTTCTCGCGGCGTGCGACCATGCGCTCGACGAGCTCGCAAGCAAAGTTCACGGCGTGACGCTCGTCGTTGGACATCCCGCGCAATCAGGTGACGAGCGCTTCAATTCGGCTTCCGTCATCCGCGACGGCGAAATCATCGCCGTTTATCGCAAACACCATCTGCCGAATTACACAGTGTTCGATGAAGAGCGCTATTTCGCGCGCGGCAGCGAACCGTGCGTGTTCGAGTGCGGAGGCGTGCGGTTTGGAATCAACATCTGCGCTGATATCTGGGGGCAAACGGCGGCGGAGCGCGCGATGCAAGCCGGAGCGCAGGTTCTGCTCGTGTTGAACGCGTCGCCTTACCACATGGACAAGCAGCCGACTCGCATTGACGCCGTTCGCGATCGCATCGCTGAAACCGGAATGCCGATCGTTTACGCCAATCTCGTCGGCGGGCAGGACGAGCTGGTTTTCGACGGTGCGTCTTTCGCTGTTGATTCCGCCGGGCAGCTTGTGCGGCAAGCGCAAGCTTTCGAGGAAGCGCTCGCCGTAATTGATCTGCAGGGAACGAAACTTCTTGCTGGCGAAATCGCCGAAGCTCTACCGCTCGAAGCTGCCGCGTATCGGGCGCTCTGTCTTGGCGTAAAAGATTACGTTGAGAAAAACCATTTCCCCGGTGTGCTGCTGGGTTTGTCAGGTGGCGTGGACTCGGCGTTGACGCTCGCGATCGCCGTTGACGCGCTGGGACCTTCGCGCGTGCGCGCGGTGATGCTGCCTTCGCCATACACCGCGGCGATGAGCCTGGAGGATGCCAGAGTACTCGCAAAAAACCTGGGCGTCCGCTACAGCGAATTTCCGATCGGACCGATATTCGAGTCGTATCTCGCCGCGCTCAAAGACGAGTTCAGAGCGCTCGCGCCCGACACGACCGAGGAGAATTTGCAATCGAGAATCCGCGGAACATTGTTGATGGCGCTGTCGAACAAGCACGGCTCGATCGTTTTGACCACCGGCAACAAAAGCGAAATGAGCGTCGGCTATGCGACATTGTACGGCGACATGGCGGGAGGCTTCGCAGTGTTAAAGGACATCAGCAAAACCTTGGTCTATCGCCTTGTCGCGTATCGCAACGGCATCTCCAAAGTCATCCCCGAGCGCGTCATCACGCGCGCGCCGAGCGCGGAATTGAAGCCTCACCAGACCGATCAGGATTCGCTTCCCCCTTACGACGTGCTGGACGCCATCATGGAAGCGTACGTCGAGCGCGACATGAGCATCGCCGACATCATCGCTCTGGGCTATCCGCGCAGCGATGTGCACCAGGTTGCGAAACTCATCCGGATTTCGGAATACAAGCGCAGACAGGCGCCGGTGGGCATTCGCGTCACCCCGCGGGGATTCGGCAAGGATTGGCGTTATCCGATCACGTATCGTTCCTCGCCCGAATTCTGAGTCTGGCCTAAAGAGCGCAACAGGTATACTCTTTCCCCCAACTCACGCGGGGGACAAGCGATGAAAAAAATCGAAGCGATTATCAAACCTTTCAAGCTCGACGAAGTGCGCGAATCGCTTTCGGAAATCGGCGTCAGCGGTTTGACCGTCACCGAAGTCAAAGGCTTCGGCCGCCAAAAAGGCCATACCGAGCTTTATCGCGGCGCCGAATACGTGGTGGACTTTCTGCCGAAAGTGAAGATCGAGGTGGTCGTTCCCGAAAAACTACTCGATTCGGCGATGGATGCGATCGTCAAAGCCGCGCGTACCGGCAAGATCGGCGATGGCAAAATTTTTGTGACCGGCGTCGACCGCGTGCTGCGCATCCGCACTGGCGAGATCGACGAAGCGGCTATATAAAGCAGGACTGAGGGCCGAGGACTAAGGGCTGAGTAAAGACAAGTTCTTTCGGTTAGTCCTCAGTCCTAAGTCCTCGGCCCTTGTTCTTGAGCAACACCACCACCGCTCCCGCGCCCCCTTCAGTCGCGCGCGCCTGACAAAAAGCCATCACGTCGCCGCGCTGCGATAGCCAGCCCGCTACTTTTTGTTTCAACACCGGCTCGCGGTTTTTCGATCCGAGGCCCTTGCCGTGGATGACGCGAACACAACGCAATCCGACTCGCGCGCAGCGCGCCAAAAAATCCGCCAACAGCTCTCTTGCTTCTTCTCGATTGAGTCCGTGCAGATCGAGTTGGTCCTGCACGACCCAATAGCCCCGGCGAAGTCTTCGCAAAACCTGATTCGAAACGCCCGGCTTCAGAAAACTGAGGACATCCCCGCTTTCCCAAGGCGTGCTGTCATCGAGGCTTTCACTCAACGCTTCGCGCTCGTCGGCGAGGCGTTGATAAGCCAATGGCCGCTTGCGCGTTCTTTTCGGAAGATGCTTACCGCTCTCGGGTAGCGGAACGGCGCCGGCCACAGCTTCGCGAAAAAGCTGCAAATCCTCTTTGTTCTTGGTCATCGTGCTTATCCAAGGCGATGCAGGTTGTCGAGATATTCCTCGGCATCGAGCGCTGCCATGCATCCGGTTCCCGCACTCGTGACCGCCTGCCGGTAGACGTGGTCTTGTACGTCTCCGGCGGCAAACACGCCGGGAACGCTTGTCGCCGTGACCATTCCTTTGCGCCCGCCTCTGGTCACGATGTAGCCATTCACCATATCGAGCTGGCCGGTGAAAAGATCGGTATTGGGCTTGTGACCGATCGCGATGAAAAGTCCCTTGAGGTCAAGTTTTTTGCGCTCGCCGTTTTGACTGTGCTTGATTCGGATTCCGGTCACTCCCGAGTCATCGCCGAGTACCTCATCCAGAACATGATTGAGCTCAAGCGAAACCTTGCCGGCCTTGACCTTTTCCATGAGCTTGCCGACGAGAATCTTCTCGGCCCGAAACTGATCGCGGCGGTGGACAAGCGTGACGTGCTGCGCGATGTTCGAAAGATAAAGCGTCTCTTCGACCGCTGTGTTCCCCCCGCCGATCACCGCAGTCTTCTCGCCTTTGTAGAAGAATCCGTCGCAAGTGGCGCAGCCGGAAACGCCTTTGCCGAGAAAAGCTTGCTCAGACGGCAACCCCAGATACATCGCTGACGCGCCGCTGGCGATTATCAATGCATCGCATGTATAGGTTGCCGAATCGCCGATGAGCGCAAACGGTTTCTCGCCCAAGGTTGCAGTATGAATGTGGTCGAAGATAACTTGTGTTTCAAAACGCTCAGCGTGAGACTTAAAGCGTTCCATTAATTCCGGCCCTTGGACGCCCATGGCATCAGCGGGCCAGTTGTCGACATCGGTTGTCGTCATCAATTGCCCGCCAGGCGCGATGCCGGTGATGAGGACCGGACTTAAATTAGCGCGCGCGGCATAGACCGCCGCAGTGTAGCCGGCCGGGCCCGAACCGAGGATGAGAAGCCGCGAATGTTTGACGTTTTTATCAGTCATGATAGTTTGGACATGGGGGTTGGCCCGCTGATTTCAATTTGGGGCAGGGCGCTGAAGCTTATTGCGATTTACCCCGGCTGGCAAAACCTTATGGTCGGCTTGGTTGCAGCGTCAAGGCGGACGCTTAGCCATAAATCTGGTATTAGGGGAAAAGCCCGATCCTTTTAAATCCGGCATCATAATAGGGAGAGCGCCGCCCTGGATCGCCGGGGGAGGGAAGCCGAAGTGGAGCAGGCGTTTCAGGAAGGTTAACGCTGTCGACAAGCGAAGGGGGAAGAATCTGAACAGCATCTCTGATTCTGCGTGGGCGTTGACGCTGCCAGAGTTGCTTAGTAGCGTCTCGACGAAATTTCCCGACAAGATCGCGCTCAGCGCACCCGGAAGGGCGGGATTGAGCTACCGGGGGCTGGCTGCTCATGTTGCCGGTTTGCAGACGGCTTTGAGGGAGTCTGGTCTTGGCCGCGGCGATCGCGTCGCCCTCGTGCTGCCGAACGGGGCGGAAATGGCGGCGGCGTTTCTCGGCGTCGCCTCAGGCGCCGTTTGCGCGCCGTTAAACCCTGACTACTGCGCTGAGGAATTCGATTTCTACCTTTCCGATTTGGCGGTCAAAGCGCTGATCGTAGAGGCCGGCAGCCATTCCGCGGCACGCGCTGTCGCCACCTCGCGCGGGATCGACGTAATAGAACTCGCACCTTCAAACCAGGATGCCGCTGGAATTTTCTCGCTGCATGGCGCCAAGCGGCGAGCCGCCGCGACAAGGCCGGCCGAAGGCGATGATATCGCTTTGCTATTGCATACCTCAGGCACGACCTCGCGTCCCAAGCTCGTTCCTTTGCTGCACCGAAATCTTTGCGCGTCGGCGTTCAATGTTAGCAGCACGCTGCGGCTTTCTCCGGACGACTGTTGCCTTAATGTCATGCCCTTGTTCCATATTCACGGGCTAGTCGCCGCGCTGCTGGCGTCGCTCTCGGCGGGCGCGAGTGTCGTCTGCCCGGGCGATTTCTCCGCACATCGATTCTTCGAGTGTATGGCCGAATTTCGCCCAAGCTGGTATACGGCGGTGCCGACCATGCATCAGGCGATCCTGGCGCGCACCGAGGAACATGTCGCTGTCATCGCGGATCATCGTCTCCGCCTTATCCGTTCATCGTCCGCGGCGCTGCCGGCGCCAGTTATGGCCGAACTCGAGACGCTTTTCAAGGTGCCAGTCATTGAAGCCTACGGAATGACCGAAGCCGCGCACCAAATGGCGAGCAATCCTTTGCCGCCGGCGCAGCGCAAGCCGCGCTCGGTCGGCGTTGCGGCAGGCCCGGAAATCGCGATCATGGACGCCGCGGGCGCGCCGCTTGAGCAAGGCGAAAGCGGCGAAGTCGTGATTCGTGGCGCGACCGTGATGCCGGGCTACGAAAATAACGCGCCCGCCAACCGAGCGAGTTTTAGCGATGGCTGGTTTCGGACCGGCGATCAGGGCTATCTCGACGCTGACGGCTATCTGTTCCTCACCGGACGTCTCAAGGAGATCATCAATCGCGGGGGCGAAAAAATTTCTCCGCGCGAGGTGGATGAAGCCTTGCTCGAACATCCGGCGGTGGCGCAGGCGGTCGCGTTCGCGCTGCCGCATCCGACTCTCGGCGAAGACATCGCCGCCGCGGTCGTGCTCGAAGAAAAAAATTCGATCGAACCGCAGGCGATCCGCGAATTTCTCTTCGAGCGTCTAGCCGGCTTCAAGATACCGAGTCAAGTCGTCATCGTGCCCACGATCCCGAAAGGCCCGACCGGTAAATTGCAACGCATTGGTCTCGCCGACAAACTCGGTGAGTTTCTACAGCCCACGCCAGCCGCGCCGAGAAATGAAATCGAGGATGCCGTGGCAAAAATTTTCGCCGAAGTTCTGCAGATCGACAGCTTCGGAATCGATGACAACTTCTTCGCCTTGGGCGGCGATTCGCTGCGCGCCACGCAAGTCATGGTGCGAGTTTTCTCTGTCTTCGGCATTGATCTGCCCAACGTCGCCGTGTTTCGGAAACCGACGGTAGCCGAACTCGCGGCGGAAATCGCCGAATCGATGAAGGCCATCGATCCGACAGCGGCCGAAATTCTTGCAGGGCTGCACTCGGCGGAAGAACTCGAGAAGCTGCTTAACCGCAATGACTGAAAAGATTTCGGCGCTGAAGACGTCTTCAGGTCAAGCTGGTCACCGGCAGGGCGCGCTGAGCGGTCACGACCTGATCGCGCGCACTCTGCGCGAACTGGGGGTCTCGCACGTCTATGGCGTTTCGGGCACGCCGGTAGCGGAAACGCTCGCGGAGTGCGCCAAGAGTGGATTGCGGGTAATCGGCGTACGCCACCAGCAAGCGGCCGCCATGATGGCCGTTGCGCAGAATTATGTAAGTGGGCGGCTGGTCGCGGCCGTCATCTTGTCGGCTGGTCCAGCGATCACCAACGCTGCCACTGGCATTCTCGTCGCCTTTGATAACGGCTGGCCGCTACTTGTCCTGGGCGGCCGGCGGCCGCTGCACATGCGGAAGATGGGCTCATTCCAGGAGTTCGACGGCATCGCGATTTTCCGGTCCATAACAAAGTTTGCCGGTTTGATCGATGGCCCCGGGGAGATTCCGGCATCTCTCGTCCACGCGTTTCACGTCGCGAGTAGCGACGAACCGGGTCCAGTCTATCTCGACGTAGCCGAGGAAGCGCTGCAAAAAAGAGCGGTTGCCGAGCAAGTAGATCGGCCCCCGCAAGTACGGGCGCAACCCATCGATCCGCGCGCGCTCGACCAGGCCGCCGAGATATTAGCCAACGCGGAGCGTCCAGCGGTCATCATCGGCGACGGCGTTCGCTGGTCTCAGCCTTTCGTCGAGCTTGAACAATTGATCGTTCGCCTGGACGCGCCATTCATCACTTCGCCTATGGGCCGGGGTTTCTTGCCCGACGACCATCCATTGTGTTTTAACGCCGCGAGCTCGCTGTTACTTTCAAGCGCGGACGCCGTTTTCGCCTTGGGCACAAAATTCGACTGGACTTTCCGTTACGGAGCTGAGATCGTGCGCGACGCAAAACTGATTCGATTCGGGATCGACGGCCGGTATATCGATTTGAACGTAAAGCCGACGGTGGGCGGTGTTGGTGATATCAAACAAAGCTTGCAGCAATTGCTCTCGAAGCTCGGCAACCGGCTCGGCAAGCCGCCGGTCTCGCAGTGGCGTGCGTCGCTCGCTGCGAAGCGGGAGGAAACCTTTGACCGGTGGAAAGCGCCCGCACAGCGTGACATTCGTCCGATGACGCCGCAGCATCTGATCCTGGAGATTCGCGACTCGATATCACGCGATGCCATTTGCGTGGTCGACGGCAACGTCATCATGCAGACCGCGCAGCAACTGCTGCCGAGCCATCTTCCCGTATCGCGCTTGACTCCGGGGGCCAACGGTTGCATGGGTATTGGTGTTCCGTTTGGCATCGGAGCCAAACTGGCGTGTCCGGATCGCCGCGTCGTCGTGATTACCGGCGATCTGGCCTTCGGCCTGAATGCAATGGAAATGGAAACCGCGGCCAAGCTCAACATTCCCATCATCGTCATCATCGCCAACAATGACGGCCATGGCGGCGCATTGAATCAAAAAAAATTCTATGGGGAGGACTATCCGGAGCGCGTAACCATGTTTCAGAGCGACATTCGCTATGATCAGATAACGCGCGCTCTCGGGGGTTATGGCGAATATGTCGAAGACGTCGAACGCTTGAGGCCCGCCTTCGAGCGTGCGCTCACCTCAGGCTTGCCAGCGTGCATAAACGTTAAGGTAGACCAGCATTCACCTTTGCCGAGATGAGCCGATCCAGCGCGCCAGCAGCTGAAGCCATGAGCGATATCGGATTCGGTCAAGACAAGCGGGAAAGACTCGCGCGCTTGCTGCATGACAGATCAAAACACCCGATTCCGCGGCGCTTATGCCAAAGCCCTGCGCCTTTGTCTTTCGCGCAAGCCAGGCTCTGGTTTCTCGACCGGCTTGGGCTTGAGAGTCCGTTCTATAACGTCCCGCTCGCGGTCAGGTTGTCGGGCGCTCTCGATGCCGGCGCTCTGGAGCAGGCTTTATGCGAGGAGCTCGAACGACATGAAGCGCTGCGCACGCGTTTTGCCATCGTGAATGGGGAGCCGATGCAAATCATCGACCCGCATCGTGGATTCACCTTGCTGATCAACGACCTGAGCGGCCTTCCCGCACCTGAAGCCGAAGCGATTCGCCTCGCTGGCGTCGAGGCTGTGCAGCCGATGGACCTCGCTGCCGGCCCGCTCTTTCGTGCCTGCCTACTGCGCCTCGGCGCCGACGAGCACGTGCTGTTTCTCACGCTTCACCAGTTCATCGCCGATGGCTGGTCGCTCGCAGTTCTGCGCCGCGAGATCGCCGCGCTCTAATGCAAAATGTCTGAGCGCCGCCGCGTCACCTCTGCCGCAGCTGCCGATTCAATATGCAGACTACGCGATCTGGCAGCGTTCCGTGTTTTCCGCGGAAACGCTCGAGCGCGAGCTCGCGTATTGGA
>JBOIGA010000081.1:0-12277 GCA_050741875.1 Burkholderiales bacterium
CTCTAGCGCCTGGGTAAGCGGCATCGTTATTAACGCGCAACGGCCAAGGATCCTTGCCAGCGTTGAAACCCACAGGGGCGGGCCTTGCGATCAATCCCTGAGAAAAAATTCCGTGGAACGCTTTGCCACTTCCATCGACACGCTTCAGCGTTTGTCATACCGGCTTTCGAATTCACCCGGCCGCAGTTGACTCGCAAGCTTGTCGAGCACGCCATTGACGTATTTGTAGCCGTCGGTACCCCCGTACGATTTCGCCAGCTCGACCGCTTCGTTGATCACGACTCGATACGGCACTTCGGTCTGACGCAAAAATTCATACGCCGCGATGAGCAATATTCCTCGCTCGATGGGGCTCAAACTCTTGAAAGCGCGATCGAGCTGCGGCGAAATCATTCGCTCCAGTTCCTCCGCTTCTCCCGTCGCGCCGTTGAGTAAAGCGAAAAAGTAACCTTCATCGGCGCCGGCAAAGTGCTGGCGAAGCGGCCCCGCGATCGCTTCGATCGAATTGCCGCTTAACTGCCATTCGTAAAGCGCCTTGAGTGCGAGTTCGCGGCTCTTTCCCCGGCTAGTCTTCATCGAGGCGTCGCAATAGTTGCGCCATTTCGAGCGCGATGGCAGCGACCGCATTCGCCTTCTCCTTTGCTCGCGCTATCGCTTGTTCGTCGGTATCGGTAGTCAAGATGCCGTTGGCGACGGGAACACCGGTGTCGAGCTGAACGTTCATGAGCGCAGCCGCCGACTCATTGGCGACGACTTCAAAGTGATATGTTTCGCCGCGAATGACCGCGCCCAGAGCGATCAGCGCATCGAACTTTCCCGACTGCGCGAGTTTTTGGAGAACCAATGCCGCTTCGAGCGCGCCGGGAACGCTGACGATGCGAATATCTTTCTCCGCGACCCCGTGCTTTTTGAGCGCCTCCACACATGTTGGCAGCATCACATCGGTGACTTCGTTGTTGAAGCGGCTAACGACGATTCCGATTCGAGGAGATTTGTCGGCCATGCTCTTAATCTTGAATCCTTGATCCCGGTCTTAGATAACCTGTCACCTGCAAACCAAACCCCGCCATGCTCGGCATCTTTCTCGGCGCGGCGAGAAGCCGCATTTTGCCGACGCCGAGATCCCTCAAAATCTGCGCCCCGATGCCGTAGTCGCGCAGATCTATTTTCTCGGGAGGCTTGGGTTTGCTCGGCCGCGCTCGTTCGAGCAGATCGGTGGCCGACTCGGTTCGGTGCAACAGCACGATTACTCCCGCGCCAGCCTCCGAGATCACCTTCAATGCATCGTTGAAGTTCCACGAGTGGCGCGGGTTCGCCACATCGAGAAGGTCAATCACCGAAAGCGGCTCGTGCACCCGCACAAGCGTTTCCTTCGCCGGATCGATCTTGCCTTTGACCAGCGCGAGGTGCGTAGCGCCGGCGGTCTTGTCGCGATACACGTGCAAGGTCAATTCTCCTCTTGCCGTCGCGATCGGTCGGGTCAATTCCTTCTCGACGAGCGATTCGGTCTGCGCCCGATGCCTGATCAGATCGGCGATAGCGCCAATTTTCAAACCGTGTTGTTTGGCAAACGCGATCAACTCGGGCAGACGCGCGACTTCGCCATTGTCCTGCAGGATTTCGCAGATAACCGCGGCGGGGTTTAAACCGGCGAGCGCGGCAAGATCGCAGCCCGCTTCGGTATGGCCGGCTCGCGCCAGCACGCCTCCGGGTTGTGACTGAAGGGGAAAAATGTGCCCCGGCTGCACGATGTCGTCGGCGTTTCCCCGCATGGCCGCCTGAATCGTGCGGGCGCGGTCATGCGCGGAAATCCCCGTGGCAATGCCATCGGCGGCATCGATGGAAACCGTAAAATTGGTCCGCAGCGCTGAGCGATTTCTCGCGACCATCAGCGGCAGATTAAGTTGCCGGCAACGCGCTTCGGTGAGCGTCAGGCAAATCAATCCCCTGCCCTCGCGCGCCATGAAGTTGATCGCATCGTGGGTAACAAAGTCGGCGGCGAGCAAAAGATCGCCTTCGTTCTCGCGGTCTTCCTCATCAATGAGAATAACAAGCTTGCCCGAGGCGAAGTCCTTGATGAGCTCGGGGATGGCGCTGATGCTCATGGCGAGAGAAAGCGGGCGACGTAGCGCGCGAGCATGTCGGCTTCGAGGTTGAGCTTCGCGCCGCGCGACACCAACCTGAGATTGGTCGACGCCAGCGTGTGCGGAATCAGATTGACTGAGAACACACCTTTCTCGACCGAGTTGAGCGTGAGGCTGACCCCATTCACCGCTATCGAGCCTTTAGGCGTGAGATATTTTGCGAGTGCATCTGGCGCGGCGATGCTCAGCACGACGCAGTCGCCATCGGGCTCGCACTCTCTGACTTCGCCGACGCCATCGACGTGACCGAAAACGAAATGCCCGGAGAGCCGGTCTCCGACCTTGAGCGATTTCTCCAGATTCACGCGATCGCCTTCGCCGAAGCCGGTGGTGCAGTTCAAAGTCTCACGCGACACGTCCACGGTGATGACGTTCGGCGCCAGCGCGACGACAGTCAGACAAGCGCCATTCACGGCGATGCTGTCGCCGCTTTGTACATCGCTCATGTCGAGCGTCCCCGGATGAACGCTGATTCGCAGCCCGGTGCCGGATTCACTGGCATGGCGCACTTCGCCGACCGCGGCGATTATTCCGCTGAACATCTTCCCGCTAGCATGTGTAAAGGCCATCGAATTTTACGCGTCCCGTCGCCCCAGTTGCACTCAAGCTTGGGCGTGACGAGCGGACGGTAGTCGCGCTTTTCCGCGTCGCCATAGCGTTGTGTCGCCGACCACGTTCCGAGGTAGCCGACGAATTCGTCCAAGCTCCATTCGGCGTGCAAGTGAAAACTCGGATGCGCGATCGGCTCGAACGGAAACGCCAAGGTCCGATATTCCTGTTCCACCCATTGGCGTTCCTCGGGCCAGTAGGGGCCGACGACCTCGTGATAGAACCAGGCGACGATCCTGTCAATGTCCTCGCCGATTGCGCAGGTACCGTAAGTCCATGCGGCGATAACGCCGCGCTTTCTCAGAACGCGCCTCGCTTCGCGGTAAAAGCGCTCGAGATCGAACCAATGCAGCGCCTGCGCGACGGTAATGAGATCCACGCTTTTGTCCTTGAGCGATGTCGCTTCCGCGGGCTCGACTCGGTAGGCGATGCGCGCGTGTCTTTCCGCGTTCTCGATCTGCTTGGCGCTCGCATCACTTGCAAACACTTTTTCAAAATGTTGCGCGAGACCCAAAGCCGCCTGTCCGCTTCCCGTCGCGGCGTCCCACGCGAGCTCTTTCGCCGGCGCCTGCCGCGCGAGATACTCGAACAGGTCTTTCGGATAATTAGGGCGATACCTGGCGTATTCGCGCGAATGGCCGGAGAAGTGGTCTTTGAACATTCAGGATCAAGGATTCAGTCTAGCGAGTTTTGGTTTTCCTGAATCCCGAATTCTGCGTCTAGAGCCTCGCGAGGATCCTCATGTCCGTGCCCACTTTGCGCACATCCACGATTTTGAATTCGCGCTTGCGCTCAAGGTCGGGCAAGTCGGAAAGATCGAACATGCCGCGTCCCGCTTCGCCGAGCAGATGTGGCGACATGTAGAGCAAAAGTTCGTCGACCAGCCCGGCTCGTAATAGCGCCCCGTTGAGGCCAGAGCCGGCCTCGACCAGGACTTCGTTGATCTCGCGATTGCCGAGCTCACGCATGAGCGCATTGAGATCGACTTTTCCAGCGCCGCCCGGAATGACCACAACTTGCGCGCCGGCGTTCTGTAAACGCCGGATCACCCCCGGATAATTCAGCGCCGAGGCGACGAGCGTTCCCCCGCCCGCGAGGATCTTCGAGTGATTGGGAATCTGCAGCTTGCTGTCAACCACGACGCGAAGCGGACGCCGCGTCGAATCGACGTGGCGCACGGTCATTTCCGGATCGTCCTGCACGACGGTGCCGATGCCGGTCAGGATCGCGCACGCGCGAGCGCGAAAGCGGTGAGCGTCGCGGCGCGAATTTTCGCTCGTCAGCCAGCGGCTTTCTCCTGTCGCGAGAGCGGTTTTGCCATCGAGACTGGAAGCGATTTTCATCGTCACCCAGGGACGTCCGCGAGTCATGCGAGACACGAATCCCATATTCAGATCGCGCGCCTGCGTCTCTAAGAGCCCCGACTCGACTTGGACTTGCGCTGCCTTCAGCCGTTCGAAGCCGGCGCCGGCGACGCGTGGATTCGGGTCCTGCATCGCCGCTACCACCCGCGAGATTCCCGCCGCGATCAAAGCATCGGCGCAAGGCGCCGTGCGGCCAAAGTGGCAGCAAGGCTCGAGTGTGACATAGGCCGTCGCTCCCGCCGCTTGGTCCTTGGCGGCGTTAAGCGCAACGATTTCGGCGTGCGGCGTGCCCGCGCGTTCGTGCCAGCCTTCGCCGACGATCGCGTTCTTGTTGACGAGCACGCAACCTACTCGCGGATTGGGCGTGGCCGTAAGGAGGCCACGGCGCCCCAGACGGAGGGCGTGCGCCATGTACTGAGTGTCAGCCTTGGAGAACATGCGGTTACGAGGACCGCTTTTGCGGCTTCTTTCGCCGTACCTGCTCGATCACATCGCGAAAATCTTCAACGTCCTCGAAGCTTTTGTAGACCGATGCAAAGCGGATGTATGCCACTTTATCGAGTTTGTACAACTCTTTCATGACCAGTTCTCCGATCCGCCGGGACTCGATCTCGCGCTCGCCCAAACTTAAGAGCTTTTGCGTGATGCGTTCGATCGCCTCATCGACGAACTCAGTCGGTACCGGACGCTTGTGCAGCGCACGCACGAAGCCGGTGCGCAGCTTGTCGGGATCGAATTCTTCCCGGTTGGCGTTCTGCTTGACGATCTGCGGCATGCGCAGTTCGGCGGTTTCGTAAGTGGTGAAACGCTTATCGCAGCTTACACAGCGCCGACGTCTGCGGATGCTCTCACCTTCCTCGGACACGCGCGAGTCAACGACCTGCGTGTCGGCGCCTCCGCAGAAAGGGCACTTCATTCAGGACTGAGGACTGAGGACTTAGGACTGAGCAACACGATTCGACCAAGATGTTTCACTTAGTCCCCAGTCCTAGCGACTTAGTCCTGCTTTCCGTATACCGGATAACGGTCGCAGAGTTTCTTGACTTCACCGGCAACGCGAGAAAGGTTGGCATCGTCGCGCGGATTGTCGAGCACGCTGGCGATCAGATTGGCGAGCGTTTCGGCTTCGATTTCCTTGAACCCCCGGGTGGTCATCGCCGGGCTGCCGATGCGGACTCCGCTGGTGACAAAAGGCTTCTCCGGATCGTTCGGAATCGCATTCTTGTTGACCGTGATGTGCGCGCGTCCGAGCGCCGCCTCGGCATCCTTGCCGGTAATTTTCTTGGCGCGCAAATCGACGAGAAACAAGTGGCTGTCGGTGCGTCCGGAAACGATGCGCACTCCGCGCTCTTGCAAAACTTTCGCCATTACTCGTGCATTCGCGATCACCTGCTCCTGATAGTCGCGGAACTCGCGCGTCGCCGCCTCCTTGAACGACACCGCCTTGGCGGCGATCACGTGCATGAGCGGCCCGCCCTGAATTCCCGGGAATATCGTTGAATTCAACGCTTTCTCGTACTCGGCTTTGGCGAGGATCAAGCCGCCGCGCGGACCCCGCAGCGTCTTATGCGTAGTGGAAGTGACAAAATCGGCGATGCCGACCGGAGAAGGATACAATCCCGCGGCGATCAAGCCCGCATAATGCGCCATGTCCACCATAAGAGTCGCGTTGACCGATTCGGCGATTTCCTTGAACCGCTTCCAGTTAATCACCAGCGCGTAGGCGGACGCGCCGGCGATGATCATTTTTGGCTTGTGCTCCTGCGCGAGCTTGGCGACTTGATCGTAATCAATTTCCTCGGTCTCGGGATGCAGGCCATACGCAACCGCCTTGAAAATCTTGCCGCTCAAGTTCACCGAGGCGCCGTGAGTCAAATGGCCACCGTGCGCGAGCGACATGCCGAGGATCGTGTCCCCCGGAGAGAGCATCGCGAAGTAGACCGCCTGATTCGCCTGGCTTCCCGAATGCGGCTGCACGTTCGCGTAGTCGGCCTTGAACAGCGCTTTCACGCGATCGATCGCGAGCTGCTCGGCGACGTCTACGTGCTCGCAGCCGCCGTAGTAGCGTTTTCCCGGATAGCCCTCGGCGTACTTGTTGGTGAGTACGGATCCCTGCGCCTGCAGCACCGCCGGGCTGACATAATTCTCCGAAGCGATCAGCTCGATATGATCTTCCTGTCTCCGGTATTCATTGCCGACGGCCTTGAAAATTTCGGCGTCATCGAGTTCTAGTTTGTTTTGGGTGGGGGTGAACATGGCCTGCTCCTCGCGATTTGGGGGAGGCGGAATTTTAGCACCCTGGCGAGTCATTCTGAATGAAGTGTCGCTTATCGAAACCATAAGCTTTGTTGAGTGCGACGCTGCTTGCTGGGTCTCGATTGAACAGGTAAAAAGACCGCAAGCCACGGGGGATTGGAGGATTTATTGACGTTTCTTCCGCGCATCGCCGCGCTCATTGATTCGCTGAACGAATACATTGGCCGCGCCTGCGCCTGGCTGGTGCTGGTCGCCGTCATTGTCAGTGCCGGCAATGCGCTCGCTCGTTACGCACTGGGTTTGAGCTCGAACGCTTTTCTCGAAATCCAGTGGTATTTGTTCGCGCTGATCTTCCTCGTCGCAGCGGGCTACACCCACAAGCACAACGGCCATGTGCGCGTGGACGTTTTCTACAGTCATTTTTCGGTGCGGACGCGCGCACTCATCGATCTCGCGGGCGGCGTGCTTTTTTTGCTGCCGATGAGCGTCGTCATTCTCTACTTGTCGTGGCCGCCGTTTCTCGCGTCTTTTCAGATCGGCGAAACGTCGCCCGATCCAGGCGGGCTTTTGCGCTGGCCGATCAAGCTCGCGATCCCACTCGGATTCGCGCTGCTGACCCTGCAAGGGATTTCCGAGGTCATCAAGAAGATTGCCCTATTGCGAAAAAGCAAGGCGGAAGAATGAGCTTCGAGCTGATGGCGCCGCTCATGTTCTTGAGCCTTGTTGTCATTCTGCTCATCGGATACCCGGTCGCTTTCTCGCTCTCCGCCGTGGGACTGCTTTTCGCGGTTATCGGCATTCAGCTCGGCTATTTTCAGTTCAGCCTTTTGCAGGCACTTCCCGAGCGAGTGTTCGGAATCATGGCGAATCAGACGTTGCTCGCGATTCCATTCTTTACTTTCATGGGGCTCATCCTCGAGCGCAGCGGAATGGCCGAGGAGCTGCTCGATACCGTGGGACAGTTGTTCGGCGCCTTGCGCGGCGGTCTTGCTTACGCCGTCATTCTCGTCGGTGCTCTGCTCGCAGCGACAACCGGAGTCGTCGCTGCCTCGGTGATCGCGATGGGGCTGATTTCGCTTCCCATCATGCTGCGCTACGGCTACTCGACCCGCCTCGCAACGGGAACGATCGTCGCGTCCGGAACGCTCGCGCAGATTATTCCGCCGAGTCTCGTATTGATCGTTATGGCTGACCAGTTGGGCGTTTCGGTCGGCGATATGTACGCGGGCGCGCTCATCCCCGGCCTTGCGCTGACCGCGCTCTATCTCTTGTTCGTACTTGGCGTGAGTCTCAGTAATCCCAAAGCCGCTCCACCGTTACCGGCCGAAGCGCGAACGCTGCGCGGCGTGGCTTTAGCCAGGCGAGCAAGTGTTTCGATGTTGCCGCCGCTCATTCTAATTTTTCTGGTGCTCGGCACGATTTTTTTGGGAATCGCCACGCCAACCGAAGGCGGCGCGATGGGCGCGGCTGGAGCGCTGCTTTTGGCCTTGATTAAAAAGCGACTCGATTTGAAGCTCTTGCGTCAGGCGATGGATGCGACGACGAAGCTCACGAGTTTCGTCGTTTTCATTCTCATCGGCTCGACGGTCTTCACTCTCGTTTTTCGTGGCGTTGATGGTGATCTTTGGGTCGAGCGTTTATTGACCGCCCTCCCCGGCGGCGCGCTGGGCTTCTTGATCTTCATCAATGTACTGGTCTTCCTGCTCGCGTTCTTCCTCGATTTTTTCGAGATCGCGTTCATTCTCGTGCCGCTGCTCGCGCCGGTCGCGCAAAAGCTCGGAATAGACTTGATCTGGTTCGGCGTCCTGCTCGGAATCAATATGCAGACATCGTTCATGCACCCGCCCTTCGGCTTCGCGCTTTTCTATTTGCGCAGCGTCGCGCCGAACGCAGTGCGCACAGCCGACATCTATTGGGGAGCGATTCCCTTCGTCATCCTCCAGCTCGTCATGGTCGCGCTGGTGATCACGTTTCCGGGAATGGTGATGGACTTTATTTCACGTTAACGTTGGTTCGAATCGCGCGTTATTCTTCTTGCGAGCATTTCTAAACATCGATACCATTACCGTCATACAGTTTTCTTATCGATGAGATAACATGGAAACGCTCACGATCTCTCCAAAGTTTCAGATAGTGATTCCGAAACGAATTCGCGAGACTCTCAAGCTAAGTCCAGGGCAGAAGGTGCAGGCTATAGCGTACCAGGATCGCATTGAGCTCATTCCCGTTCGGCCTCTTAAAAAAATGCGGGGATTTCTGAAAGGCATAGACACGGACGTCCCGCGCGAGCAGGACCGTGTGTGAATGTTGTCGACTCCTCGGGATGGCTTGAGTACTTCGCCGACGGGCCGAATGCGAAGTTCTTCGCTGCGGCAATCGAAATCCCTACCCAACTACTGGTTCCGACCTTAAGCCTTTACGAAGTCTTCAAGCGTGTGCTGCAGCAGCGTGGCGAGGGACCGGCTTTGCAGGCGATAGCGCTCATGCAGCAGGGTAACCTGGTTGATCTCACTGCTCCACTTGCGTTGGCGGCCGCGCAGGTGAGCCTGCGTGAAAGCTTGCCCATGGCCGACAGCATTATGCTGACGACGGCACAGGCCTATGGGGCGACGTTCTGGAGTCAGGACTCGGACTTCGAAAGGACTGCAGGAGTCAAATACGTCGCGAAAAAGGCGACGTCCTAGCAGAGTCGGGATATCCCGCTTGGCCAACTAAACTGCGTGAATTCCAAAACAATTCACCGCGCCGCAGAGATAAGCGCCTGATTCGAAAGGACGTTGCGGGTGCTCCCCAAGCAGGCATTGCTTAGCCTCATCGATTTTTACATCACGAGGCCGTTCTTCATGCTCTTCTTCATAATTAGAAGTCGCCGTAGTCATCGCTCATGGAACGCTACGACTTTGTTTCAAGCACGGTTTGCGTACACGAACCGCTCAAACACCGCTTCGTTCGCGGCGAACCATTGATACTGCTCATCGCGGAATTTTTTCCAGTTGACGTAGATTTTTTTGAAGGCGGGATTCTTCCCGGCTTCTTCGGCGTAGATTTCGAAGGCGATTTTCTGCGCGGCTTTCATCAGCTCATCGGGAAAGATGTGCAACGTAACGCCCGCTTTTAGCAGACGCTGGAGCGCAGCGGTGTTTTTGGAATCGTATTCGGCGCTCATGTCGAGATTGATTTCCTTGCACACAGTGCTTAGCACTTCCTGGTACCCGGCAGGCAGTTTTTTCCATTGTTCGAGATTGACGATGAAGCTCACCGTCGCGGCGGGCTCCCACCAGCCGGGGGCGTAGTAGTTCTTGGCGATCTTCTGAAAACCGAGCTTTTCGTCGTCGTAGGGACCGACCCATTCGGTCGCGTCTATCGCGCCGCGTTCGAGCGATGGATAGATGTCGGCGCCCGCGATCGTCTGCGGCACCGCACCCAGCGCAGCCATGATGCGTCCGCCCAATCCCGGAATGCGCATCTTCAAGCCCTTCAAGTCGGAGAGCGATTTCACTTCTTTCCTGAACCATCCGCCCATCTGCGTTCCCGTTCCGCCACAGGGAAAGTTGATCGCGTTGTACTGCGCGAAAAGTTCGCGCAAAAGCTTTATCCCGTCGCCGTAGTAGAACCACGAATTCTGCTGTCGAGTCGTCAAACCAAAAGGCATGCCGGTGTCGAAAGCGAATGCGAGGTTTTTGCCGATGTAGTAGTACGCCGCGGTGTGACCGCATTCGACCGTGCCTTGCTGCACAGCGTCGAGCACTTGCAAGCCTGGGACGATTTCGCCTCCGGCAAATGCACGGATCTGGAATTTGCCGTCGGTGAGTTTGCTCACGCGCTCGGCGAGCGTTTCGCAGCCGCCGAAAAGGGTATCGAGGCTTTTCGGCCAACTCGTCGCCATGCGCCAGCGGATCGCGGGTAAGTCATGCGCGAGCGCTGGAGCCGCCCCGAGCAAGCCTGCCGCGCCGGCGCCTTTCAAGAAAAATCGCCTTTTCACTTCGAATTCCTCCTCAAAAAACGTTACACGTCCAATTGTGACGCACAGCATTTCCGTGCTTTCGCCTAAGCGTAAGGCTTCGCATGCGCCCGGGAAGCTTGGCTGCTTAAATGAAATGCTGCAAAATATCTTACTTCCCGTCCATGGTATTCAGAATGCTCGACCAGAGTACTCCACCCTGGTTCTATTCCGGCCCCGAACGACGCAAGAAACCTCGCCCGCTCACTCAAAAAGAGCAGGAGCGCTACTGGGACTGGTGGCAGGACAATCGCTCGCTCAATGCGTGGTCTTCTGAACGCGCTCAGGTAATCCTGTCACTGCTTCAGTCCCTAGGTCTCGCGCGCCCGCGTATTCTCGACTCCGGCTGCGGCACTGGATGGTTTACCGAATTGCTGGCAAACCACGGTGAAGTGACGGGAATCGACCTTTCAAGTGAGCATATTCGTCAGGCGAGCGAGCGAGCGCCTCATATCCGTTTCATCGCCGGCAGCATTTTCGATCATCCGATGACGGCGGAATCTTTCGACGTGGTTGTCTCCCAGCAGGTGATCGCGCACGTTGACGATCAGCCGCGCTATGTGCGCGAGACCGCTGAAGCGCTGCGTAGCGGAGGCTACCTGATCTTGACGACCATCAATAAATTTGTGCTGGATCGCCTGGAAGGACATCAATCTCACTTCGCGTGCGGCCACATCGAAAATTTTCTGACGATGAAAGAACTCGGACGCCTGCTTTCACCGCATTTCGAAGTTCTGCGCAGGAGATCTATCCTTCCGATGGGGAGTAAAGGGGTGCTTCGGCTCGTGAATTCGCAGAAGCTCAACCAAGTGCTTGGCAAAGTCATTTCAACACCGTATGTCGAGAGCCTGAAGGACCGCGCGGGATTGGGCTACATCAATATCGTCCTTGCCGCCAAAAAGAACTAGTCGCTGGTGCGTCATGCTTTCGACCGACCCACGTTGCACCGAACCGCGAATTACGACATCATCACCGATCGCGGCAATGTTCAGGAACATGTCTTTCAAGCCGCCCGCGACTGGTCTCCTTCGACCGGAACGATACCGCCAGCGAAAGGCGCTTGCCCGGGACATGTCAGAACCGGGGAGTTCGCATTCGGGACAAAACGCAAGCACCAAGGAGACTTAAATGCTCGGCCAGAGTACGAATCACCCGCCTCTTTTCTATTCAGGTCCAGAACGTCGCAAAACACCTCGTACCCTCAGTTCCGCTCAACAAAACGCTACCGGAACTGTTGTCGATAACGCTGTTCGGTCAATCGCTGAACGTCGCGGGTGCGGAGGCAGTTTGGACGCGTCTACGTTCTCTCCAGATGGCTTATCCAAAGATGTTCGACCACGGATACCGGGGAAAGTCATCGACCAATATCGAACTTCGAGGTCTAAAAATGCATTAGCCAGTGATCCTGGCTATGAATATATAGGTCGTTCGTCCCAACCCCGAGAGCTCAAGCACAAAGCTGAAGCGGCGCAGCTGAGTTTGCAGATACTCAATCCAAAGCTGAACGATCCCAGCTATCTGGTTCTCAGAGAACGCCGCAGAATCTTAACCGAATGGATCAAGGGTTGCCTCAACAAGAACTGCGAGTCCTCGATGTCGGCGGCCGCCTGCAGCCGTATCGCCCACTTCTCGAAGGCCGAACGAAAATCTATTTCGGGGTGGACCCCGTGTTCGAGGGAATGCTCGATGTAGCTGCTGTTGGGGAGCGTCTGCCTTTTTCCGACGAAAGTTTTGATCTTGTCATTTGCACTCAAGTATTAAACTACGCATCCGACCCCGCGCGAGTTATTGCCGAAATCCATCGCATACTTAAGCCCGGAGCATATCTTTACCTCAGTGCTCCGGCTATATTTCCAAGATACCATGATCAGCGCTGGCGCTTCATGCCTGACGGTTTGTCGGTA
>JBOIGA010000082.1:0-12229 GCA_050741875.1 Burkholderiales bacterium
ATGCGCGGCTCATGCTGGTGTCGCATTTAGGCCGCCCGAAAGAAGGCGTGTACGATGAAACGAACTCGCTTCAACCTGTTGCGGAGCGATTGAGCGAGCTACTCGGCGACGACGTTCCGCTGATCGCCGATTGGTTGAATGGAGTTGAAGTGGCGCCGGGGAAAGCGGTATTGCTCGAAAACGTCCGCTTCAACAAAGGCGAGAAAAAAAACGACGACGAGCTGGCCTGCAAGATGGCGAGGCTATGCGATGTGTTCGTCATGGACGCTTTCGGCACCGCGCATAGAGCGGAGGCATCAACGCACGCGATCGCCAAATTCGCGCCGATCGCTTGCGCGGGCCCGCTTCTCGCCGCTGAGCTCGACGCGCTTTCGCTTGCGCTGAAAAGTCCGTCGCGGCCATTGACCGCAATCGTCGGCGGCTCGAAGGTTTCGACCAAACTCACGGTGCTCGAGAGCCTATCGGCGATGGTCGATCAGTTGATCGTCGGCGGAGGAATCGCCAACACGTTTATGCTTGCCGCCGGGAAACAAATCGGCAAGTCTTTGTGCGAACCGGATCTGCTTCCGCAAGCCCGGAGTATTATTGCGGCGATGCGAGCAAAAGGCGGAGAAGTTCCGATTCCCGAGGATGTCGTCTGTGCGAAGGAATTGTCCGAGTCGGGGCTGGCGACTCTCAAGGATGCGAACGATGTCGCCGAAGACGATATGATTCTCGACATCGGCCCGAAAACAGCCGAGAAGCTCGCCGCTATCATCGCTCGTGCGGGAACAATCGTCTGGAACGGACCCGTCGGCGTGTTCGAGTTCGAGCAATTCGCGCAAGGCACGCGCAGAATTTCGCAAGCGATCGCGGATTCGAGGGCTTTTTCGATCGCGGGTGGGGGAGACACGCTGGCGGCAATCGCCAAGTTTGGAATCGCGGACAGAATTTCCTATATATCCACGGGAGGCGGGGCCTTTCTCGAATTTCTCGAAGGCAAGAAACTTCCCGCTGTTGAAGTGCTCGAGTCGCGAGCGGGAGGATAAGATGCGCTGGAATTTTTTGTGGTTAGTTGTCGTGCTGTCATCCGCGCAGGCCGAAGAGATGCACGGTACGGTTGTCGGTATTTCAGGGGGCGACGCGATTACTGTCGCCGATGACCACGGCAAAGAGCATCGCGTAATCCTGCTCGGGATTGAAGCGCCTGCGCTTTCCACTCCGCTGGGCAGCCGCTCTTATCAACGGCTTGCCGACTTGCTGTACAACGTTCCGGTTTCGGTGGACGTGCGCGGCCGTGACAATTTTCAGCGGCTGCTCGGCAAGGTGACGTTAAACGGCCGGGACGTCGCCTTACACCAGATCGAGTCCGGAGTCGCCGTGCACGCGATCTCGGAATTGCAAACCGCGGAGGAGCGAGAGGCTTACACTAGAGCGCAAACCAAGGCGCAAGCGGCGAAACTAGGTTTATGGGGCGAGCAGCCCACGATTTTGGCTGAACCTGAACTACGGGAAAACGTGCCTTTTCAATGCAAGGAAATTCGCAATACTTTGCGCTGCGATGACGGGACGGTTTTTACTCAGATCGGAACTCGGGTCTATGGAAGCGACGGCTCGGTGTATCGCAAACGAGGCGATACCGTTTTTAGTTCCAATGGGAGCACTTTCCGGCAGCGAGGTAACGTCACTTACGGATCGGACGGCTCGATCTGCCGGCAGCGCGGAAGAGTCGTGAACTGCTATTAAGCGACGATCAGGTCTAGCAGTGCCGCTCGCCGTAATGCCGCTCTCCGTACGGGTCTTCGAAACGGCAATCGGGGATTTCTCCCAAAGGACGCTTGAAGGTATAGGCGGCGGGTTCCTTGATCAGCGCTTCAGCGGCTTCATCGGCGCTTCCAGACGGGAGGCTGAATGGCAATGACACGACCCACGCCGCGGCGCCGACGACGGTTGCGAGCAGCCCAAGAGGGCGGGCAATCACGATATCGACGAGCATCGAGCTACCCGAAGGCGGAGCTTCTGGTTCGTAGGGATCTTGTCCTGCCTGAGGTGCTTCGTGGGTTGCGTGCACGGGGAGCGCGAGCGAAAACGCCGCAATCAGCACAACGAATAATTTCTTGAAAGACATGGTGAACCTCCATAAAGTTAAGGGAACACCTCCTTTGACCCGATTTTACTCCGTGCGGACAGAGCGAGTCACCAAGGCGTAAATGCGGCTTTCCTTGCCACTATAATCAAGAGAACTTGGTCCAAATGGAGGCGCCATGTACGAAAGAATATTGCTGGCTTACGACGGTTCGCGCGAAGGCAGAGCGGCTTTGCTCGAATGCGCCGATATTGCACCGCTTCTGCACGCCGAAACGCATCTGCTCGCGGTGACTTCCGTTCCAGCCGGTCTTTTCTTAACCGAGGGCTTCATTCCCGAGCAGCTCATCGAGACCGAACACGAGCGGACAAAAGAAATACTTGCTGAAGGCACTCGCTTGTTAACCGAACGCGGCGCGACTGCGGCGGGGCATCTGGCGAGTGGAGAACCGGTCGAGGAGATCTGCCGGGTGGCGAAAGAGCTGAAGGTCGATCTCATCGTCGTCGGCCATTCGCAACACTCGTCTTTCGCGTCGCGGTGGTGGAAGGGTTCGGTCGGAGCCTCCCTGATGGAACACTCTCCATGCAGTATTCTGGTCGCGATTTGCCGCGAGCCTTAGCGGCGGGAACTAACTTTCAGCGCTTGCGGTCAAGATACTTGGGCAGTCTGTAATGACAAATGGGTAGAGTTTCCGATAGATGCCCGTATTTTATAGGTGGCAATTGACAAAGCTTCTACGGAAGAGCATGGTTGCCACAGATCTAGAAAGGCTTTCAGCTTATTAGACGAATGAATCGGCTTTTTGGGCTTTCCCGCGATGATTTTCAGCCCGCCGAATCCGTACGCGACCGCGCACAGTCGGCGGTGCTCGCTCTTCTTGGCGTTCTCGCGCTTGTTTGTCAGGCGCTGTTTTTCGGCGTTCTCGCGGCCTTCGCCGTGGATTTGCTCTTCCCGGCCGTAAACTTCGGTAACTGGCTGCTGTTCTTTACGCTTGTTTTCCTAGTCCTCATCATTTTCGTCTTCCACTCGCTCGCCACAGCGCCGCGTTCAGCGGACGAGTAAGCTTAGCGCGCAAGAACCGAAGGGGCCGTCAGGTCAGCCACGTACGGGTGGTCTGATTTCTTGTAGATCGCTCTAATCTTCCTTACGTAGTTTTGCGTCTCCGGAAACGGCGGTATGCCGCGGTATCTTTCGACCGCGCGCTCTCCGGCGTTGTACGCGGCGGCGACGAGCGCCACGTTGCCTTTAAAGAACGCAAGCAGCCATTGCAAATAGGCAAGACCCCCTTTGATATTGTCCACTGGGTTGAAAGCGTTCTTGACCTGGAAACGCCTCTGGGTGTCAGGAATGAGCTGCATCAGGCCTTGCGCGTTCTTGTGCGATACGGCGGCCGCCTTGAAATTGGATTCGACGGCAATGATGGCGAGCGCAAAACCAGGATCCACCGAGTATTGCGGCGCGAGGTCACGCACGATTGCGACGATGTCTTCTCTGCCCGACGAACTTAAATCGAGAGCGAGCAAGTCTTCGATAAATACATTCTCTTCAACCGACGGCTCGAGCAGGCATACCGGTGTTTTCGAGGCGGGCGGCATGAATTGCAGCATACGCTGGGCGTATTCGTGTCCCTGCTCGGCGGCTGCATTAAACCAATATGCCGCGAGCGCATCGTCCCTGGCGACGCCCCTCGCGTTCGCGTACATCCAACCCAGTTTGAACTTGGCCTCCACGCTCCCTTGCTTTGCCGCGCGGCAGTAAAGTTCGGCGGCGGCGGCATAGTCGCGTTCAACACCTTCCGAGTTTTCGTATTTCGAGGCTAGTTCGAGCTGCGCCGCGGCATCGCCTTCGTTCGCTGAGACGAGGAGGGAACCAAGATCGGCGCGCGCGGGTGCGGAGGCGAGCAGCGCCGCAATCAAAGTGGTTCGAAGCGATGGTCGCATGCGGATGGATCGGGAAGTGACATGACTTTACCCGAAGGGCAAAAGCCGCGACATGAGACGTTTGGACTAGGACTTCGCTCCCGGGCGAAAAGACCCAATGCCGCCGATCCACTTTGTATAGAGCTTCTCGGCGACCTTATTAAGTGATTCGGTTCGCTCCGCAAGATTGGCGAGCATCTGCTCACGGGTTTGCACCGAAGGAAGCGCGCTTTCTAATCTCGCGCCGGCGTCCGCCCAGGAGATAACCATCTCGGGCGTCATCTCGACGTGGCATTGCATCGCAAGATGAGGGCCGAGGCAAAAGGCCTGATTTTCGCAGTGCTGGCTCGCGAGTATGTGCGTTGCCCCGGTCGGCAAGCTGAATGTTTCGCCATGCCAATGAAAGGATTCGAATGCGGTCAAATCGCCAAGCCATTCGCGGGCGGCCGAATTGTTGCTGACTTTGACTTCGCCCCAGCCGATTTCCTGGACGCGATTATTTGTCACGTTCCCGCCCAGCGCTTTGGCGATGAGCTGACCGCCCAGGCAATGCCCGAGAACCGGAATATCGCGCGAGACAGCGCTACGGATGAGTTCAAGTTCAGCGCCGATCCAGGCGAGATCATCGTTGACGCTCATCGGCCCGCCCATGAAGGCCAGCGCGGAAAAACGCTCTGAGTCCGATGGAATCGCTTCGCCTTCGTCAGCTTTGATTAGAATGAACGGAGCATCGCGGCGAGACAAAAAGCTGGCAAAATAGCCGGGCCCTTCAGTAGGGTAATGGCGAAAAATGGCGATGGGTTTCATGGGGAGAGCAAAGTGGTTTGGCGATATTTTAGTCTAGTCGCTACAATGCTTGTCGCGGCGCAAGTCTACGCCCTTGACGTTAACGTCGTCGGATTGACCGAAGGCAAGGCGGTGGTCAGCATCAATGGCGGCAGGGCGCGCACGCTGAAAGCGGGAGAGACAACCTCGGAGGGCGTGAAACTGCTGAGCGCGACGAGCGAAGCCGCGGTGTTCGAAATCAACGGCAAGCGCGAAACGCTGACGATGGGTCAAGCGATTTCGGCCAACTTCGCAAGTTCGGGCGCGCAAAGCGTGACATTGCAATCGGATTCACGCGGACATTTCGTTTCGAGCGCGAACATCAACGGCGGATCGGTCAGCGTTCTGGTGGACACAGGCGCGACGCTGATTTCGATGAACCACAGCGACGCCCGCCGCCTCGGCATCAACTACCTGAAAGGCCAGAAAGGGTATTCGCAGACCGCCAGCGGAGTGGCGACTGTCTACCGCGTCAAACTCGACACAGTGAAACTCGGCGATATCGTGCTCAACAACGTCGATGCGGCGGTGCATGAAGGTACGGGTCCGCCGATCGTCCTGCTTGGAATGAGCTTCTTGAGCCGAGTCGAAATGAAACGCGAAGGCGACCGGTTGATCTTAACGAAGAGGTTCTAGGACTCAGGAGGGAGGACTGAGGTGAAACTACTTGGGCCTGAGTCCTCAGCCCTAAGTCCTGTAGTTTTTCAGCATCCCGTCCGCGAGTGAGCGATTTTCCTTGTCACTCTCGATCAGGGCGTACGCCGAGTGGTTGTGGATGGATTCGAAGTTTTCCGATTCGACCACGAACGCCAGAATTCGCGGGTCGTTATTAAGTGTGGTCGCGATGTCGCGCACCATATCCTCGACGAATTTAGGATTGTCGTACGCGCGCTCGGTCACATATTTTTCATCCGGCCGCTTGAGCAGGCCATAGAGCTCGGATGAGGCATGCTCTTCCGCCCACGTGACCAGCTCTTCGATCCAGACGAATCCGCTCGTCGCGGCGGCGATCGTAACATGCGAGCGCTGGTTGTGCGCGCCGTAATCGGAAATCTTCTTCGAGCACGGGCAAAGACTTGTCACCGGGACGACGACTTTCATGGTGAAGCGGTATTCGCCGTTATCAATGTCGCCCATGAAAGTCACGTCGTAATCGAGCATGCTTTTCACTCCGGAGACGGGCGCGGATTTGTTGATGAAGTAGGGGAAACTCATTTCGATATGCCCGGACTTGGCGTCGAGCCGGCGCACCATTTCGCGCAGCATCGTTTCGAACGACTCAACTGAAATTTCGCGTTCCCGAGTGTTAAGAATTTCGACGAAGCGCGACATGTGCGTACCTTTGAACCGGTGAGGCAGGTGCACATACATGTTGAAAGTGGCGATCGTGTGCTGAATTCCGCCGCTGCGGTCGGCGACTCTAACGGGATGGCGGATGGCTTTGATGCCGACTTTATCTATGGGTAGTTGCCGGGTATCTGGCGTGCTTTGTACGTCGGGGATGGCGGCGGGATGGTTCATTGTTTTTTCACCATTGAAATTTTCGGAGCGTTTGGCGTCATTCTATTTCGAATCGCGGCAGCGATTCCATCTTTGTTAAGACCCACATCGGCGAGCAGAATTCCGGGGTCGCCGTGCTCAACAAAGCTGTCAGGTAGTCCAAGTTGCAGCACGTGTTTGGCGATTCCGTTGCGCGCCAACGCCTCGATCACCGCCGACCCCGCTCCGCCGGCCACGACGTTTTCTTCGACTGTCACGATTAAGTCGTGGGTGCGCGCAAGTTGTAGCACGAGATGTTCGTCGAGCGGCTTGACGAAACGCATATTAGCGACGGTCGCGGCGAGTTCTTCCGCGGCTTGCAGCGCGATATGCAGCATGCTGCCGAAAGCGAGAATGGCAGTGTGGCTTCCACGGCGGCGGATTTCGCCTTTGCCGATCGGTAACGCGCGCATCTCCTTCTCAACAACAACTCCCGGCCCCGAACCGCGCGGATAGCGCACTGCCACCGGCGTATTCAAGGTAAAAGCGGTGTAGAGCATCTGGCGGCATTCGTTCTCGTCGCTCGGCGTCATCACCGTCACATTGGGTATGCAGCGCAGATAACTCAGATCGAAAGCGCCGTGATGAGTCGGACCGTCGGCGCCGACCAATCCACCGCGGTCGAGCGCGAACATGACGGGGAGATTCTGAATGGCGACATCGTGGATCAATTGGTCGTAAGCGCGCTGCAGAAAAGTCGAATAGATCGCGACCACGGGCTTCAGTCCTTCGCACGCGAGGCCCGCGGCAAATGTCACGGCGTGCTGTTCGGCGATTCCCACATCGTGATAGCGCTTCGGATAAGCTTCCGAAAATTTAACCAGGCCAGAGCCTTCACGCATCGCCGGAGTGATCGCAACGAGTCGCTCGTCCGCCGCCGCCATGTCACAGAGCCAATCGCCAAAAACCTGCGTGTACGTCGGCTTTGCCGGCGGTTTGGGAACGATCGTTTTAGACGGATCGAACTTGCTGACGCCGTGATAAAGAATCGGATCATTCTCGGCGTTGGCGTAACCTTTACCCTTTTTCGTCACGACGTGAAGAAACTGCGGGCCGTCGAGATTCTTGATGTTCGAGAGCGTCGCCACGAGCGCGTTTAAATCATGCCCGTCGATCGGACCGATGTAGTTGAATCCGAGCTCTTCGAACAAAGTCCCAGGAGTGACCATGCCTTTGACGTGCTCTTCTGCGCGGCGGGCGAATTCGAGAATCGGCGGCGCCACCCGCAGCACTTTCTCCCCCGCTCTACGCGCGGCGGCGTAGAAGCGCCCGGACAAGAGTCGAGCGAGATAATTGTTGAGCGCTCCGACGTTCTCGGAAATCGACATATCGTTATCGTTGAGTAGCACAAGGAGCTTGGCATCGACCGCATCCGCGTTGTTGAGCGCTTCGAAAGCCATTCCCGCGGTCATCGCGCCGTCGCCGATGACGGCGATCACCCAGCGTTCGTTTCCCTGCCGCCGCGCGGCGGCGGCCATCCCGAGGGCGGCGCTGATCGACGTGCTCGAATGCGCCGTGCCAAAAGCGTCGTACTCGGATTCTTCGCGACGCGGAAAACCGGCGATCCCGCCTTTCATTCTCAGCGTCGCCATGCGCTCGCGACGTCCGGTCAAAATCTTGTGTGCGTAAGTCTGGTGCCCGACGTCCCAGATCAGGCGGTCATCGGGCGTGTCGAAGACGTAGTGCAACGCGATCGCCAGCTCGACCGCGCCCAGGCTGGAGGAAAAGTGTCCTCCCGTGCGGCTCACCGATTCGATCAGATACTCGCGCAGCTCGTCGGCGAGCTTGAGCAAGGCTTCGCGGGGAAGCGCGCGCAGCTCAGACGGATCGTTGATGGTGGTCAACAGCTCGAACATCAAAACTCTCTCGATACGATAAATTCGGCGAGTTCGCCCAAGCGTTGCGGGCGCGAGCCAAATGGCGCAAGCGCCGCCACCGCCTCTTGCTTGAGCTCAGATGCCAATTCGCGCGCCGCGTTCACGCCGAGCGCGGAGACGTAAGTCGGCTTGTTGCGATTGCGGTCCTTACCCGCGGTCTTGCCTAAGGTCGCGGTGCTCGATTCCGCGTCGAGAACGTCGTCCACCACCTGAAAGGCGAGTCCGACACATTTCGCGTAATGATCGAGCGAGCGCGAGTCTTCGTCAGAGACGCCGTTGCCGCAGTATGCGCCAAGCATGACCGAAGCGCGAATCAAAGCGCCGGTCTTGTGGATGTGCATAAACTCGAGCTCGGGCAGGGAAAGACTCTGGTCTTCGCTGTCGAGATCAATCGCCTGACCGCCGGCCATTCCGCGTGAACCCGATGCATTCGCGAGCAGTTTGACCATCGCAAGTTGCGCGGCCGGCGCGGGCGCGAGAGTGTATTCGGAGAGGAGTCGAAACGCGAGGCTTTGCAGGCTGTCGCCCGCGAGCAGCGCGGTCGCCTCGTCGTACTCGACATGGCACGCGGGTTTGCCCCGGCGCAAATCGTCGTCGTCCATACAAGGCAAATCGTCGTGCGTGAGCGAATACGCGTGAATCAACTCGGCCGCCGCTCCAGCGATGGCGACGCGCGAGGGATCGGCGGAAACCAATTCACCGGCGGCAAAAGCGAGCAGCGGACGCACGCGCTTGCCCCGACCCAGCACGGCGTAGCGCATCGCCGAATGAAGTTTGCGCGGAGCGGTGTCGGCACTGGGCAGCGCCTCGCTCAATACCTGTTCGATTCGAGCCTGGTGCGTGAGCGCCCACGCGAGAAATTCAGGAGGAGGTTTCCCCACTCTGCAACTTGTTCAGGACGCCATTCTCCAGCACCAGCACCTCTTGCTGAGCGTTGGCGAGCGCGTTCTGGCAATACTGCAGCAACTCGGCGCCGCGCTTGTACGCCGACAGAGTTTCTTCCAGCGGAAGCTGTCCGGATTCCATCTTCGATACGATGTTTTCCAGTTCAGTCAGGGCCGATTCGAAACTTTCCGGAGCGGGGGATTGGGTCATGGCGAGGGAAAAGGGAAGGTAAAATAGCGAATCCCGCGCGAGCGGTCAACGCCGATGAATGTGAGGACTCGAGTTTCAGACAATGAATGATGCCGCGCGCACGCCGTCGCTTCTGACCACTCCCCCGCCGCTTCCCGTCAACTGGTATTTCGATACGGCCATTCTGGCGGCGGAAGAGCAAGCGCTTTTCGCCCAGGGTCCTCGCTATGCCGGCCACGAGTTGATGGTTCCGAACGCCGGCGACTACCAAGTCTTGCCTTGGGACGAAAGGTTGGCGCTGATGCGAAGCGAAGGCGGCATCGAGCTCTTGAGCAACGTTTGCCGGCACCGGCAGAGCCTGCTGCTCAAAGGCAAGGGCAGCACGAAAAACATCGTCTGCCCGCTGCACCACTGGACTTACGCGCTCGATGGAAACCTTCTCGGCGCACCGCTATTCCCGAATAACCCAAATTTCAATCTGGAAAGATTTCCGTTGAAATCGTGGAATGGGCTCTTGTTCAGGGGCGATCGCGACGTCGCGAAAGATTTGACCAAGCTTGGCGCCAAGAAAGAATTCGATTTCGAAGGTTACGTGCTCGACGCGATCGAGACCGAAATCTATCCCTTTAACTGGAAAACTTTTCTCGAGGTTTATCTCGAACTTTACCACGTCACCTTTTGCCATCCCGGCTTGAGCCAGTTTGTCGATCCGGAAAATTTTTGCTGGGAGTTTGGCGAGCGCTATAGCGTGCAGTACATGGGTGTCTACAAGGAACTCGCCAAACCGGGCAATCCGACCTATGCAAAACTGCACGAAGAAGTGCTGCGTGCGTACGAAGGCAAACAACCGCCTTACGGGACGCTGTGGATGATCTATTACCCGAATGTCATGCTCGAGTGGTATCCGCAAAGTCTCGTCATCAGCACGCTCTACCCCCGCGGGATCGGCGCGTGTCTCAATGTCGTCGAATTTTACTATCCGGAGGAGATTGCGCTTTTCGAGCGCGAATTCGTGGAAGCGCACCGGGCCGCCTATCTGGAAAGCGCGCATGAAGACGGCGGCATCTGCGCGCACATGCATGAAGGCCGCGCCGCCCTGTACCGCTCGGGCGCAAGCGATGCCGCGCCCTATCTTTCGCCGCATGAGGACGGCATGGCGCATTTTCATAACTATCTGCGGCGCGAGATCGAGCCGTATCTCGAGCAAGACTAAACGTTCCCCACGTGCTCGACGAGCACCTTCGACCGGCGCTATGGATGGTTCTCGCGGGCTTCCTGTTCGCTTCGATGGGCGTTTTCGTCAAAGTCGGCGCCGAGCAATTCTCCTTTGCCGAGCTCGTGTTCTACCGTTCGGTCACCGGGCTTGCTTTCATCACTCTGATCGCGCGATCGCGCGGCCTGTCATTGCGCACCGAACAGTTGAAGGCCCACGCGGGGCGCGGGGTGTCCGGTCTGGTCTCGCTTGGCCTCTACTTCTACAGTATCACGCTGCTTCCGCTTCCGACCGCAGTGACCTTGAACTACACGAGCCCGCTGTTTCTTGCCGCACTTACCGTCCTTCTGCTCGGCGACCGGCCCCGTATCCTGCTCATCATCGCTGTCGCGCTCGGGTTTGCCGGCGTTGCGCTTCTGCTCCGCCCCGCGATCGGTGGACAGGTGTGGGGCGTTGCTCTCGGACTCACGTCGGGATTTTTTGCCGCGATCGCGTACCTTAACGTGACGCATCTCTCGCGCACCCTCAAGGAACCCGAGTGGCGGATTGTTTTCTATTTCTCATTGTTCGCGGCCGCGGGCGCGGGAATCTGGGTGCTCGCGGATGAGGTTCACGCGATCACGCTCGCCAATTTCTGGATTCTCTTAGGCATCGGCATCACCGCGACCGTCGCTCAGCTCGCCATGACTCGCGCTTACGGCAGGGGCAATACGCTCACGATTGGTGCGCTGTCGTACAGCACGGTGGTTTTTTCGAGCGTGCTTTCGCTCATCGTTTGGGGACAAACCCTCGATGTGCTTGCCTGGCTCGCGATTGCTATCATTGTTCTCGCTGGAATACTCGGAATCAAAGCACGATGATCGTTCAACCCGCGGAACTTGCCGCGCAACTGTCCAACCCGAATTGGATCATGTTCGATTGCCGGCACGATCTTGCCGATACCGAAGCGGGCAGACGCGCCTATTTCGATTCCCATATTCCAGGCGCGCGCTTCGCCCATCTCGACGAAGACTTGTCCGGCACGCGCACGGGTAAAAACGGCCGCCATCCTTTGCCCGACCCGGAAAAACTCTCGGCGTGGTTGTCGCGAATGGGCGTGGACGAAACGAAACAACTCGTCGCCTACGACGCTTCGGGCGCGGCGTTCGCCTCGCGCTTGTGGTGGATGTTGAAATGGCTTGGACACGACCGAGCCGGGGTTCTCGATGGCGGCTTCAAGCTCTGGGTCGCGCTGGGACTGCCGGTCACGGATGAACTCCCGAAAATTACCCCCGCTTCGTTCAAGGCAAGAATTCGGGACGTCACGGTCGATTCGCGTTACATCGAGGAGCGGCTGCGCCGGCCCGATTGCGTCGTTATTGACGCGCGCTCACCCGAACGCTTTCGCGGAATTGGTGAAACCCTCGATCCGGTCGGTGGCCATATTCCCGGCGCATGCAATCGCTTCTACATGAACAATCTCGACGATCAGGGCTGTTTCAAGCGCCGCGACGCCTTGCGTGAAAGCTTCAGCGAGTTAATCGGCCGGGCGTCGCCTGAAAACGTGGTGCATCAATGCGGCTCCGGAGTGACCGCATGCCAGAATCTGCTGGCGATGGAAATCGCCGGACTCTCGGGATCGAGACTTTATCCGGGATCGTGGAGCGAGTGGTGCAGCGAGCCCTCGCGGCCGATCAGCCGCGACTAAACCGTTACTTTTCTCGCGCCAGGATGGGTG
>JBOIGA010000083.1:0-11978 GCA_050741875.1 Burkholderiales bacterium
AAACGAGTTGCTGTGCCGAAAAATGATTAGAGCAAGGACCGGTCGCAAATGACTTACTGCGTCGCCATCAAGCTCGATGCAGGGATGTTGTTCGCATCCGACTCGCGCACCCACGCCGGGGTGGACGACTTCGCCAAGTTTTGCAAGATGACGGTGTTCGAACGCGCGGGAGACCGGGTTCTGGTGATGCTGAGCTCGGGGGGCCTTGCGGGAACTCAGGCAGTCATCAGCCTGCTCGAGCAACGCGCCAAAGCGGAAGGCACCGCCAATATTTGGACTGCGCAAACGATGTTCGACGTTGCTACGCTGGTCGGCGATGCAATGCGCGACGTCGATCGCCGCGACGGCGCCTACCTCGCAAACAGCGAGCTTACTTTCAACGCGTCATTTCTTCTTGGTGGACAAATCCGCGGCGAACCGCCGCGCCTTTTTCGTCTTTACTGCGAGGGCAATTTTATCGAGGCCACCCAGGACACGCCCTTCTTCCAGAGCGGAGAGACCAAGTACGGCAAACCGATACTCGACCGCGTCATTACGCGCGAAACCAGTCTCGCCGACGCTGCCAAGTGTGTGCTGGTGTCTTTCGATTCAACGATGCGCAGCAATCTCTCTGTCGGCATGCCCATCGATCTCTTATGCTACGAACGCGACTCTCTACAGGTGGGTAAGCGTCGCCGCTTCGATGAGCGCGATCCCTATTTCACTACGCTTTCTGGCAACTGGAGCGAAGGCATCCGCCGCGTGTTCGCTGAATTGCCCGAAATGTGAGCCGCGCCTAGCTCGGTGTCACGCTTTCCGCTTTAGCTCCGCAGTTCCATCGAGCCGCTTGGAAAGATCGACAGGGTCGCCCACGCGCACCTGCGAGCGCTCGATCTGGTACGCCCACACCCGGAATTCAGTCAGTTTGGCTTCGCCGTAGATGGTCGAGAAAGCGCCGTCGATCGCGTCCATGCCATGAACAATCTTCACCCGCCCGATGCGCGGCACGTTGTAGCGAGCATCAAAGGTGTGCCAGTGACCGCCGAGAAACACCTCGAAATAAGCGTGGAAATCCATCGGAATTCCCGTATCCACCACGCCGATGTCAGGGAGATGGCCCGATACATAGCGGGTCGGTAAACTGAATGCGCGGCACAGTGCAACCCCGACGTGCGCAAGATCGCGGCAGACGCCGTAACCATGCTCGACTACGTCCCACGCCGAAATAAAGGGGCTGCCCGAGCCGTAGCGGTATTCGATGTTGTGATACACCCAATCGCAGATCGCGCGGACTCGCTCGACGCCGTTTACTACCTGGCCGAATTTGGCCCAGGCGAAGTCCATCAGCTTGTCGGAATCGCAGTACCGGCTGGGCAGCGTGTAGCGCAGAACGCTGATGGGCGCGCTCTCCAGCGGAACCAGCTCGTTCGGCAGCCCATGATTGTCGGGCACGCTCGGCACCGAGATGATCGCGTCGTGCGAGATCTCATTGCGCCCGGGGGTCAGAATCAGGCGATACACCACGTTGCCGTGAGTATCGGTGAGCTCCTCGGTCGGAAGTCCTTGGTCAAAAACCAGCTTTTCTTCGAGGATGAGCTGGCGCAAGGCGAGACGCGGCTTCAGCGCAAGAAGAATCGGCGTCGCGACGGTGGTCTGGTAAGTGAGCGCGCAGCCGACGCGTACTGTGAGATCGAGAGGCGGATGTCCGCGAAAATCGCCGGCGTTCATGCGTGAGCTGTAGTTATTACAATTTGCCTTCGCCAGTGATGAAGCAAAAGCTGCACCAGTTGGCAGATGCTGCTAATTCCCTCTCCCGCTAAACCCGAGTGGCAGCGCGTTGCGCAGCGCCTCTATCAGTGATGCGCGCAACTCCCGCCACGCGCGTTCGCGCGTGACATGCTTTTGGTTGATCTCGAGCTCAACCCCGATATACGCGCCCGGCGGAAAACATCGTCTCAAGTGGGAAGTGAGGCCATCGGCTTTCCCCGCGTACGGGTAATTTCGGCGCACTTTGAGCTCGGGCGCGCTGGCCTTGAGAGAAGCCTGCCACCGCATGCATAACTTGACTTCGCCGGCTCGGAGCGGATTGTAGAGAAGACCGATATCGGCTTTTCGCACCTCCCCTGCAAGCTCGGGAGTGAAGGTATGCGACGAGATGTGAATCGCGCGTCTTCCTTCTGCGATCGCGTTGCGCACAATAGCTTCCACTTTGATCCGATAAGGCAGGTAGCAGCGCCTCACGATCTGCCGGCGAACTTCGGGAGCGATGCTTCGCGTTGCCTCGGAATACAAATGCTTGTGGCCGAGTGAACGGTTGAGATCGATCAGCAGGCGGCTTGTCGTGGATGCTACGAGCGGCGCCCTCAACTCTCTCGCCAAATCGCGAGCCATCGTAAGCGCTCCCGTATCATAGCCGCGGTGCGTAGACAGCAATGCCTCATGACCATGAAACAAGTTGCGATACCGCGGAGGAATGTGACTCCCACCATGCTCACAAGTTATCAGGAATGTGGATGAACGGGTAATAATGGCTCGTGCTTGTCGTGGGCCGGGGCGGGGAGGGAGAACGACTAATAGCCGCGCTCCCCCTTGGTTTGACGGGGCTGCTTGCAGTCCCTTCTACCGTCTGCCGATGAATTGCGTTCCTCGCTCCTCTTTCAGAAACGACCCGATTGGTAGTCGGCGATCGCCTGACGGATCTGCTCCGGTGTGTTCATGACAAACGGGCCATGTCTCGCGATCGGCTCGTTCTAAGGCCGCCCTGCGACGAGTATTGCCCGCGCGGCATCCTTATCCGTCGTCAACACAACGCTGTTACCCGTGCCAAGTACGCCGAGTTGTCCGCGTGCGAGCCGCTTGTCGCCGGATATCACTTCGCCTTCGTACACGTACACGAAAGCATTATGGCCAGCCGGGACAAGACTGCTAAAGGACGATTCGGCCGCGAGCGAGACATCGAAGTAAAACGGTTCGGTTGCGACGGCTTGCACCGGGCCGACGACATCTTCGAATGAACCTGCGATCACCCGTACACGGGCGCCCCACCCCGCGTCAACTTCGGGAATCCTTTCGGACGCGATGTCCTGATATCGCGGCGCGGTCATTTTCTCTTTCGCCGGCAGATTCACCCAGAGTTGGAATCCCCACATGAGTCCCTCCTCCTGCTCCGGCATTTCTGAATGCACGATGCCTCGCCCCGCGGTCATCCACTACACGCTGCCCGCTTTGAGCAAGCCGACGTTGCTGTGGTTGTCGCCGTGCCGCATTCTGCCTGCGAGCATGTAGGTCACAGTTTCGAAACCGCGGTGCGGGTGATCGGGAAACCCTGCGAGGTAATCGTTCGCGTCGTCCGAGCGGAACTCATCGAGCAGCAAAAAGGGGTCGAGCTCCGGCAGCATGTGTGTGCCGATAATTCGGGTCAGACGAACTCCTGCACCATCGCTCGCTGCCTCCGCGTATGATTTTGACGACGGGTCTCGCTTCCTGTTCAAGTTCAACTCTCATGGTAAATCTCCTGTAGCTAATGTCGCTAGAATACGACGTGGGCGAGCGCGCTGGAATCTGAACTCACGGGAATGACGGTGGCGAACAGTCGGCTTCAAGCCGACAAGGCTTGAACCTTCGGCTTCCGGCCGACGCTTTGTTTGAGCGCCGCAGTTGAAAACCCCCAACTGTTTTCCTTCGATTCGCAGCGCAGTCTGCGGATGTTACGGACGTAACCGACCACGCGCTGCGCGGAAATCGCGCTGAAACCCGGGCACCGCAGCATTTTGCACAGACGGACGGCCAGACGCTATGGCCGCTAGGATCGACGGCCTGAGCGCCTCGCTCCGAGCAGCGGTCGATCCTCAGGTGTAGACGCCAATATTAAGGAGCCAAATGATGAAAGCAGTGCGAATCCACACGTATGGTGGTCCAGAGGTACTGAAGTACGAGGAGGCCCCACGGCCGAACCCGGGAACCGGCGAAGTCTTGATACGAGTCTATGCAGCCGGAATAAACCCGGTGGACTGGAAAGTCCGCGAGGGGTATGCCAAGGAGACGATGGGCCACTCGCTGCCGCTGATCCTGGGATGGGACGTGTCTCTGGCGTTGTCGAGACGACAGGGCCACGCGTCACGCGGTTGAAAGCAGGCGATGAGGTTTACGCCCGCCCGGATATCGCTCGAGATGGCGCGTATGCGCAATACATCGTCGTCCGGGAATCAGAGGTCGCGCTGAAGCCGAAGTCGATTGACCACATTCACGCCGCCGCCATTCCGCTCGCTGCGCTGACAGCGTGGCAGGCGCTTTTCGATGCGGCGGAGCTCAGCTCAGGTCAAACGGTACTCGTGCATGCGGCCGCTGGTGGGGTCGGAAGCTTTGCGGTGCAACTCGCGAAGTGGAGGGGTGCGCGTGTGATCGGTACAGCGTCCAAACGCAATCATGAGTTTCTGCGGGAGCTGGGAGTTGACGAAGCAATCGACTACGAGACAACGCGCTTCGAAGATGTCGTCCGTGGCGTTGATGTGGTATTCGACACGATCGGAGGAGATACCCAGAAGCGGTCCTGGAAGGTGCTGAAGAAAGGTGGGATCCTGGTTTCAATCCTCACTCCTCCCTCGCCGGAGGAGGCAGCCGCACATGGCGTGCGCCACGCCTATACCTTCGTCCAGCCGAATGCAATGCGGTTGGCGGAGCTTGCACAGCTGGTCGATTCCGGAAAACTTAAGCCTGTTATTGAAACCGTTTTGCCGCTGTCAGAAACGCGCCGTGCCCATGAACTCGGCCAGACCGGCCACACGCGCGGCAAGATCGTGCTTGACATCGCAGGGGACCTGCAATGAACAAAGAAGCGCCAGAGAAAAGCCAAGCCGGGCACGAAGAGGGGAGCGGTCAGCAAATTGATATACAGGAGAAACCACGCATGACGTTCCATTCGTTCACCGCCACCCGACGCGCCCTGCTCGCGCTGGCCGTGGCCACCACTGCCGCGCTCGCCGCGGTCACGTCAACGCCTGACCACGCGGCGCCTCCAGCGCAGCAGCAGACACAGGTGCCGGGCTATTACCGTATGGCGCTGGGCGACTTCGAGGTCACCCCGTTGTACGACGGTTATATCGACCTCGACCGCAAGCTTCTCAGCGGCGCCAGCGCGCAGGACATCCAGCGCCTGCTCGCACGCATGTTCATCATGAACTCGCCGGTACAGACCACCGTTAACGCCTACCTCGTGCATACCGGATCGCGGCTGGTACTGGTCGACACCGGCGCGGCCAAGGCTTTCGGTCCCACCATGGGGGTCATACTGAACAACATCCGTGCCGCCGGCTACGATCCTGCACAGATCGACACCGTGTTGCTGACCCACCTGCACCCCGATCACGCCAGCGGGCTATTGACACCCGAAGGCAAAGTAGCCTTCTCGAACGCCGAGGTGCGCGTGGCGAAAGCCGAAAGCGACTACTGGCTTGACGAGGCGGCGGCCGCCGAGGCGCCGAAGGACACTCAGCCCTTCTTCAAGATGGCTCGCGAGGCCGTCGCGCCCTACATCGCGGCGGGCAGGTTCAAGCCCTTCGGTCCTGACGAGGTCCTGCTGCCGGGCGTCTCATCGGTGCCCACACCCGGATACACCCCGGGCCACACCGGCTACCTGTTCAGCTCGAAGAACCAAAGCCTGCTGGTGTGGGGCGACATCGTCCACAGCCACGCGTCTCAGTTCGCGCGACCCGAGATCGCCATCGAGTTCGATACCGACAAAAAGCAGGCGGTGGCCTCGCGGCGGAAGATGTTCGCCGACGCGGCAAAGGACAAGCTCTGGGTCGCCGGTGCGCACCTGCCCTTCCCCGGCATTGGCCATGTGCGCGCCGAGCCTCGCGGGTACGCCTGGGTGCCGATTGAGTACGGTCCCATCCGCGAGGACCGCTGAACCGCATGGCGTCGTGGCCATGGCAGGCTGAGTGCAGGCGGCACGAACGGCCAAGACACGCCGATCCCAGGGAACGGCCAAGACACGCCGATCCCAGCCGTGCTGAAACTGCTTGGTAGCAAAGAATTCGACAGGAGAAACAAATGAAGCAACGATGTTTAGGCAAGAATGGACCGATGGTTTCGGCCCTCGGGCTCGGCTGTATGGGCATGTCGGAGCGTCGAGCGCTTCGCGGCTTTTTGGCGCCTACGGCGCACGACGGGCAGGACGTGTTTCGCACCCTCAAGACGTGCTCGGTAGGCGTCCGGTGGGTGTGCTCGATCTGGCAGTGGAACCTCTGCTGCTCGGCCTTCGGGCTGCCGAAGGTGAGATGCGCCATTTAACCCTTCATCCCAGGCACTTTTGGTCTTCCACAAGAAACTGGGTGAGCGAGGGTTCCGCGGGTAAATTTCGAGGTGCGTATTCAAAGACGTTCGAAAGGACGAAGGAGTACTGATGCGTTCAGTCAAACAACAGGTCATCCTCATCACGGGTTCTACAGACGGCCTTGGGAAGCATTTAGCGCGCGTGCTCGCTACCCGAGGCGCCACCGTGTTGCTGCTGCACGGCCGCGACCGTGATCGCGGAGAGCGGGCGCTGCGGGAAATCCGCGAGGTGAGCCATAGCCGAAGCCACCGTCTGTACCTTGCGGACTTTTCGTCTCTAGAGGAAGTACGCCGGCTTGCTCGCGAAATTGAGGCAGAGCAGGGCCGCCTTGATGTGCTGCTCAACAACGCGGGGATCGGCGCCGGCAGCCCGGGCGCGAGGCGCGAGTTGAGTCGCGACGGAAACGAGCTTCGGCTCCAGGTCAACTACCTGGCTGGTTTTCTGCTGACAGGCTTGCTGCTGCCACTTTTGCAGCGCTCAGCGCCAGCGCGCGTCGTCAACGTGGCGTCGATCGGCCAGGCGCCCATCGATTTCGGCGACCCGATGCTCGAACGCGACTACAACGGGTGGCGCGCCTATCGGCAGAGTAAGCTCGCGCAAATCATGTTCACCTTCGAACTCGCCGCGCGGCTCGGCAGCATGGGAGTCGCAGTCAACGCTCTCCATCCGGCGACGCTTATGAACACCAAGATGGTGCGTGAGGCTCTCGCGAGGCCGATGAGCAGCGTGGAAGAGGGTGCCGAGGCAACGCTAAGGCTTGCGATCGCGCCCGAGCTAGAGGGCATCACCGGCCGCTATTTCAACGGTACGCATGAGGCTCGCGCCGATCCACAGGCATACGACCCAAGCGCCCGCCAACGTCTGTGGGACCTTAGCGAGAGGCTCTGCGGCATCCGTGCGTTCCCCGCTTGATCGAACCATCATGCCGGCGATGACGCGACCTCATGCGCATAAGCCGCGAAGTCCGGACCGGAAAGGCTTTCCAAGTCAGCGCGGTCGCGGAAGGGGTTCCTTCGACTGCGCTTGGGCGAGCTCTGCGATAAAAGACGCAAAAGGTGCGATGTTTGCAAAGGAGCTCGCCTGCTCGAGAGCATTCATGTAGTCGTTTCTCCTCTCGACCGGAATGACCGTCCAAACGTAACCTGCCGTGGCGAGCATGAGGTTCATTAGAAACCGTGTGAGGCGACCATTCCCATCCATGTACGGATGGATATACACGAAAAGGAAATGACCTAGTACGGCGCGCACTTGTGGCTTCGTCTCCGCTTCGAGAAGTTCGCAAAGAACGGGCATGCAATCTCGAACTGCCTCCTTGGAAAGCGGAACGTGCAGTGCGCCACGAATAAATACTTGGTCGTTACGATAGCCCGCGAGGTCGGACGCTTTCAGGACGCCCGCCTGTACACTTGGACTGAAGAGCGCCTGGTACCACCGGGGAAGTGCCCGCCGGAACACCGTGCCGGGATTTTCGCCCTTTACGACTCGAACGACGTCCTCCTTGACCAGATTGTGAGTCTCAAAATATCCGCGTGCAGCCATCGCATCGCGGGTGGCGCGATCTTTTTCATCGCCATCTGGGTTCCAGCCTGCGTCGCGGACCTTCTCGATGAGCGTTGCCGCAACGCGATAACCTTCTATGGATAGCGAGTGATACGCGTCCGTTACATAACGAGCCTCAACGTCTTTCAAGAGGGCCTCGATATCCTTGGGAGCGCCCGGTGCCGGCGGGAACGCGGCAACTACCCGCTCCCTCATTTCTGCCCACATCAAGCGCAGCCGCTGCACATAGGGCGATTCGGGTCGCCCGCCTGGCAGGAGAGTAGGGAGGGGCTTTTCGAAGGGGTTGACTTCATTAGCGGCGTGGCCGGCGCCGCGCATGGCACCTAAGATTTCATCGGCTAGTGCCTGTCGTCCAATGGCCTGGAAGCCGCCGGCAAGGCGTCCAGCCACGACTGGGTGTGGGCCATCGAGCAGTATCCGAAGCACGTCGGAAACGTCCGGCAATGACACCAGAGCAATTTGAGCCGCCATGGCGTGTTGTACGAAGAGCGTTGGGCTCGCCGCTACGAGAGCCGCCGGGAGTTCGACAAGACGAAGTCCCCCACAGTCCTGTACGGGTGAAGAGGGCAGCAACTTCGCAGCTTTGTAAATGAAGAGGGAGCAGCCGTGGAGGAGCTCCACAGTCTGGTTCGTGCCATTAGTTGCCCAGACTTGAATCTGCTTTTGAATGGTTCGTTCTCCGGAGCGCAGTAAGACCGACTGCTCTGGGTTGATGTGCCAGCGATCCTCGAACCGCTCTTGAGCGTAGTCGGCGATGAACTCCCGCATGCTGGCATACCAAGCTGTGCTATCCCCATCAGCCTGGCCTGGACGGCGGGGGATGTACCAGCCGCGTATGACTTCTTTGAGGAATCCGGCGCGCAGCAAGGCCTCACGGTCCTTGCGTGAAAGCTTCGGCCCGGGGATGGCTTGAAGTTCCCGTTCTTGGAGGCCCTTTAGGGCAGCCAATGCAGATGCAAGTCGTTCGTATGGAGCAGGCACAAGAGTTAGATGTTTATGGTTGCAAGAGTTTAGTGCATTTGAACACAAGAGTCTAATGCGAATACAAGACTCTATGCTGATGACAGAACATTGGAATGGGTTGCTAAACCGCTACATACAGGATTTCAAGGCAAGGGCATTCCCCGAGCTGGTCACCTTCGGCGAGAGGTCGAGTCAGGTCGCGCTCAGGTTTTCGAAGATCTGCGCCACCACGAAGGACGAGTCTCCGTGGGGCGAACCGCCTGCGAAAGACCATGCGGACTGCATTCCGTCTCTGTCCCAGCCGCGCGACAATGTCTGATCCATCCATGCTCAACGTTCCTAACATCATCACGCTGGTACGGCTCGGGCTCGTTCCGGTAATGGCGTACTATCTTGTTGCCGAAGCGTACGGAATAGCATTAGTCATCTTCCTTGTCGCCGCGCTAAGCGATCTCGCCGACGGCTACATCGCGCGCAGGTTCAAGCTCACGTCCACTCTCGGCGCAACGCTCGATCCCATCGTCGACAAGCTCAACATTCTCGTCGCGACAGTGCTGCTCGCGTGGCAGGTACTGATGCCGATTTGGCTTGCGATTGCGATCGTAGTGCGCGATATCCTCATAGTAGTGGGCGTGCTCGTGTATCGCGTGGCGCTCGGCCATGTGGAGATCGCGCCCACACGGCTCTCCAAAGTCAACACGTTCATCGAGTTTTCAGTGCTTCTGCTCGTCATGGCAGCTGCCGCAGGCTGGATCGACACCGGCGCCTTTAGAGCAACAGCATTCCTGATCGTATTCATGACGGTCGTCGCGTCCGGGGCTCAATACGCCTGGCTCTGGGGACGCAAGGTTATCCACCGATAGCCGCACGCACTAAGGTGCGCGAGCGGCAGCATGTTCTCCCCCGAGCACCAGGACGTGCTTTACGCTGCCGCCGCTGTCGCTCGTCCCGGGCACGCCCTCATCCGCAATCCAGTGTCCACGCCGTCCTCGCCTGTCAGGCCGGGCGTTTGCGGACCGTTCAGGAAAGTGGCCCCTCTTGCCGCAACTTAGTGTGCTACAACTTAAAATGTGAGAAATGCGCGGTCGGTTTGCTTGACCGGCGGTCGCTGGTCTGCCACGTACCAACTTAGGTTTCCAACGGGAGGAGTTTAGATATGGCTTATTACCTTATGCAGTTGGCCTATACGCCACAGGGATGGGCGGCCTTGGTCAACAGCCCCCAGAGCCGCCTCCAAGCGCTCGCACCCGTGGTGGAAAGACTCGGGGGCAGCATTGCCAGTGGTTGGATGCAGTTCGGTGAATATGACGTTTTGCTCATCTGTCAGCTACCCGAGAACGTGAGCGCGGCTGCGCTCTCCATGGCGATATCGTCGGGCGGCGCGGTCAAGGACGTCAGGACCACGCCGCTGCTGACGTTTGAGGAGGGGGTTGAATCGCTTAAAAAGGCTGGAGGTGCGCAATATAGCCCGCCTGAGAGCGATTTCCCCTACTTTGGGGCATGACGAGGACGACTGTGAGCACGCATGCGTGCGGGTGCTCGGCGTCCCTCAGCGATATCAGTGGCGCGACATTTTCATCATAACGAAATTGGCGCGCGGACTATCGCGGCCGATTGTGCCGGACGCGGGACCGATTGCTTGACACTCGATACACCGCTTGCAACAAGCCAGCATTTCGATCACCGCGCGATTGGATCGCTTGCGGGGAAGTGTCCATCAGAGCCTGATCGAGCCACGCATCGAGGCGATCGGGCGCGTTTGTTAACGCCACGCCTGCGAGATGCTCGGAAACCACACCTGCATCTCGTTGGTGCGCAGCACGTCGCTTACCAGTAAATCGTTAGTGCCTTGGTCGCCGAGAATTGCCGTGCGGTCAGCGCCACGGCGCACCTGCTGGATCACGGTCTCGTGCGCCTCCAGCAGCCGCGAAAGCTGTGCCGGGACGTGCTCTCGCCCGCGCGGCGTGCGCGGGATCGCTGTCATTTCCGCTACATCGGCCGCCATAGCGACAGCGACGCCGCCTAGCGTTTGAATCCGCTCGGCGAGCGTGTCCATGAGCTCCACCTGCTCCTTGTGGTGCTTGTCGTACAGAAGGTGCAGTTGATAGAACGTTGCCCCCGACGCCTGCCAGTGATGCTTCTTGTAGAGGTCTCGCAGCGTCATCGTCTCCACCAGTATCTGATTGAGAATCGTGACGCTCTCCGCGCGGGCCTGCGCATCCAGAGCGATTGGCACGTTGACGACACTGCCATAGGCCTTGGATGGGCGGCGCCTGGTGATGCAGCGTCAGGCGTGCAGTAGCGCGCGCTGGTCCTTCGCGTTTTTTCACAGAATGGTTCGCTTCAAATTTCATTGAACTGTCTCCTTGTGGAATCGTTAGTTGAGCAATCGGCGCGCCGAGAACGGGCCATGATCTTTTCGCCTAATTCGTGCGTCGAGTGTGGCGATTCGTCCCTTGCACAGGGATAGATCACGAAACGCTTTGTCGTGCGCCCCGGTCATGGCTATAAGTTGCCGCGGACATGTTTCGGCGCGATTTCCGCCTACGCGCCGCTCATTACGAATGAAATAAGACAGAGCGGGAAGAGCTTTAAACCAGCGGAAACTGTTGAGAAGCTCTAAGGCAAGCACGCGCCTGCGGGAGGTTTTTTATCCCACCGGTTTATCGACGCCAAGCTCAAACTGAATGCCAGCGGCCGCTGAGCAGCGGCGTGGACTAACGCGCCAACCCGGCGGCCTCAGTGGATTCGAGCGCGATCGCAGTCCAGTCCAACTCCTGACGGCCCTTGGCTAAGGCAGCGAGGAGTCGGTCGTGCAGCATGCTTGCAAACGGCATTGGCGTGCCACTGGCTTCGGCGGTATCGAGAACCAGGTTGATGTCCTTCATCCCCAGCGTCAGCTTGAACCCCGCCGGCTCGAACGCCTCGGCCGCGATGATCCTGCCGTAGTTCTGATAGATCGGACAGGCGAAGATGGTCTCCCCGAACAGCTTCGCGACGGCGCTCTTGTCGACGCCATTCTTTTGCGCCAGGGTGAAAGCTTGTGCCATGGCTTCCACCGCCGACAGGATCAGGAAATTGCCGGCGAGCTTCACCACATTGGCTCCGGCAGGATCCTCGCCGAGGTCATACACGGCTTGCC
>JBOIGA010000084.1:0-11952 GCA_050741875.1 Burkholderiales bacterium
GGTGCATTCTGGAATACAACGCTAGCCTGCCACAAAACACGGCCCTTGAAAGCGAATAAATCGCTTTCGGCTAACAAGCCTTCCAGCCTGCGCATGACAGCGTGGCCGGTGCCTTCGTAAACGCGGTTGCTTCAACGTTTCTCATCACCCTGCGTAGAAGCAGAGTTTAAATGCCGGGCTTTGCGATTCTGAAGTCCCAGGGCGGATAAGGATGGGGCTCATTCCATAGCCCGACCCGTGCAGCGCGCGCCGTGGACTCCGCGCCTTTGTAGCGCGCTCGATCAAGCGCCGGCTGTTCGTTCTCATACTTCTTGAAGTGCCAAGCTAGACCGTCCTCTATCTGCCGGATGCAGATGTCGTTGCCGTCCAGGAACACCTTGCCCACGATGCGCCCATGGCGATCGCGTTTGTTGTATTCCACCGTCACTTCTTTTTGAAATATTAGTCGTGCGAGGTTTTGCTTGGAGACGTTGCCGAAGGCTTGCCGTTTCTCCGGCGCATCGATGCCCGATAGTCGAATCTTGTACTGCGTTCGGTTCACATCCAGCAATGCGATGGTGTCGCCGTCAGTTACGCCTATGACGCGCCTGTGGATCGTCTGCGCTTGTGCGGCGGTGGTGATGACGAGCGCTACAATCGCGGCAAGGAGGCGCGAGATGGACAGCAAGGTTTTCGATGCTATGAAGGTGTCTATGGAGCTTGCGGATCGACTTGTAGCAACCGCGAGCAAGGAGCAGCTTGCAGAGTGTCCCGCATTCTAGCGCTCAACGTAGCCAACTACGCGAGTCGCTACGGAGAACCGCCGATGGAGCGCATCTGGACCTTCTTCATGCCGAGAACAACGAACAACAAATCTCGTGCAGCAGGGAATGGAGACGTTGGTGGGAACACTCGGCAATCTGATGAGCGCCGAGGATACGAGCCATTAGGAGCGATGCTCGATATTTTGGCTGCGCGGCAGACCGCGCTGTTTCACCAGCTCGTCTGATCGCGCCATGCTTTCCGCGTCGCTCAACCGTTCGAGTTTCCCCTGCTTTGCCGCGTAGACGCCGCGCTCAGTGACGACGAAATCCATCGCGATGTCGTGCGGCTGCGGACCAAGTGTTTTGAGGCGAAACATTTCGTAGCACACTCCGATCGCAAGCGGACGAGGGGAAATCGTGGCAAGGGTGATATCGAAATATCCGCCGCCGTAGCCCAAACGGAATCCCGCGTTGTCGAACGCAACCATGGGGACGAGCACCGCGTCGGGAGTAAGGACAGCGCCGTCGTTAGGCACGGGAATGCCATAGACTCCGCTCGTCATCTCGAATCCCGGCTGCCAGTGGCGAAACTGCAGCGGCGTTTTTTTTGCGATCACTGCAGGCAGTGCGCTCGTCGCTCCGAGATCGCGAAAACGCTTCACAACGAAACGGGCGTCGTACTCCTTTTTGTAAGGCCAGCAAAAACCGATAACCATCCCGGTGAGGACCGGAAAGCCTTTCTCGATATGAGCATCGATGCTGCCGTCCCATGCACGGCGCTGCTCATCATCGACGCCCATCCTGCGCTCGATGAGCTCTGCTCTTTTTTGCTTTCTGTCGCTTATATTCACTTTGCACCTCCACCCGTCGCTCATTCTATCGCGATGGCGGTGTCACAGACGCCAAGAAGCCACTTGATCCAGCACTGTGGCTTATTTAGTGCTCGCAAACCGCTGTACTGATTGGCCGACGCAACCGTGCCACTATCCCTGCCGCCCGCGATACACGCTGTTCGTCGGGTCCATTGGCCGCCTCGACCTGGCTGGGCAAGAGCGGAAGTTCGCCGGCCTGCTGTACGGTAGCCTGCACACCGAACTCCTGGCGCTACCCAACGAGATCGAAATTTTTCCGGACCATCAAGCAAGCAGCGTCTGCGGTGCGGGCATCATCGGGCAAGCCCTCATCGACTCTCGGCTTCGAGAGGCGTTAGAATCCTGGCCTGATGATGACAAGGACGACTTCATCGCGTATCTGACGAAAGAGAGTCCGCCCCCCGGCGGATATGGACAGCATCGTCGCCGCCAACATCGCGGCTTGAGGGAAAGGCAGCCACGTCATGGACCTCCACCACGGCATCCGCGTCAACCTCAATCAGGTGCTGCATCTCTTGCTGCAGGTTCTGCTCGTGGGGCTCACCATCGGCATGATGCGCACGGTGGTGCCGGCGCTGGCCGAGTCGGAATTCGGCGTGCCGAAGAATTCCTTCGTGCTGCTCACTGCGTTCGTGGTGGCGTTCGGCGTCGTCAAGGGCGCGCTCAACTTTGTTGCGGGGCGTCTCTCCGAACGCGTCGGCCGCAAGCGGGTGCTGTTGCTCGGTTGGGCGGCGGCGCTGCCGATCCCGCTGATCATCTGGTTCGCTCCAAACTGGAACTGGATCGTGCTGGCCACGGTGCTGCTCGGTATCAACCAAGGCTTGACCTGGTCGATGACGCAGACCGCCAAGCTCGACATCACGCGGCTCGACGAACGGGGCCACACCATCGGGCTCAACGAGTTCGCAGGCTATGTCGGCATGGCGCTGGGCGGGATCGTCACCGCGTACTTGGCTACGCTGCTCGGCGCCCGGGAGGGACTGCTCGTCTTTGGACTGGTTGTCATTGTTCTGGCGCTGCTGCTGACCCAGCTATGGGTGAAGGACACCTTGCCCTGGGCCAAGGCTGAAGCTGCCCGTCACCGGCAGGGCACAGCCCCACACCCGGTGCCGCGTTACCCCGACAACGTTTCCGCTCAACCAGGTACGTGGGAGGTGTTTGCCCTCATGTCCTGGCGCGATCGGCGCTTGGCGGCGATCAGTCAGGCAGGCCTGGTCGAGAAGTTTGTGGATGCACTGGTGTGGGTGTTCTATCCAGTGTTTCTGTACCAGCACGGCGTCAGCCTGCCTAATGTTGGCTGGATCATCGGCGTCTATGGCTTTGTTTGGGGTGGGTCGCAACTCTTCACCGGCAGGCTCTCGGACACGATAGGTCGCCACCGCCCCAACGTGTGGGGCATGTGGACCTGCGGTGCTGGCGTGGCCATGATGCTTCTCGCCGAGGGCGTTGCATGGTGGGCCATGTCGGCCGCTGTCTCCGGTTTTGGCATGGCGCTGCTCTATCCGAATCTGTCAGCGGCTGTGGCCGACATCTCGCATCCCGACTGGCGCGGCTCGGCCATCGGCATCTATCGCTTCTGGCGCGACCTGGGCTACGGCATCGGCGCGCTCGGCCTCGGCCTTGCGGCGCAGTTCAGCGGACAGATGGAAGCCGCGTTCTGGTTTGTCGCGCTCTCGATGTTCGCATCCGGCGCGCTGCTGCGGTGGCTTGGCGAGGAAACCCATCCGAAACTCAATCCTCCCCATGAGGCATTTACGTAGAGCCTCAGAAACTTCGCGAACTCCTTCGGAGCGGCGAGAAGACCGTCATCATCGACGTGCGATCCGCAGAAGAATTCGCCGCCGACCTCCTTGGGCAGCCAGCAACATTCCCGCTGACCAACCTGGCCGCACAACCCAGCGAGTTTGCCAAGGACGCGACTATCGTGACTGTCCGCAACGTCGGCGGCTCACGATCTTGCAATTCGGCCTAACAGCTTCGGGCGCTCGGATAATCGAGAAGAATCGCAGCGCAATCGAAGCCTTCCAGCGCGCCGCCCCGGCGCACCAACCGGGTGGCGGCGATGGTTAATCTCCGAACCGCGCGAAGCGAGAGCGGTCCTTTGCCATAACATAGGCGTGGCAACGACTGGTGACCCGCCAAACCCGCCGCCTTGAAATGCTCTCAGGCGAAGGGCCGCTTGGGGTCTATTCTGTTGAAAAACTCGATTTCTCCGCCGATGGAAAAATGGTAGCCCTTATAGGGCGAAGCCCACTTCGAGCTGGGGGCGGGTACTCCGCAGAGCTGATGTCGTGGTGTAGGGCCTTTCATTGGTCCACAGAGTGAGATGCCGATGACATTTGCATCTCGATCCACATCTGACGCGAATTTGCGGTCCTTGCGATTTCGAGTTTTTCAACAGAATAGGTCGAAAGCGCGCGTTGCGTGCCTCTCCCGAAAGCTCTATTAGGAGGACACTGCCAACGGCATCGTGGCGGGGTTACGACTGACAATGTGACCCACTGTTTTTCGGTCAATCGCTCCTCAATTATTAATTTTCGGCATTCTTCCTCTAAGCCCCCCGCATCGAGGATGGGCTTTCTACAGATACTCATAAACAAATAACCACGAACTACGCCGCTCCCATCTGGCCGTGCACGGCAGTCCATCGGGCTTTCATTTCAGCGTCAAGCTCGCTTTCGGTGATGCGCAGCACCTCTGCGACTCGCGCGCGGTGCTGTCGAAAGAGAATAATTTTTCCGTGCTCCCAATCCCGAAGCGTCGATGCATCGATACCCCAATGGCGTGCCGCTACTTTCCGCGACCATCCCCGCTCGAGCCGTTTAGCGACGAGCCGTTCGGAAAGGTTCTTCGGTTCCGGGAGCGGGTTATAGCCCAGGAAGCGGATGATCGCGGGTAGCCGGTATACTGCAGGCGTAGTCCGCCCTTTTTCCCAATTGATCACCGACCACTCGTCCGTTCCCAAGACCTTCCCGCTTTCTTTAGCGTGAGCTTCAACTTAAGTCGTCGTTTCTTGATGTGCTCCCCAATCGTGCGAGGTTCAAAATCGTCCTCCTTTTTCTTCAAGGACTTAAGTCTCACGGGGACGAGTGGCAAAAAGGCAACAAAACTATGTCCTTGCGGGTTCCTGGGCCACGTGAGCGGAAGATGCCGATGTACCCCCGATCGAGTCGCGCGCTACCGAGGAAAACTTTCGGGGCCGCTCCTCGACCGCATAGATATTCAGATAGAGGTCCCCGCTCTTCCCGAGGACGATCTGGTTTCGGCGACCACGGGCGAAAGCTCGGCGGCGATTCAAAGCCGCGTCGAAGCCGCGTACCAGAAGCAGATGAGTCGCCAGGGAAAGGCGAACTCGCGGCTGAGTCCGAAGGAGATCGAACGCTTGTGCGTCCCAAACGCCCAAGCGGAAGAGCTGCTCAAGAAAGCGATCAGCCGTCTTAACCTTTCAGCGCGCGCCTACCACCGGGTACTCAAGGTCGCGCGCTCGATCGCGGACCTCGAGCAAAACGATTCGATCACCGCGACTCATGTCGCGGAAGCGGTCCAGTACCGGCGGCTCGACCGTGTCTGACTGGCTGTCGAGTTGGAAAGAAGAGAAGCGCTCGGCGTACTTGTACCGGGTGCTCGCGGGGACTGAGATCAGCGCGAGGAGCGGTCTTTTCCGCGAGCTGGCCGCGGATGCCGAAGCGCAGGCCTTGCTCTGGGAGAAAACGACCTGCCGGCGATAGCATCTACCAACGCCGCAAAGACGAATAGCGATGCCATTCAACCTTTCGTTGTGAGGACGGCGGCCCAATAAGATTTAGCACCCCAAAGTGGGCAGGAAAAGAATGGGCTGCGTGCGTGACTTCCTTTCTCTACCGCGGGAGTACAGCCGGCGAAGGTAGCTACGCGAGCGGCCGATCTATTTATCACAATCGACGTGGCGCAATAGTGTCGGGGGTAACTTTGGGGGTAACTTGGTTGGTCCTTGGTCCCGATACCCAGTATTCATAAGGCGTATGGACGATTGTTCGATAGTCCTCGTCCCACCAGTTTTTTAAGGCCAGAGCGTTTTCTGGCCTTTTCCGTTTCTGCCGCGATGTAGGTTGAGATACGCCTGTGGCAGGCTGCTTCTCATTTAGTCCCCGGAGTATTACAATTGTTTCCGTAGTAATACTTAACGGAGATGCTATGCCTACAACCCTTACCAGCAAGGGTCAAGTAACCATCCCGAAGAAAATTCGCGACGCGCTGAAGCTCGTTCCGGGCGCCGGTGTCGAGTTCGGAGTGAACGACGATGGCGAAGTGGTCTTGCGCAAGGCGGGAGCGCGCAAGAGCAACAAGCCGGACCGCTTCGAGGCGGCGCGAGGCAAAGCGCAAGTCAAGTGGCGTACCGATGAACTGATGGCGCTGCTACGCGGCGATTGATGCTGCTGGTGGATACCAATGTCCTGATCGACGTCTTGGAGGATGACGCAGATTGGGCCGAGTGGTCGCTTGGGCGACTCCGCGCACTGGCCCAAGTTCACGACCTGATCATCAACCCCGTGATCTACGCAGAGTTGTCGCTCGCCTTCAAAACAGTGGAGGCGCTCGATACGGCCGTCGAGAAAATAGGTCTTACACTGCACGAGTTGCCCAGACCAGCGCTGTTTCTGGCAGGCAAAGCTTTTGTACGGTACCGGCGTGAGGGCGGAAAGAAAAGCAACGTACTCGCCGGTTTTTTCATTGGGGCGCACGCGGCGGTGAGTGGCTGTCCCATCCTCACTCGTGACGTGCGCAGATACAGCGCATATTTCCCTGGGGTCACCTTGATCACACCAAATACGGCCCGCTCCTAAAGCCCTACTACCCTGTCGCGCGTAGCGAAGCTGAAGAACTGAGCGCTCGTGGGGGAATTGGGACGTGAGCAATCCATGAGGTGGCCCAGCCTAAATACCCAAATTCTTGTAGGCGCAGTATTGGGCGTTGTTATCGGCCTTTTCTTGCAGAACCTGGGGCGCGATGACATTGCAGTTGAACGCGTGCTCTATGCGAGCGGGCTGGTCGGTGGCGTATTCATCGACCTGCTCAAGATGATCCTCATCCCGCTGATATTCACTTCGATTGCAGTCGGCGTCGCTAACTTGCAAGCGCATAAGCAATTGCATCGGGTGTGGATCACCACGCTTTGTTTTTTCGCTTTCACCATGGCGATCGCCATCGTGCTGGGCATGACGGCGAACCAGGTATTTCGTCCGGGCGATGGGGTGGACGTGCAGATGTTTGCAGATGCCATGCAGAATTTCGAAGCCAAGCAGCTCGCACCGCCGGAGTTCATCGCTCAGTTTTTGCATGGTCTTTTCGTCAACCCGTTTGCCGCGTTCGCGCAGAACAACATACTGGCGGTCGTCATCTATGGGTTGTTCATCGGCGTCGCGCTCGTCATCGGCGGCGAGCGCTTTCGCGGCATCCTCAACCTGCTGCGCGAGTTCTACGAAATCACGATGGAAATGGTGAAGTGGATCCTTTATCTCGCCCCGCTCGGCATCATGGCGCTACTGATTCAGCTCGTCGCCACGCAAGATCCATCGCTATTCGGCAGCCTGGGTAAGTTCATCGTGGTGGTCTTCGGCACCACGTTGCTGCACGGCGTCGTCATCCTGCCGCTGATTTTGTATCTGATTACGAAAGTCAGGCCGCTCAAATTTTTCGCCGGCGCGCGCGAAGCACTGATCACGGCATTTTCCACGAGCTCCAGCAACGCGACCTTGCCAGTCACGATGCGTTGCGCCGAGCACAACCTGAAGGTGCCGCGGGATGTCGCCGGGTTCGTCGTACCGCTAGGCGCGACCGTCAATATGGACGGCACCGCGCTCTATGAAGCGACCGCGGCTTTGTTTGTCGCCAATCTGGTCGGCATCGAATTGGGCCTGGCTCAGCAGATGATCGTATTTTTTACTGCGATGATCGCGTCCGTCGGCGCGCCCGGCATCCCCAGCGCTGGCATGGTCACGATGGTGATGGTGCTGCAGGCGGTCGGCCTGCCTGCCGAAGCGATTGCGATATTGCTGCCGATTGACCGCCTGCTCGATACCGTGCGCACTGCAGTCAACGTGGAAGGCGATATGATCGGAAGTCTTGTCGTGCAAAGACTTGCGATACGGACTGAGGTCTAACGGGGGGATGAATTTGTTTTGATTTCGCAGTTGTAAATTTCGCTTCAGTTTCTATAACGAAAACATTCCCGATACTTCCCGCGAGCACTACTGTTAGAGCCGGCTCTACCGATGAGACCCCGAACCCCACCTTTTCTGCGCCGGCTGCGCTGGGCCGCACTGACGGTTTTGCTGGTTCTCGCCGTCTGGTATTTCCTGCCGTCAATCGAGCGAATGTTTTTCGCAGAGACCGCGGCGCCGCGCGTTGTCACTCCCCGCGGAGACCTGGCTGCAGATGAGCGCTCGATGGTCGAGCTGTTCGAGAATTCGAAGTCCTCGGTCGTCTACATCACAACTCGCGAGCAGGTGTTCGACCTGCGCTCGCGCAATGTTCTTTCTGTTCCGCTTGGAACCGGCTCGGGTTTTATCTGGGACGAGCAGGGCCACGTCGTCACGAATCACCATGTTCTATCGGGTGCAGCGGAAGCGCGAGTGCGGCTCAATGACGGCGGCGAGTACGGCGCCAGCCTTGTCGGGGTAAGCCCGGCTCACGATCTAGCCGTAGTGAGGATTCGCGTGCCGCTGCACCCGCTTCCGCCGGTACCTTTGGGCACGAGCAATGAACTCAAAGTGGGGCAGAAGGTTTTTGCGATCGGCAACCCGTTCGGCCTGGACTGGACGCTCACGACCGGAATCGTATCGGCGCTGGACCGGTCCCTGCCGAACGAGGATGGCAGCATCATCGAGCACCTGATCCAGACCGATGCCGCCATCAACCCCGGTAACTCCGGCGGACCGCTGCTCGACAGCGCAGGCCGGCTCATCGGCATCAACACCGCGATCTTCAGCCCCTCGGGCGCTTACGCCGGCGTTGGCTTCGCAGTGCCGGTAGATACGGTCAACAGAGTGGTTCCGCAATTGATCGCGAAGGGCAGCTATACACGTCCTTCACTCGGAATTTCGGTCAACGAGGAATTGAATCGCGAGCTCACACGCAGGTTGGGAGTCGAAGGCGTGTTGGTGCTGGAAGTGCAGCCGAAGTCCTCCGCTGCCGCTGCCGGGCTGCGCGGCTCCCGCATCGGACCAGACGGCGCACTTGTCCGGGGTGACATGATCCTCTCCGTGGCCGGACAACCAGTGGACAGTGTCCCGAGACTTCTCGCTCGCCTCGATGATCACCGCGTTGGTGATGAAGTAGCGCTTGGCATCCTGCGCGAAGGCCGCAAGATCGAAGTGAAAGCCGTGCTGGAAGCCGGGAGCTGAGAGATGCCGCCCAGATCCCCCACAATGGGACAGCTTTCCGGCCTTGAGATGTGATGGTTGGTGGCGATCAGTCTAAGCCGTCTTTTGTGCGCTTTTCTCCCGCAGCATCTTCAACGCACCACCCCAGGCGATGACTTGGTCAAGCACGTCGTTGACTGACTTCTCATGACGAGGATTCGGCTTGAAGACGCTGAAATTTTCGAAGTCAGTGAAGAGCGAGAGCATTACCTGGCTGCGCACATCGGCCACCTGCAACTCGCCCATCACCAAACGCAGACTCTCCACCGCCCGCGCTCCACCCGCGCTTCCGTAGCCGACGAAACCAGCCGCCTTGTTATTCCACTCGCGGTAGAGAAAATCAATCGCGTTCTTGAGGGCGCCCGCTATCCCGTGATTGTATTCGGGGGTTACGAAGACGTACGCATCGAAGGAATCGATCTTCGCCGCCCAAGCCTTGGTGTGCGGCTTGGAGTACTTCCCCAAGGACGGGGGCACGGGCTCGTCGAGCAGAGGCAGGTTGAAATCCTTGATATCCACGAGCTCGAACTCGGCGTCATTGCGCTGCTGCGCAGTCTCGTAAACCCAGCGAGCGACGCCTTCGCCAACGCGTCCCGGACGTGTGCTTCCAATGATGATTGCTAACTTGATCATGATGCTCTCCTGAAGAGGTTGTAGTTAGCAGTGCGGCAGAAGTGCGAGGCTAGCCTCGCAAAGAACATGCCGAATTGAGTGACGAACGGAAACAGCGGTATGTTCCGCGACAGCGTTGCGTCATGCCTCTGAACTGCGGCGCGTTAAACCGTGCGTGGCAGCGGCGATCTGAGCGAGAAGTGGAGCATGTGGTCGATGAAAGCAAAGATGTGTAAGCAAATTCGTGTTTTCGCGATGCCTTGTAAGCTCTACAAAACTGACCGCCACGGCGGCCAAACCGATATCAATATGTTTCGAAATTAGCCAGGTTATTTATCGAAACTAGAACAGTAGCCTTTGCCTTGTCGCTTACACAGGAGTGCCGGATGAATACGCCAGAAAAATTTCAGGCCATCGTCGTACGTCAGGACGACGACAAGAAATTGAGCAGCAAGATCGAAATGCTTTCAATTGATCAACTGCCTGAAGGGGATGTGCTGGTTCGCGTTATGTATTCCAGTCTCAATTTCAAGGACGCTGCCGGGATGGCGAACCGTGGAATTTACAAGAAACTCCCGATAGTGCCGGGGATCGACCTTGCCGGTGTGGTCGAACAATCCAATGATCCAAGGCATCAGCCCGGAGACGAAGTGGTTCTGACCGGCTGGGGTGTGGGCGAGCAGTACTGGGGTGGCATGTCGCAATACGCGAGGGTAAGCGGAGACTGGCTTGTGGCCAAGCCGGAGAAGCTTTCATTGCGGGACTGCATGGCGATTGGCACTGCCGGTTTGACTGCGATGCTGAGCGTGCTGGAATTGGAACAGCAAGGATTGGTACCCGGTGATCGGGAGGTATTGGTTACCGGGGCTGCCGGTGGTCTCGGAAGTATGGCGGTGACCTTGCTGGCTCGAAAAGGATATCGTGTCGCCGCGTTGACGGGGCGCCCCGAAACAGATCCCTATCTTCGCGCATTGGGTGCAGCCACCATCGTTCCACGCGAGGAATTGTCGGTAGCCAAGCGACCAGGTCGCGTGACCATGGAGAAGGAAAGGTATGCAGGCGCAATCGATGTCGTTGGTGGCAATGTGCTGTCCGCCATCCTGCCGCAATTGTCATACGGCGCGACGGTTGCCGTGTGTGGATTGGCGGGCGGCACTGATCTTGATACGACCGTGTTCCCTTTCATCTTGCGAGCGATTCGGATGAGTGGGATTGATTCGGTGCGCTGCCCTGTACCTAGACGCGCGCAAGCGTGGAAGGCGATTTCCGAGTTGCTGACAAGCGCCGAGATCCAGCGCATGAGCACTGAAATCACTCTTGATCAGGTATTCGACACCTGCCCGCGATTACTTGCCGGTGAGGTACGGGGACGCTGCGTGGTTCGACTTTGGGAATAAGGGGTCAGCGTGAAGCATCCCGACTTTCGTACCGCTGGCGATGATCGCGTCTGTTGGCGCGCCCGGCCTTCCTAGCGTCGACATGGTAACGATTGTGATGTGCTGCTGCAGTCAGTCGGATTGCCCGCCGAAGCGATTGCGATATTGCTATCAATTAACCGCTTGCTCGATACCGTGCGTACTGCGGTCAATGTGGAAGGCGACATGATCGGAAGTCTGGTGGTGCAGAGATTCGTGAAGGGTTAAGGCTGGTGAGAGTCATGCTCGATTCTTATTCTTTGGCCAAAACATCGACGGATTCAGCGTAAGTTAACAGGCAAGAATCGGTTAAGCCTCATGGCCAGAAGAAAATTGAGTCTGACTTTAATCTTCTCATCCGCCTGGTGATGTCGACCCCCGCTCACGCAGGATCGGCGCGGTGATCTTGACGGTTCTGATCGTGCGGCCTTGCAACATAACTCATCTGTTCCTCCGTAAGATTGACTTGAGGTTCCTACCACAGACTCACTCCTGAAGCGGGCTTTGCCATACCCCTTCATCGTGTAGAAACTCCAGCACCCGCTCGACAAACTGTTCCGGCTGATCTGCATGGACCCAGTGGCCGGCATTGTCGATGACGGCGAACTCGGCCTTAGGGAACATGCGACAGATGTCTTGATGGTGCTCAGGCCTGACATAGTCTGAGAGGCGTCCCGAGAGAAAGAGTGTCTTTCCCTCATAGACGCGCTCCTTCGAGGCAGACGGGAAGTCGGTGAGCCGCGGCATGTTGGCCGCCAGCGCAGGCAGGTTAATTCGCCACTTGAAGTGTTCGTCGCGATAGATCAGGTTTTGCAACAGGAATAATCGAATTGCCGATTCTTGAATTTGATCGCGCAATTGCTGCTCGACTTCATCGCGGCGTTTGCGCCCTGTCAAAGCGGCGTCTTGC
>JBOIGA010000085.1:0-11850 GCA_050741875.1 Burkholderiales bacterium
GACTAACCCATTTGTCCCCTGATTAAAACAATCGAGGGGGAAACGGCAGGGATCACAATCGGTGACTTGAATGACGAGGGTGGTTGATCACGATGTTGTTGTGGTCGGCGATGGAGAGCTGAGTAAAATTCTGTTGCACCGCGCGCAGGTCCACAGAGGTGTGCGTCCGTATCCCGGCGAAGTGTTCGAGCCCCTCGGTGCTATCATGCATGGCAGATATCTTGTGTTGGGGGTCAGGGTCGCAACGAAGGTGGTCGACGCCGCCACTCCCCAAATCGAGCCGCTTCGGGCAGAGAATTGCCTTGAGCCTGTCGAGGTCCTTGATGGAACATTACCGCGTCCACCTGCTTCAGCGCATGCCGATCTTCGGCGCAATCAAGGCGCAAACGCTCGAGGTTTTTCTGCGACACGCTGTGGACGTCCGCATCCCAGCTGGCGACTCTTTCTTCCGCGAAGCGGACGCCGCTGATGCGATGTTCGTCCTGGAGCGCGGCCGTGTCTCGGTCGTGAAACGCTGGAAAGGCCGCGACTACTCTCTATGGGATCTCGGCGCCGGCGACTGCTTTGGTGAAATGGCGCTGATCGATCTCTTTCCCCGGAGTGCGTCGGTTGTTGCGCTGGAAGACTGCTCGGCAATCCGGCTCACGAATGCCGACTTGTACCGCGTGTACGAGACTGACGTGGAGCAGTTTGCACTGATTCAAATGAATATCGCCCGAGAGTTGAGCCGCCGCCTGCGCATCGCGGACGAACGCTTGTTCCGCTTCCGTCTTGAGCCTGCCATCCGCGACGAGGACGTCGGCGGTCATTTCAGCATCTGAGCGACACGACTGACTAACCCATTTGTCCTTCGGGGCGTAACAAAAGCTGCGCCGCAGAAATTTCCCACATGACGTTGGCGTAACACGCCACAGAAATTCGAAGCCCGTCTCTCGACAATGGTCCCCTGATGCGGACGGATGTTCCGACCGCGACAAACCAGGAGACAAACGATGAGCCGCGAACCCGCACTGTTCCGCTTTCTGCCCAAGCTCGCTTCCTCGACTCCCTGGGTGCGGCTCGCCGATAGAACACCCGTCGGCCAGCTTACGTCAGCCGGAAAGCGCCGGGGCCACAGCCAGCTCTTCGTCAAGCGCGAGGACCGCACGGCCTCTCTGTACGGCGGCAACAAAGTGCGCAATCTCGAGTTCATCCTCGGCGACGCCATCGCGCGGAAAGTGTCTCGGATTCTCACAGTGGCCCCTCTCGGCTCAAACTTCGTCGCAGCGCTCGCCGCGCAAGCGTCACGCGTGGGGCTCGATGTCGAGGTCGAGCATTTCGTGCCGGCCAGAAGCCCGCAGATCGACACGCATGCGAACTTCAGCGCCGCGGCCGGGGCGAAGCTCTCTCTTCATGCGGGAAGGCGCGGCGCCGTGGCCGCAGCCGGCGCCGCGGCGCTCAGACTCATGACGTCCGAAGACACGCTCTGGTGCGCGCCGGGCGGGTCGAGCGTGACCGGGGCGCTCGGACATCTGAACGCCGCGCTGGGCCTCGTCGAACAGGTTCGCGCCGGGAGAGCCGCCAAAACCAGACGCCATCGTGGTCGGCGCGGGAACCTGCGGCACGATGGCGGGGCTTACCGCCGGCTTGCGGGTTGCGGGACTCGACACGCGGCTCGTCGGCGTTCGCTGCGTCGATCGCATCGTCTGCAACGCGCGCGCGATCGCGAAGCTTGCGAATGGCGTTCTGGCGCGGGTGGGCAGCGCCGGAGAGTGCTCGCGAATGAGATCTGTCTCGTCAATAGTCCGCTCGACCACGGCTACGGAATCCCGCTCGGCCGCGCGGAAGAGCTCATGGCGTCCTTCGAGGCGGACGAAGGAATTCGGCTCGATACGACTTACACCTCGAAAGTCGTCTCCAAGCTCGCCGAGCTTCTGACCTCGGGTGAGTTCAAGGGAAAAAATATTCTCTACTGGCACACGTTCAGTCCCGCAGCCATCCAGTGGGGGAAGGGTCGGGTTCAGGAAGGCTTCGGCTTCGAAAACAGCTGAGCGGGCGATATGAGGCCCGGACTCGCGTGAACGGACCGGTTCCCATGCCGTATGACCTTGCTGATCTCGAGAGTGCAGCGATACGGCTCATTCCGCAGCACAATGAAGCGCTGCGCCTTCTTAAGAGGTACTTAAAACTCCTCCACGAGGAGTTTGCTCTGATGACGCCCGAGCTGCGCCATTGGGCTGTGGCCTACATCCGCGACCTGATCGCGATCGCGCTGGGTGCCACGCGCGACGGCGCGCGGTTGCAAACGCTGCGGCGTGCGCGCGGCACGGCGGAGAGCGATCAAGGCCGACATTCTGGAAAATCTCGGCAGTCTCGATCAGCGGGCGTCGATCAGCGGGCGTCGCGGCACATTGCCGAAGTTGCGCTCGCACGCGAGATCGACGCCATCATCGCGACCGACACGACGGTTCCGCGCGAAGACTTAACGCGTATGTCTATGGCAATGGAAAGCGGCGGGCTTTCGGGCGCGCCGCTTAAGAAAAACTCGACGTTGCTCGTTCGCGCGCTCGCGAAGATATTGCAGGGCAGACTTCATCATCGCGGCGGGAGGAATCATGAACGGTGCCGATGCAGTCGAAAAAATCGAAGCCGGCGCGAGTCTAGCGCACCTCTACACCGGCCTCATCTACCGCGGCCCGCAACTCATCTGGGATACGGTGGAAGCAAATCGCTGAAGCGCGCTGGCAGTGGCCGCGTGATCAAAGCCGCAGAATAGGCATTGTCGTGCCTCGCTTGCCGGCTGCGGCAAAGAGCGAGATCGGAAGAACCTCACGATCTCGCTCAAATCATTAAGGTGCCGGGGGGGTTTCGCCAATCCAATCCCCGCCTTCAATATCGCGTCGCTTAAATACTAAGGAGCTTTTGCTTCGTTCGTCATTGACGGAGCAATCTTGCCGTTAGTCGAGACACGAGATTGCTTCGCGTGCGCTTGCAATGACAGCCGGTTATTCGCGTTTCCTAAATTTCTCGGCGAAATATCGCCGATTTCTTTTTCACAAGTGGTGACCAATTGAGCGTCGCCATTCGCTCTGCGTGTGAATAATTCACAAAAACCCTGAGCAGTTTTCCGTCGAACGCGTCGCGCCGCACTTCTAACATGGAGCCAATCAAATTGAAATCTTCTGAACACCGTGCACGCTTCCATTCAAAAATTTCTGCCTCTCGCGAGCCTCGCGGCGACCATGCTCATAATATCGCTCGCGCAGATGACCACGCTCGACTCTCCATCGCTCTCCGGAATAAGCACGGCGCTGCGCACAATCCTGTCGGCGGAGACGGCGAAGCAAAGCACGCCTTTGTCCGGCGCGCAGACCGAATAATCGAGCACACCCGATACTGGGGGAATCATGTTGACCGATACCGGCATCGCTCCACTGAACGGCGTTGGCTATTCGGCGGATCACACGCAGGACTTCGGCGAAATCTACTTGACCAAGGGACAGTTAAGAGTATTGGCGTTGTTGGCCAAAGGCGAGTCCAACAAGGCGATCGCCAGGGATCTGGGCATTGCCATGGGCACAGTCAAAACCCATTTGGGCGCTATTTTTAGAGCGTTCAAGGTACGCAATCGCGGGCAAGCGATTGTCGCGGCGCTACGCTTGAAAAAAGTCCTGGAGGATCAAGACGCCGCGCACGAAGATCTGCCCATTACTTCGCTGCTCCCGTTCATGACGCGACGGCGCTTCAAGCGCAACGAACTGCTTTTTCGCAAGGGCGACGCAGGCAACGAGATGTATTACGTTTCTCTGGGGACCGTTAATCTGGAAGAGATAGAAGTGGCGATCGAATCCGGGAATCTGTTTGGCGAGATCGGTTTATTCGCCCCCCGCAATGAACGGACGTGGACGGCGAGGTGCAAGACCGACGGGGAATTGCTCGCGATGAGCGCTGACAACGCGATGCAAGCGTACTACCATAATTCCCAATTCGCTCTTTTCGTAACTCGGCTTATCGCCGCGCATCTTACGGCTGACAGACTGAGGTTCGAGTCACGTAATTGGGTTTAAAGGCCGCCGAAGCCGATCATGACGCAACAGGGAGCGCTTCATGACGTTGGGCGATATTTTGGGGAACCGAGTACAGGAAGGTCTCGTCACCGCTAGCGCTTGGCTCGCCGCCGCCAAGCGTCCGGGGCGATCATGCGCAAGCGCCAAGGGCTAAAGCTCGGACTCTGCTTCGGCGTTCTCGGGCTGTGTGTGAGTTTGACCCGGTTGGGCGCGCACCTCGAGGAAGACACCGCGCTGGATTGGTTGTTCAAGCTGCGGGGTTCGAGGGCAGCGCCTTCCGAGGTCGTGGTCATCGCCATTGATAAAGAGTCAGCGGAACAGTTGGGTCTTCCCAACTAACCCAACAAATGGCCGCGCAACACCCACGCCAAACTGACTGAAAACTTAACCCGGGCCGGCGCGAAGGTCATCGCTTATGATCTCTTGTTCGACAAAGAGCGTGAAGCGGAGCATGACGTTGAACTCGCCCGCGCAATCGGCGCGGCGCGCAATGTCGTGCTGGTCGGTTATCTCAAAAGAAAAATCATTCCGGGAAGACGCAGGTCGCCGGTTTCAACCAGTTCTTCGATGATACCAATGGAACCCGGACGAAACGCCTCCGTGCCTGTCCGATGACGACAGGATCGTGCGACAGCGAAAAAGCCGCTCGGCTGATAATTGATCCGCAATAAGTGCAACGCTGCGGAGGAGTTTTTTTCGCCTTCTCATTCGCGCGATCCGTAAATGTAAATATTTCACATCTCATCTGCGCCTTTCTGCGCAGAGCCCTTCTTTCGGTCTCCGTAAAGTGATCTCCACTGTTTCGTAGTTCTCGGCCCCCCGGGACAAGCTACAGACAGGGCCACTTAACTCAATGGAGGTTGAAATGTTGAATCGTTCCAATTTAGTCCGCGTTGCAATCACTTTCGCAGCCGTAACCATCGCCGCCCCCGCTTTCGCCGACGACTCTTCCTGGCTCGGTGAGCAACGCAGCATCAGCGATGGCTATTCGCCCAACGACACGAGCGCCGGAGCGGAAGGCAAACAGGGTTCGCAAGCGCCCGCCCCGCAACTCGATGAGAAGCTCTTTGTCAGCGACGGCGGTTCGCCTGCTACTGAAGCGGCGGCAAGCGTCTACGTCGGCGCGACGCTCGAAACCTCGCACGACGGCTTTGTGCAACGTGGACTCCGCATCACCGACGGCGCGACTGAGTAAGCGCACGAGAAAGCGTAACTAAATCGGCCGCCGCGCGCGATCGCGGCGGTCGAGTTGAAGAAAGCAGGCTCGCATACACAAATCAATCGCTCGCTCGCCCGTCGTTCCGTAAAGGGCTGCGACTGGTCTCTCGTCGCGGCCGATAGTTGTTCTGGCATTCGCGGTCGTGGGTGTGCTGCATCTCGTCAGCATGACTGCATCTAGTTCTTCGGCCGTCTCTTCAACGAGCGCCGTAGAACCGATTACCCCTGCCGTGGATTACTTTCCGAGCCAGTTTGTCAATCAGGCGACTCATCTTGAAGACCCAATTGAACAGTTCTAACGGGTAGGAAGAGTCTCGTCATGACTACGCCCGCCATCAACAACCGCTGGGCCGTCGCGATGTTCGGCGAGATGGCGTAGACTCCCGACCGTCGATTCGAGGGGAGGTCCAATCGCCGCATGGGCAAAGTCTGGCCAGCGCTTAAAAGCCGGCTCGGCGTCGTTTTTTCGGACACGCCGCATTGGGCGGCGCCCGCCGTCCTGCTTCTCACCCTGATAATCACCGCCTGGACCTGGCTGGCTTTCGATGCCGCCGGGGACACGCAGAAAGCGAATATCGTTCTGGCGGGCGGGTTTGTCACCGCGCTGCTGCTCTTTCTTGTCGTCAACAGCCAGGCGATCTTGCTTTTTCGCGCCCGGCGGCTCGCACAAGAGATGACGGCGGCATCGCACGAGAGCGAACGGCAAACCCGCGCGATCATTGCGACTGCATCCGACGCCTTCGTCGCGATTGACGAAAAAGGCGTTATCCGGGAATGGAATGTGAAAGCCGAGAAGGTTTTCGGCTGGAGCGCGACCGAGGCGATCGGATCGCTCCTGGCGGAGAGGATCATTCCGGCAACGCAACGCGAAGCGCATCGGCTCGGACTCGCTCGATTCCTTGAGACCGGCGAAAGCCCCGTCATCGACCGGCGCATCGAACTCACCGCGCTGCGACGCGACGGAACCGAATTTCCCATCGAGCTTACGATCTGGGCGACGGAGTCGGGCGGGCGGCGGCGTTTCAACGCTTTTATCGCTGACCCGAGCGAGCGCAAGCGCGCGGAAAGCGAGATCAAGCGCGCGCACGAGCGGTTGGATCTGGCGCTGAAGGCGTCGAACCTTGCGCTTTTCGAGTGGAACATCGCGACTGGAGAGGTTTACTTGAGCGAAGAATGGTCGCGCATCGTCGGCGCCAAAAACGCGCCGACGCACACGACTTTCGCAGCCTTGGAGAGCCTCGTCCATCCGGAGGACAAGCCAATGCTGTCGGAGAGGATCGCCGCCGCACTGAAAGGAACGTACCCTTATTACGAGACCGAACATCGCATTGAGACTCCCGCGCACGAATGGAAGTGGATCCACAGCATTGGCAAGATCATCGAGCGCGACGGGCGCGGGCGTGCGCTGCGCATGATCGGAACCAACGAGGACATCAGCGAACGCAAGCGTACCGAGCAGGAATTGATACAAGCGCACAAGCAGTTGATTGTCAGCGTGCAGGAACTCGAGCAGCGCAATCGCGAAAACTTGTTCTTAAGCGAGCTCAACAACGTGCTGCAGTCGTGCACGACGCTCGGCGAAGCGTTCGAACCCATTGTGAAGACCGGCGCTCAACTATTTCCGCATGACGATGGCGTGCTTTACTTCGCGGGCGGCTCTCACAACCAGGTTGAAGCCGCGGCTTTTTGGGGGAATCCCATCGTGCTGGAAAAATCCCGGGGGCCGGTCGAATGCTGGTCCTTGCGCCGAGGACGGCTGCACCGTGTTGACAATCCCGCGACCGGGCATTTATGCGGCCACGTCCTGCCCGAAAGCGCCAAACCGTACATCTGCATTCCACTGGTCGCACAGAACACCATGCTCGGCTTCATTCATCTTTCGAGACGGGAAACCAGCTCTCCGCCTTTCGAGGAAAAGAGCGCGAGGCTCGCGGGTGCGCTCGCCGAGCAGGTTTCCCTCGCGCTCACCAACCTCAGATTGCGCGAAACGCTGCGGCACGAATCGCATCACGATCCGCTCACCGGACTCTACAACCGCCGCTACCTCGAAAACGCGGCGCACTACGAGCTTTCGCGCGTAAAAAGAAAAAAGAACGGGGTGCTCTCCGCGGTCATTTTGGATATCGACCACTTCAAGCAGTACAACGACAAGTTTGGGCACGCCGCCGGGGATGTCGCGCTCCAGGCTGTCGGCGCGCTGCTGCGCGCGAAGTCACGTGACTATGACGTGCCTTGCCGCTACGGCGGCGAGGAATTCGTCATTATCCTTCCCGATACCTCAGTCGAAAGCGCGCTTAAATGGGCCGAGAAATTCCGCCAGTCGGTCGCCGAGTTCGGCCTCAAGCACGAAGGACGACTCCTCGATAGCATCACCGTGTCAATGGGCGTCGCCGGTTATCCCGAGCATGCGAACAATGAGAAGGAGTTGCTGAAGGCCGCCGACCAGGCGCTGTACGCGGCGAAAGCCAACGGCCGAAATCAAGTCGTCGCGTATGTCGCGGCGATCGCCCGCTTCGGCGACCCGGTCGCGCGCACTTTTTCCGACGGTTAGATTTCTTGCAAAACCCCGGCTCCGGCTGAAACGCGCGGCCGAGTAAACTCGATCGCGTATCATGCAGCAAAGGAGGCGTCTTATGAATTCGAATCGCAGAAGACACTACGCAATCTGCTCGGCATTGGCGCTTGCGCTCGCCGCCGGTGATTCCACGGCATGGGCGCACGGTGAAGACGATGTAGAGCAGGGCAAGCCGTCCGAGAGATTGGGCGAAGTGAACTTTCCCGTGTCGTGCAACGATGCCGCCCAGAAGGAATTCAACCGCGCGATGGCGCTGTTTCATTCGTTTTGGTTCGACCCCGCGAAGAAATCGTTCGGCCGCGTTTTGGAACACGATCCCGAATGCGGCATGGCGCATTGGGGAATCGCCATCATGTCCATGGGAAATCCGTTCGCCTGGCCCGCCAACCCCAACGCAATGAAGTCGGCGGCAGCGGCGTTTGCCGAGGCGGAACGACTTGGCGCCAAGAGCGAACGCGAGCGCGATTACATCACCGCGCTTTCCACGTTCTTCAAGGACTGGGAGACCGCCGATCACCGCTCGCGCGCGGTTGCTTTCGAGAAGGCGATGGCGGGTGTCGCCGCGAAGCATTCGAATGACGACGAAGCACAGATCCTTTATGCACTCGTGTTAGACGCCACGGCGTTGCCCACGGACAAGACTTTCGCTAACCAGCTCAAGGCGGCGTCCATTCTTGAGCCGCTGTACAGGAAATACCCGAATCATCCTGGCGCGGCCCACTATCTGATCCACACCTACGACTACGCGGAGCTGGCCAAGAAGGGGTTGCCTTCCGCCCGCGCATACGCGGGAATCGCGCCCTCCGTGCCGCACGCTCTGCACATGCCATCGCACATTTTTTCGCGACTGGGCCTGTGGAAGGAAATGGTCGAAGGCAACCGCGCGTCCTATCTTGCCGCCAAAGGCGAGCTCAAGGAAACCACTTTGGGCGTCGGCGCTTACGATGCCCTGCATGCGATGGACTACATGGTGTTCGGCCAGCTGCAACAGGCGCAGGACAAGGCGGCGAAGCAACTTTTGGACGAGGCGGCCGCGATTCGCAAAGTGAATGTGGAAAACTTCGTCGCCGCTTACGCATTCGCCGCTATTCCCGCGCGCTTCGCGCTGGAGCACAACGATTGGCAAGCTGCGGCGGCGCTCGAACTCACTCCCGCCGATCTCGAGTGGAATAAATTCCCACAAGCCGAAGCGATTCTCGTGTTCGCACGCAGCCTCGGCGCGGCGCGTAGTGGAGACGTCTCAGCGGCGCGCAAAGATCTTGAGCGTCTGGTGACACTCAAGGACACGATGTCGGCGGCGAAAAATACCTACTGGGCCGGGCAAACTGATTTTCAGATTACTACCGTCAAGGCGTGGATTGCGCTTGCCGAGAAGCGCAACGAAGAGGCCTTGGAGTTGATGCGCGCCGCCGCTGAAAGCGAAGAGGCGAGCGACAAGCATCCCGTCACCCCTGGAAATGTCGTGCCATCGCGGCAACTGCTGGGCGACATGCTGATGGAACTGAACAAACCCGCTCTCGCTCTCGCCGAATTCGAACGCTCGCTCAAACGCGACCCCAACCGATTCCGTGGAGTCTATGGCGCTGCGCGAGCCGCGGAAGCGTCGGGCAATGGCAAAGCGGCAGAAGCGTATTACTCGAAGCTGCAAAGCCTGACAGCCGAGCGAGACACGGAGCGTCCCGAGCTCGCGCAAGCCAAGGCGTATCTGGCAAAACAATGAGAGTGGCGCGCTCGGAAAAATCCGGAGTCCGAAGAAGCAGAAGCAGACTCGGCTCCGCGAGCGTTCGATAGAACGGTAATTCTTGCGAACTCTGTCAGCCGATTTTTTCGGCCCTGAGCCTTGCGCGCTGATCGCTCAAGGTTTTTGAAAGCAGGCTCACCGATGCATAGACGGCATCAATATGCGGAGTGGGAGTTTCCGTTAGTCGCCCCAGCTCGACGACCGATCCGATCAAGGCTTCGACCTCCGCCGCCTTTCCCTGTTCGATGTCTTGCAGCATCGAAGTCTTGTGGGCGCCAACTTTTTCCGCGCCCGCGATTCTCTTTTCCAGCGATAAGCGAAAAGTGATTCCCAGTTCGTTCGCAATCGCCTCGGCCTCCCGCATCATATTCGCGGCAAGCTCGCGAGTCGGCGGGAATTTGCAAATCTCTTCGAGCGTCGCATGGCTGAGCGCTGAAATCGGATTGAAGGAAAGATTGCCCCAAAGCTTGAGCCAGATCTCCGAGCGTATGTCCTTCAACACCGGCGCTTTGAGGCCGGCTTTGGCGAATGTTTCGGAAATGACTTTGACGCGTGCGCTCTCGCTTCCGTCCAGCTCACCGACAGGAAAACGATTGCCTTCGATGTGCCGCACCACCCCCGGCTCTGCAAGTTCCGCGGCGATGTAAACGATGCAGCCGATGACCCGCTCGGACTCGATATTTTCGGCGAGGATTCCGTGTGGATCCACGCTCTGCAGGCGCCTCCCCTCGAATTCCCCGCCGTGCTTTTCAAAATACCACCACGGAATTCCGTTCTGTGTGGTGACGACGATCGTGTCCTCGCGAAAGAGCGCGCGAAGATTCTCGGCGATCGGTTCGATCTGGTGCGCCTTGAGCGCGAGGATGACCACGTCGTGTTCGCCGGCCTCGCGCATGTCGCTGGTCGCGCGGACATCCGTCGCCACCTGCTCGCTGCCGTTTTCGGCGATGAGTTTCAAACCATTTTTTTGAACAGCGTCGAGATTGGCGCCGCGCGCAATAAAGGTGAGTTCCTCCCCCGCGAGAGCCAGTTTGACTCCCATATAACCGCCGATCGCTCCCGCGCCAACAATGCAGAGTTTCATGGCAAGATAATAGTACGGTTAAGCCTCTATGCCATAATGGAGCCGCCCGTTCGGGAGGACGAAAAGACATGCTGACCAAAAAAACCTTGAGCCTCGATGACGCAAAACGCGTCGCCGCTGCGGCCGAAGCCGAAGCGAAAAAGAACAAGTGGAATGTCGTCATCGCGGTCTTGGACGATGGTGGACACCTGATCTACCTGCAGCGCGCGGACGGAACGCAGCTCGGAAGCATTGAGGTGGCGATCGCCAAAGGACGCGGGGCCTTGCTCTTCAAGCGCCCCACGAAAAATTTTGAGGAGCTGCTCGCCGCGGGCCGTCTCGGATTCCTTTCCGCGCCGAACGTATTGCCGATAGATGGTGGCCTACCGCTGATTTTCGAAAACGAGATTGTCGGCGCGATCGGCGTTTCCGGAGTTCAATCTTCCCAGGACGCGCAGGTGGCGAAGGCCGGCGTGGATGCGCTGTGATCTATTCTCTCGGAGATAAGAAAGTCGAGTGCCGCGGCGATTACTTTATCGCCGAGAATGCGATCGTGGTCGGGGCGGTGGTACTCGAAAACAACGTGTCGATTTGGTACAACGCGGTCGTGCGCGGCGACGACGATCTCATCGCGATCGGAGAGAACACCAACGTGCAGGATGGCTCGGTGCTGCATACCGACATCGGCGTGAAACTCACGATCGGCAAGAACGTGAGCATTGGCCATATGGTCAATCTGCATTGGCTGCACCATTGGCGACAATTCGCTGATCGGAATCAACAGCGTGATACTCAACAACGCAGTGATCGGGAAGAACTGTTTGATCGGCGCCAGCACGCTGATCGCGGAGAACAAAATGATTCCCGACAACTCGCTTGTCGTCGGCGTTCCCGGGCGCATCATTCGCACGCTGACCGAAAAGGACATTTCGGAGATCAGGAAAAACGCCGAGCACTACGTCGCCAACTTCAGGCGCTACAAACAGGAATGTTTGAGCGACCCACGTTTCAAAGTCACTTCGAATGAAGCTTAAAGGCTCCTGTCACTGCGGCAGGATCAGGTTCAGGCTAAGGTCGCGAACGCCTTACCCCTACATCCGCTGCTATTGCTCGATGTTCACTGCTTGACAGCCGAAGGGAAACCGGCGTTGGTCGTCGCCCGGGTTATAGCCCCCACGTCCGTTTTTCCGGAATCGAACGTCACAAC
>JBOIGA010000086.1:0-11750 GCA_050741875.1 Burkholderiales bacterium
AGCGAGCGTGTCAATCAGCCGCAACGCGAAATCACAATCCGGAAACGCCGCCGCGAAGAACCCCGCGGCCATGCGTGGACCAGGCGCAAGATGCGCCTGCGTGGCGGAGGCTGTGGCGCGAGCGAGTAGCGCGCCGCTCAACGCGTGGGTGAGGGTATCCATCGGCGCGCGACCAGGCCGGTCTAGACGATGCGCGGCGTCTTAATTTCGCTCGTTCCTTTGTGCGAGCTTGGGCCGAAGAATCTCGATAACGTTTCCGCTCGGCTTAAGAGTCCATCCAGAAACCGCCTGGTGTCGTCCGACCCGGGTGAATCGTCATGCATCCAGCGAAAGAAGGTCATCAGATAGATCGTCGTCAAGCCTGTCTCTTCGATGGCGCGGCGCAGATAAGCGGGATCGCGGCGCGCCGCCTCGCGCATCCATTGCACGGTGCGGCTCACTCGCATAAGACCTGGAATCTGGATATGAAGATGGCCGGGCTCGAGTTTCCCATAGATCATTTGCCGGGTGACCCGGCGATGATCGGCGAGCGCGCCAAGCCACGTCATGACGAGCCGCTGCAAGCGCTCGCGCGTTGACAGCTCCAGAAAATCCGCGCTTTGGGCAGCGGTCAGCATGGCGTGATCGGCACGGTCGAACCAAGCGTCAACCACGTCTTCCTTCTCGCGGAATTGCGCGGCGCGGATGTCTTCCAATGAGACCCCGGCGGCCGCTGCGACCTCGTGCAAGCGCACCGCTTCCCATGACTTGCGTTCCGCCAGTCGCACGGCGGTGTTGACGATCCGGTCTCTAAGTTCTGCTGACATCGTTTGCGGCGCCGATGGCGGAGAGAGCGGGATTCGAACCCGCGGTACGTTCATCACGTACACACGCTTTCCAGGCGTGCACCTTAAGCCGCTCGGCCATCTCTCCGGATTCGTGCGATTTTAGCGCACTAACAAAAAGCCCGCTCTTCAGGAGCGGGCTTTTTCGTTAAGACTTTACTGCTTAGGTGCCACGCGTGTCGATATCGCCCCGAAGGTGCGGATACCGCACATGATCCACTAGATCCTGAACTTCGGCGCTAGGTTTCGGAGTGAGCAGGCTCACCACGATGATCACGATGAAGCCGAGCGGGATTCCCCAGATTCCCGCTGAGATCGGCTTGATGCCGAGCCATAGCGGCGCATTGACTCCGAAGAACGGGTACGTCAACCACATGTAATAAGCGCAGATACCCAACCCCGCGATCATTCCCAGGATTGCGCCCCACTTGGTCGCGCGCTTCCAGAACACGCCGAGCACCAACGCCGGGAAGAACGCTGACGCCGCAAGCGAAAACGCCGCGCCGACCAGGAACAAGATGTCCCCCGGCTTAAGCGAAGTCACATAAGCGGCCAGCAAAGCCACGACCAGCAGCAAACCCTTTGCGACGGTGATACGCGTTTTCGTCGAAGCATGCGGGTTGACCATCTTGTAGTACAGGTCGTGTGAGAGAGCATTGGCGATAGTCAGCAGCAAACCGTCCGCGGTGGACAGCGCTGCGGCCAACCCGCCCGCCGCGACCAACCCTGAAATCACGTAAGGCAATCCCGCGATTTCGGGCGTGGCCAACACGATAATGTCACCGCCGATCATGATTTCAGCGCGCTGCACGATACCATCGCCATTTATGTCCGAAAGCGACAGCAGCGTGGGATCGACGGCTCTCCACAATTCCACCCACCTCGGCAACTCTGTGAATGGCGACCCCACCAAAAAGTGGTAGATGTCGTATTTCACCAAGATCGCCAGAGCGGGCGCAGTGAAGTAGAGCAGGAAGATAAAGAACAGAGACCACGCAACTGACACGCGCGCCTCTTTTACACTAGGCGTGGTGTAGTAGCGCATCAGGATGTGTGGCAATGCGGCAGTCCCGACCATCAGGCAGAGAATGAGCGCAAGGAAATTCCATCTCGCATCGCTGCGCGCTGCCTCATCCTTGCCCTCAAAAGGCACCGCGTGGCGGCTGATTCCTGCGGCGCGCGGGGCGAGACCCTTGTCCTTGGTCCACGCGGCTTTAGCGGCTTCCACATCGGCCGGGTAAACAGCCAGCGCCTTTTCCGCTGCGGTGACTTGATCAGGCGCCGCGCCTGCCGCCTTGAGATCGGCGACTTTCTTTTCCGCGGCGGCTTTGTTTGTTGTATACGCCGCCGCCGGATCTTTCAGATTAGCGTTGGCCGCATCAACTTTTTGTTTGTAGATCGCCCTAACTTCGTTTTCCTTCGGGTCGTTGGCGAGCACTTCCTCGCGCTCACTGACCTTTTGTAGCGCATAACCCGCGGCAAGCTGAGGAATCGGGAAATTGAAGTGCTTCACTGACAGCCACACCGGCGGAATCATGTAGGCGATAATCAAAATCACATATTGCGCGACCTGCGTCCAGGTCACCGCGCGCATTCCACCAAGGAACGAACACACCAGAATGCCGGCGAGGCCGACGAACACACCGATTCCAAATGGCAGTCCGGTGAATCGGCTGGTGATGATGCCAACGCCGTAGATCTGGGCGATCACATAAGTGAAAGAGGCAAGAATGGCGGCGAATATTCCAACCGAGCGCACGATGTTGCCGCCGTAGCGCGCGCCCAAAAAGTCCGGGACTGTAAACTGGCCGAACTTGCGCAGGTAGGGCGCGAGAAAGAGCGCGACAAGACAATAGCCCCCTGTCCAACCCATGACGAAAGCGAGGCCGTCGTAGCCGGTGTGGTACAGCGTTCCCGCCATTCCGATGAACGAAGCGGCGCTCATCCAGTCCGCGCCAACGGCCATGCCGTTAAAGAACGCCGGAACGCGCCGGCCCGCGACGTAATATTCGGCCACATCCGCGGTGCGGCTCATGATGCCGATTCCCGCGTACAAACCGATAGTCGCGAACAGAAACCAGTACCCAATCCATTTGTTCGACATGCCAAGCTGCTCGGCGATCGCCAGAAAAATGACGAAACCGATGAAGCCGATCGTGTAGAAGCTGTAATACTTCTTTAGCTGCTGATTGAATGTTCTTTGAGTCGCAGTAGCCATTAGTCTTCCTCCCCTTCATGCACGTCGTATTCGAGATCGAGCTTGTTCATGTAATGGGCGTAGTACCAGATGATCAGGATGTAAATGACCAGTGCGCCTTGCGCACCCATGTAGAAAGCGAGCGGGAAACCGATGAAAGTGATTTCGTTGATATCCCGAGCGAACCAGCCAACGACGAAGGTTACAACGAACCAGATGACGAGAAGTATTGCGGTGAGTGTGATGTTCTTGTGCCAGTATTCCTTATGTCTTTCGGTCAGCTGCATGGAGGCCCTCCTCTTACAATGGTTATGAAACCGGGTGCGCGTTTTACTGAAAGCTTTTTCGTTTTCTCGCGGGCGTTTCCCATCCACCCCATTCCACCCGCATAGCGGCCTGACGTGGGCAACCCTATCATTACTGAAATGCCAAGGCAACTGCCCGCGCCCTTTGGTATCGTCCGCGAAAATTCTTACGAAATCCTTACTGTTATAATCGCCGGGAATCATAACCCAAGGAAGTCCCCTGCGAATTCTCATCGCCGAAGACGACGCCGTTCTCGGCGACGCGCTTCAGATCGATCTGCGCCAACACGATTACGCCGTTGATTGGGTGAGAAGCGGCGTCTCGGTTGCCGACGCCCTCGACGGCGGCGCTTTCGATCTCCTAATTCTCGACCTTGGGCTGCCCAAGCTGGACGGTTTTATGGTTTTGGCCCAGCTTCGCGCCCGCAAGCTCGTTCTTCCCGTGCTGATTCTTTCGGGCCACGACAAGCCCGAAGAGAAAGTGCGTGGCCTTGATCTGGGCGCCGACGACTATCTGGTCAAGCCTTTCAGCCTTGAAGAACTGCGCGCGCGCGTGCGCGCGCTATTGCGCCGCCCACGCTCCGGCGGAATGCCAGTATTGAGCTACGGAGGTCTCTCCTTCGACACCGTTGCGCGCACCGCGATGATCGCAGGCAAGCCTGTCGATCTTTCTACCCGCGAGGTGGGTGTGCTGGAAATCCTGCTCTCGCGTTTCGGCAGGCTGGTAAGCAAGGAACAAATCCTCGATCATCTCTACAGCTTCGACAAGGAAGCGGGCTATAACGCGATCGAAGTCTACGTCCATCGTCTGCGCAAAAAACTCGACGGCGCCGGACTGACCTTGCGCACCGTCCATGGCCGCGGCTACGTGCTGGACCGGGATAACCGCCTCGATTCTGAATTTTGAGTTTTGACTTAGAAACTGAGATTCGAGACTAAACCGAGTAGTCCAAAGCCAGTCTCTCTTGCAGCTTCTTCGCATGCAGCAGCGCCTGACGTAAGGTTTCGCGCTCGAAGCTGTTGAGCTCTTTGATTTCAACATAGTGTCCGGCTTCCATACCCGGATGCTCGCTTTCGACCTTGAGTCGCAATCCCCGAATATAGTGAAAGGCGTCTATCCACGCTTCGACTTCGGCCTGCACAAAATTGAGTTTACGCGCGGAGATCTTCAACCGGTCATCGGTGTTGGTCGCGGGCACTCCCGCTTGCAGGCTGTAGATGCGCGCGGCGTCAACAAAAATGGCCGTGCCGTTCAATTTGATGTCGATGACATTCGCTCGCGTTTTGCTTCGCTGCAAGGTAAAGAAACCGAAGCGAAGGAAACCGAAGCGCGAAAGCGGCGGCCGGCTACGCATCGCGTTGGCCGCCATCTGGTGCAAAAAACGCCGGTTCTTCTGCGCGTGTAACGTGAGCCATTGCCTTAAGTTTTCGGCGGGCGCGCTCTTGCCATAAATCGGCCGGAAGTCGAAGAATATCGCCGCGTTGAGTAGCGAGTCGGGGTCGCCCCGGTCTATCCACGCCGCGAAGCGGTTTTTCCACTCGGAAAGTGAGAGGCACCACTCGGGATTGCTCGCCATGATGTTGCCCTTGCACAGGGGAAAACCGTAGTCGCTAAGCTTTTCGTTGATGCCGCGCGCGAAAGGCACGAGCACATTGCGAATCTCCTTCGCGCTCGCGCCTTCCGGCAAGCTGAAAATAATCCCGTTGTCCTGGTCCGAGCTCAAGGTCTGCTCGTTGCGGCCTTCGCTGCCGAGCGCGATCCAGCAGAAGTCGACCGCGCCGACCGCCGAGCGAGCGCGCGAAATCTCGATCAGCCGTGACGACAACTGATCGTTGAGCCTTGAGAGGATGCTGGTGATCTGCGCGACAGCCAATCCTTGCGCGAGCATGTCGCGGCCGAGCTGGCGGATGTCCCGCGATGCGGCGATCAGCCGTTCGTGGCTCTCGGCGCGGGAGATCGTCTGCGAGATAAGCTGCAAACTCACTCTTTGCAGGCGGAAGAGATCGCGCTCGGAAACGACGCCTTTGAGCTCGTTGCTCTCGACGAGGGGAAGATGGCGCACTCGATGTGTCTGCATCAAAAGAGCGGCTTCGTAAATCGGCGCAGAAGGCGGTAGCGAAAGAGGGTTCGGACTCATCACTTTCGCGATCGGATCGTTCAACGGGATTTTGTCGGCGATGACCCGTTTCAATACGTCCGGCAGCGCAAAAATCCCCGTTGGCGCGCCAGCGCCGTTGACGACGATCATGCAGCCGATGTTCTTTTTTTTGAGCAGTTCGAGGACTTCAGCGATTGGCGTGTCGGGGGGACAGGAAATCGGAGGCGACATCACCGATGACAGGGGGCTCATCATCTCGTACTGCTCGAAACCGGCGTACACGTCGTGTTCGCGCAGCCATTCGCGCGAGCGGGCGAACTCGCGCGCGACGAACTGGTTGCAATAGTCCTGGAAAGTCGGGCTGACCGACAATATCTCCTCGAAATCGGAATGCGAGAATGCAATGCAGCGGGTTTCTTCGAGGCAAATATAAGGGGTTGTCGCCGTCCTTCTCGCCAATAGCGCGCCCAGAGGAAACCATTCTCCCGGGCGAAGCTCGTGAAAGCGCGGTGCCCTCGGACCGGCGATACGCTCTCCCCGCACGCTTCCATGGACGATCACATAAAGGGACTTGGGGTGCTCGCCCGCGGCGATGACGACGTCGCCTTTTTCGAACGCGTGTTCTTTAGCTCTAACGGCGAGCCAGTCGAATTGCGTTTCCGCCATTTGCGAGAATGGCGGAATTGCGCGTAGACCTTTCAGCGAAAGCTCGGCGCTCACTGGCCAGAACTCGGGGATAAGGCAGGTGATAGGTGATAGGTGATAGGGGATAGGAAAATCGTTCTCAACCTCGAACCTCCTCAGTCCTCAGTCCTCAGTCCTAATAAGTCACCTTGGCATACTGCGTTTTTTGACTCGCCTGCTGCGCCTGCTTCAACGTGTGAATGCCTTTTTGCGCGAGCACGGGAATCATCCGCAGAAAAACTTCCGCCGTGACGAAGGCGTCGCCGAGCGCGGTATGGCGGCCCATGACGCTGATTCCAAGGCGTTGCGCCATGGCTTCGAGCCTGTGCTCGGGGTCGTAAGGATGCACCACGGGGGACAAGAGCAGCGTGTCCAAAAGCGGCTGATTGAATTTGATTCCAGTTGTGTCCTCCTTTAACTGAAGGAAACGCATGTCGAAAGCCGCGTTGTGCGCAACGAGCACGGTGTCCTCGCAGAAATGAAAAAAGTGGGGGAGAACTTCACCGATCGGCGGAGCGCCTTGCAGCATCTCGCGGGTGATTCCGTGTACCGCTGTGGATTTTTTCGAGATTGTCCGCTTCGGGTCGATCAACTGATCGAAGACCTCGTGCTGCAAGACGCGATTATTGACGATGCGCACCGCGCCTATCGAGATGATCTCGTCCCCCGCCGACGGGTCGAGCCCGGTGGTCTCGGTGTCGAAAACGGTATAGGCCAGCTCGGTCAGCTTGTGCTCGTCGTGCTCCGAAGAGGGCCGATTAAATAAATCGAAGTCGTAGTATTCGGGCCGGCTTTCATAAACCGCGTGGCGCGCGGCGGGTGCGGCTTCCGCGACCGGAAGAATAATTCTGAAAAGCGATTGGCCGGCTTCGCGCTGGTGTAAAAATTCGGCATCGTGGCGATCGAGGATTTGCTTGAGATTGAGAAGACCCTCTTCTCCGCCCTGTTTCAGGGGTTCGCTTTCCCACGCCGCGACGACGTCGGAATCAAGGGCGGCGCCTGTCCACGCCAGATCGAGATTCGCCAGCCGTCCGCTGCGCCGGATCGCCAGCGTAGTTCGGCGAACGCCGCACCGGTCCTTCAAGCGGCGAGCGAGGAAACACGCCGACTGCGCCATCGCGTAAGAGTCGACTTTGAGCCACAGATCCCGATCCGTCGCGCCCAACTCCGCTTTGATTCCCAGCCGGGACTCGATTCGACGGGCGATCACCGACAGGAGATCGGCGGCGGGAATCGATTCGAGCGGCACTTTGGTTTTGACGTAGTCGGAAGATTCGCCGAGCGTCTGTTCAAGCCGGGCCGACAGCTTGCGCGCTTCCTCGGCGATGATTCCGGTGAACTGCGCCCGGCGCTCAAGCTTCATTTCTGGGTATTCGAGCATCGTTTCGACCGCGGCGCGCATGTTGGCGAGCGCGGCGCGAGTGCTCTCGATCACCGATTGCAAGAGCGCGTCCCGGCGCGACGACGTTTCCATGCTCTTGGTCACATCGTCGAGCGTGAGGACAAATCCAGTGATTTCGTTTTCCCGGTCCAATACCGGCGAGACGTTCATTCGCACGACCTGCCCTCGGTCTCTTGCGGTGATGAGATTGGCGATCGGCTGTTCATCGCCTTCGCGCAAACGATGCCGGATGTCATCGAGCGCGTGCGCGATGAGAGCGCGGTCGAGCACGGCGAAAACCGAGCGGCCGAGTCCGATCCATCCGGCTTGACCGAGGAGTGCTTTCGCCGCGCCGTTGTAAAGAATGATTCGCCCGTCGACGTTGCAAACGACGACACTCAAACTGAGCTGCGCCATCAGCGCGGCGAGGCGGTTCTTCTCGTCTTCAACGTCTCTGCTCGCTTCGGCGACCTTCTCGTCCACCTCGCGCCGCTGTGAATCATAGCGTTCGGCGAGACTGTTAATGGAATGACAAAGCTCGCGCAACTCGGCGACACCCGTCGGCTTTATTCGGTGACTCGGGTTGGCGCCGAGAATGATGCGGGTTTCATCCGCGATCCATTTGGGGGTCAGCACGTACGCGTCGAAAACGATTTTGAGCAGAAAACCCAAACCGGCCAGCGCAAAGAATCCGAGCAACACGATGACTGCGGCATGGTCGAGCAAAACGCGGCTGACAATTTCGCGTTCCTGTTCGTCCATGTTTGACCATAACAGCAATCCGAGAACGATGTCGAAGGCGAGCAGAATCGCGGCGATTGCGGCGAGCCACAACGCGAACTTGAGCTTCATTCGAGCAAGCGGCGCACGCGCTCTACCAGCTCCTGGGTGGAAAAAGGCTTGGTGATGTAGTCGTCGGCGCCGACGGCCTTGCCTTTGGCGATTTCGATGTCGCGCCCTTTCGCCGTCAGCATCAGAATCTTGATCGCGCTCAGATCCGCGCTTTCGCGAAGTTTCTGACAGACTTCAAAGCCGTTTTTGACCGGCAGCATGACGTCGAGAAGAATGAGGTCGGGGCGATGGATGCTTGCCGCCTGCAGCGCTTCCTCGCCGTTGCGCGCGATCAATACCTCGAAGCCATTCGCTTCCATCAGGAACTCGAGCGAAGTGACGATGTTGGGCTCGTCGTCAACGATCAAAACTTTCTTGCTCATCGGTTCTCCAGAGATAACGCGGGCTGCGCGACCGGGGCTGGCGCCTCACGCGCAAGCGGCAGCGTAAACGAAAAAGTCGCGCCGCGGCCAAGCTCGCTTTCGACCCACAACTTGCCGCCGAAGTGATGGATGATTTCGCGCGAAATCGGCAGCCCCAAGCCGGTGCCTTGCGGCTTGTCGGTCAGAGTGTCTCCCCCCTGGCGGAATTTGTCGAAAATGATCGCCATATCCTCGACGCCGATGCCCTTGCCGTTGTCGCGCACGTTCACGCGTAGCGCTTCAGCGCCAACGGTCAGATCCACCCAGACGCGGCCCGCCTTCGGGTCGCAGAACTTCACCGCGTTCGACAACAGGTTCATTACGACCTGGATAAGACGGTCGCGATCGGCGCGGATCGGCGGCGCCGTTTCGGGCAGCCGCGTTCTGAGCCGTACGTTTCCACCCTTGAAAAGCTGGCTGGTCGCCGCGAGCGAATCCTCGATGACTTCGCGCAGATTGACGTCGGTGATGCGCCACTCGACTTTGCCGGATTCGATCTTCGACAGATCGAGCACCTGATTGATGAGCCTTGTCAAGCGCTCAGTTTCCTTGATGATCGTCGCCAGATACTGCGTCCGTTTGACGGAATCGAGGTTGGGATTGTCGTGCAGGATCTCGGAGAACGCCCGGATCGAAGTCAGCGGCGTGCGCAGCTCGTGCGAAACGGTCGACACGAAATCGTCTTTCAAGCGGTCGAGCTCTTTTAGGCGCTCGTTGGCTTCGCGCAACTCGGCCGTAGCGGCTTCGAGCTCTTTCGATTTCTGCTCGAGCTTGTGGCTATACTCGATGAGCTGCGAGGCTTCGTCGAGCATTCCCATCACTTCCTGGATTCCCAACTCCTCTTCCTTCACGACCGAAGCGACCATGATCCGCGCCGAAGCCGCGCCGATCGCTCCCGCCAACTGCGTCTCGGTGAAGTTGACGAGTTGCGCGTCGGCGTCGAGCGCTTCGCGCGGCCAGGCGATTCCGCAGCGTTCGCCGTAGGCGCAAAAAGCTTCATCGGCGCGCGGCTTGCCGACGAAGCGCGATAGCAGCGCGTGCAAGCCTGGGGCAGAGGCGGTTCCCTGCCAAAAGCGCGAACCTCCGCCTTCGCGCTTGAAGACGTCAACGAACAGCGACGCTTGCGAAAGCTCGACTGCGCTTTGCCGAGTAAAGAGCGACACCACGACATAGGCGCCGACGTTAGCCAGCATGCTCCACAGCATCGCGTGAGTGATCTGGTCCAACCCGGAAAGCCCGAACAATTGGTTCGGCATCAAAAGATCGATTCCAAACAGCCCTTCGGTCGAAAAAGCTGAAGGCAGCCATCCCGATTTGGCGAATGCCGGCAGCAGTAGCGTATACATCCACACCGCGAATCCGCTAAGGAGCCCGGCGAAAGCACCCGCGCGAGTTCCGCCTTTCCAATACATCCCACCGAGAAACGCCGGAGCGAACTGCGCGACCGCGGCGAACGAAATCAAACCGATCGCAACCAGCGCATACGCTTCTCCCGCAACCCGGAAATAGATATAGCCCAGGAGCACGACGAACAATATCGCGCCGCGGCGGATGGTAAGTAGAATTCCGCTTAAGTCCTTGCGCTCGGTCAAGCGCAGATTTTTCATGCGCAGCAGCACCGGCATCACCAGATCGTTGCAGATCATCGTCGATAGAGCGATCGTCTCGACGATCACCATTCCCGTCGCCGCTGATAGTCCGCCAATGAAAACCAGAAGCGCGAGCGCCTGCTGCTGCTCGGCCATTGGCACGGTGAGAACAAACGTGTCGGGGTCCACTTTGACGTCGGTAAAATGCATGAGTCCGCCGAAAGCGATCGGCAAAACGAAAATATTGATCGCCAGCATGTAGACAGGAAAGAGCCAGATCGCTTTGTTGATGTGTTTCTCGTCGACGTTCTCCACCACCGCGACCTGGAACTGTCTCGGTAAAAAGATAATCGCGAGCATCGACAGAATGGTGAGCCACACCCAGCTTGCGTAGCTTCCCGCCGCGCCTTCGAGCGGAGTAAACAATTTGGCAAGTTCGGGAATCGCCGCCGCGCGGTTGAAAAGATCGCCGAACCCGTCGTACATCCAGAAGGTGACGAACACGCCGACCGCGAGGAAAGCGAGCAGCTTGACCAGAGATTCGAAGGCGATCGCCGCGACCATGCCTTCGTGCCGCTCGGCGGCATCGAGGTGGCGCGTACCGAACAGAATGGCGAAAGCGGCGAGCAGTACGGCGACATAAAAAGCCGTGTCCTCGAGGAGCGGAACCTCGCCCACGAACGTGGGCATGATGATTTCGGGATATTGCAAAAGGATCGTGACGCTATTCGACACGGCTTTGAGCTGCAAGGCGATGTAGGGTACCACCCCGATTACCGCGATGATGGTGACCACTCCTCCGAGGAGCGTGCTCTTGCCGTAGCGCGAGCCGATGAAGTCGGCGATGGAAGTGATGCGGTGGGTTTTCGCGATACGAATGATCTTGCGCAATACGTACCACCACAGCGCGACCATCAAAGTCGGCCCGAGATAGATGGGCAGAAAGCCGACGCCGTTGAACGCGGCGCGGCCGACGCTGCCGTAAAAGGTCCACGAAGTCGCGTAGACGGCGAGCGAAAGCGAGTAGATGTAGGGGTTGGCGATGATGCTGCGCCCTTGATCGGCGCGCTTGTCGCCGTAATAGGCGATAGCGAACAGCAGCCCCAGATAGGCAAACGATGCAGCGAAAATGACTTCGCCTTGCAGCATTGTCCCTAGGAACCTCTGATCAAGTCCCGCACGGTCGCGACGGCGGCTTTGCGGGATGCACGCGCAGATGGCGAAGCCCAGGCTGCGCCTGTCTTCGCGTGCGAAGCACGACGCCGCGAATGGTTAACCCCTTCGCCAGGAGCGCGACAAGACAGATCGCCCGCGGTGCAGTCGCTTGCGACTGCACGCGTGCGTTCGCCCCGGGGGCCGACGCAGCGGCAACAGCCGCTGCATCGGCCTCGTCCCGAAGGGTTTCGACACGCAAAGAC
>JBOIGA010000087.1:0-11737 GCA_050741875.1 Burkholderiales bacterium
GGCGACGAAAGCGAGCGCGTCGTAACCCAGGACATCGGCGTATGCGGGCGGAACCGGCGCGCGGACTTCCAGCCCTTGTGGATAGCTTTGGCTCATTGCATTTCTCCGCGATAGTTCATCGCGCCTTCTGCTTCGATGGAGGCCGTGTGGTCGTGCGATGGACTATGAAGGCGATCCAGGTAGCCAAGACGAAAGGCGCGGTCAGAGGAGCGACTCCCAGCTTTTGTATAACCACCGTGAGCGGAACGGCGAGCACTGCGCCCAGCACCGCCAAGAGAAATGTTCGCCAACCGGGCGTAAAAAAACAGACAGCCGCAACCCCAATTAGCGCCCCGTTGAATCCGTAAATACCATTCTCGATCAACCTGGTGTCGTAGCGCGGTGCGACGGCAGTAAGAGTCGCGACAGCCAACCCGAGGACAGCGCCGAATGGTTACATTGGTTCCCTTAGCAAGCGCGAGACTCGGCGCCAAGATTCCGGCAAGCGAAAGCACAATCACAGTGGGCTTCATAAATCTCTCGCTACAATGAATCTATGAATCGTGTATTTTGAGTGCGTCGGACTAATCGCGTGGATCCTTGCTTCAGAGCTACAACGGCGGCATCGCCGGTAGCGGCTCGCCAAACCACTTGCGCGATAACTGGTCGAGCTCGCCGGAAAGCTTCTTCTCGTAGACAAAGACGTTAACCCAGTGCAGCAGCTCGAGGTCGCCTTTGCGCACGCCAATGCTCGCGGGCGACTCGCGGATCACGAATTTGCTTTCGATTTTTTTGTCCGGATTGTTTTTCGCAATCGAAGCGGCAACGACGTTGCCGGTCGCGATCAGATCGGCCTGACCCGAGAGGAAGGCTTGAATCGTCGCTTGATTGTCGGGAAAACGAATGATCTCGACGCCTTTTGGAGCGCTCTTGGAAAGCTCACGGTCCTCCAGCGTGTCTCGCGTCACAGCGACTTTCTTTCCCTGCAAATCGGCGAGGTTTTTTACCTCGACGTTCGCCGCACCGGCCACTGTGGAGAAAAAGGGTGCATACGGAGACGAAAACGCGATCGCTTTTGCGCGCTCCGCGCTCACACCAAGTCCGGCGACGACGAGATGCACTCTCTTGGTGAGAAGGAGCGAAAGGCGGTCATTGCTCGCGACGGGCACGAGCTCGAGCTTGACGCCGAGATCCTTGGCGATCAAGTTAGCAACATCGACGTCATAACCTTCTAACTTTCCCCCCGCCCCCAGCGAGCCAAACGGTGGAAAATCTTTGGGTACGGCGATTTTGATGATGCCGCCATATAGGATTTCATCGAGCGTGACAGTTTGCGGGCGCGGATATTCTGTCTTAGCTCGCTCGTCAGTCAGCACTGAGTCGCCGGAGACGGTCTGGGCATGGGCAGCGGGTATCACCCAGAGTCCCAGCAGTCCGCACAGCACCCGCAACAAACCTGGATACGCCATCCTCATGTGGTTCTCCCGTTGGCTAAACACCGCTGAGAGGCTGAACTTCCGGCTCAGCAGCGGGCGCAGCGATGTCAACTTTCACTTCACCGTCAAGTACGCGATGGGCGCGCTCCCTGTCAATATCTTTCTCCCAGACGCCGATCACGACTGTCGCCACGCAGTTGCCGATCAGGTTGGTGAGCGCCCGGCCCATTCCCATAAACCAGTCTACGGACAAGACCAATACCAGACCGATAGCGGGGATCGCTGGAACCGCTGCCAAAGTCGCCGCCAAAATGACAATGGCCGAGCCGGGGACCCCGTGAGCCCCTTTGGAAGTGACCAGCGAGATCGCGAGAATGGTGAGCAAATCCGCGAGCGATAACGGTGTGTTGGTCGCCTGGGCGATGAACACCGCGGCCAATGTCAAATAGATCGAAAATCCGTCGAGATTGAACGAATACCCGGTCGGAATCACCAAACCAACCGTCGACGCCTGGATTCCCATTCCCTCCAGTTTGCGCATGACCTGCGGCAAAACGCTATCAGACGAGGCGGTGCCCAACACCACCAGCAGCTCTTCGCGCAAATACTTCAGGAACTTGATGATGCTGAAGCCGCACAAGCGCATCACGAAGCCCAGCACCAAAAAGACAAAGGCGGCGCAGGTGGCGTAGAAGATCACTACTAGAAAGCCGAGTTGTCTTAACGATCCGACACCGTACTTGCCCACGGTGAACGCGATCGCGCCGAGCACGCCAAGGGGCGCCAGCTTGATGATGAAGCCGATAATCTTGAAGAAGACGTGAGTCGCGATGTCGATGATGCGCACGAGCGGCTTTGCCGGCTCGCCGATCAACATCAGGGCGATTCCAACCAGGATCGCAAGCAGCAAGACCTGCAAAATGTCGCCCTTGGCGAAAGCGTCGACGAATGTCGCCGGGATAATCTTCATCAGAAAATCGACCGTGCTGGTCACTTGTCCGACACGGTCGGTGTAGGCAGCCATCGCAGACGCATCGAGTGATTTAGGATCGACGTTCATGCCGACACCGGGATTGGTGGCGTAAGCCAGGATGATGCCCAGGATCAGGGCGAGGGTGGTCATGACCTCGAAGTAGACGATGGCCTTGACGCCGACACGGCCGCACTTCTTCAGGTCTTCGCTGCCGCAGATGCCGTGAACGACCACGCAGAAGACCAGCGGTCCGATGATCATTTTGATCAGCTTGATGAAAGCGTCGCCGAGCGGCTTTAGCTTCGCTGCGAACTCCGGAACGACTACGCCCAGCACGATGCCGAGAATCAGAGCGACGACAACTTGACCGAACAGCGATCTGAAGAACTTGGGCATCTTCTCCTCCTTGCTCTGGGTCGTCGGTACGGCGAAATGTTGAGGCCGACTCCGTCTAGATTTTTTGGCCCGTGGAGCAGTGTCTATTACACGCGAAAGCGCTCAAAGACCTCGCGTCCGGCGTAACGTACCTCGCCGCCGAGTTCGTCTTCGATGCGCAGCAGCTGGTTGTACTTGGCGACGCGATCGGAGCGAGAGAGTGAGCCGGTTTTGATTTGGCCGGCGTTGGTCGCGACTGAAAGATCGGCGATGGTCACGTCCTCTGTTTCTCCCGAGCGGTGGGACACGACGGCCGAGTAGCCTGCGTCGTGCGCCATCCGAATGGCATCGAGCGTCTCCGAAAGCGTGCCGATTTGGTTTAACTTGATCAGAATCGAATTGGCGATCTTTCGCTCAATGCCTTGCTTTAAGATCTCGGTGTTGGTCACGAACAAATCGTCGCCGACCAACTGCACCCGTTTCCCCAGGCGCTGCGTGAGCATCGCCCAGCCTTCCCAGTCTCCTTCGGCCATGCCGTCTTCGATGGAAAGGATGGGATACTTGTCCACCCAGGAAGCGAGATAGTCGACGAACTCTGAAGAACTGAAGCGCTTTCCTTCCGCGTCGAGCGCGTAGCTTCCGTCCTTGAAAAACTCCGAGCTCGCGACATCGAGTCCGACGTAGATGTCGCGTCCCGCCTTGTAGCCCGCCTTTTCAATCGCTTCGATCACGGTCTCCAGCGCCGCTTCGTTCGATGGCAGATCGGGGGCGAAGCCGCCTTCGTCGCCGACGCCGGTCGCGAGCTTCTTCCCGCGCAGCACCGCTTTCAGCGCGTGGAAAACTTCGGTTCCGTAGCGGAGCGCTTCGCTAAAATTTTTTGCTCCCACCGGCAGAACCATGAACTCCTGAAAGTCCACGCTATTATCCGCGTGCGCGCCACCGTTCAGAATGTTCATCATGGGCATCGGCAGCTTCCACGGTCCCTTGCGGTTGAGAAAGCGGTAGAGAGGCAGCTTGGCATCGTTGGCCGCGGCCTTCACTACGGCCAACGACACCGCGAGAATCGCATTGGCGCCCAGGCGCGATTTGCTGGGCGTGCCGTCGAGCTCCAGCATACGGTCGTCGATTGCACGCTGATCCGCAGCGTCGCGACCGATCAAAGCTCGTTTAAGTTCCCCGTTGACGTGAGCGACCGCTCGGGTGACCCCCTTGCCGCCGTAGCGTTCGGAATCGTTGTCCCGGAGCTCGATGGCTTCCCGCGTGCCGGTCGAAGCGCCAGAGGGAACCGCTGCCCGGCCGACTGCGCCGGAGTCCAAAGTGACGTCCGCCTCCACTGTCGGATTGCCGCGCGAATCCAGAATCTCGCGTCCACGAATATCTTTTATCTTAGCCATCCGGTTTCAGCCTACCTTGCTGTCAATTCGTGCGATTCGCAGCAGATTGGTATTTCCTGAAGCGACGAAGGGCATGCCTGCCACGATGACGATCTCATCTCCAGGTTTTGCGAATTCGTCGTTCATCGCGGTCTTACAAGCGACCTCTACCATCTCGTCGACTGTGCCGACTTCCTTCGTCTGCACGCTGTGAACGCCCCATACGAGAGAGAGGCGGCGTGCGGTCGCAATATTCGGAGTGAGGCTCACGATCGGTGCTCTCGGGCGCTCGCGAGCTGCGCGCATGCTGGTGAACCCCGAGCTCGTGTAGGTGATCGTCGCCGGCACCGAAAGGAGTCCCGTCACGCGGCGCAGCGCGCAGCAGATCGCGTCGGCAGTGGTCGACTCGGCTGGCGTATGGCTCGCTTCCAACCCTGCGCGGTACTGGGGATCGCGTTCCACCTGGCTGATGATGCGATCCATCATGGTGACCGCTTGAGTTGGATACTTTCCCGCAGCGGACTCGGCCGACAGCATCACCGCATCGACGCCGTCGTAGATCGCGGTCGCTACATCGGAAGCTTCGGCTCGCGTTGGAGTCGGAGCCTCAATCATCGACTCCAACATCTGGGTCGCGACCACGACCGGCTTGCCCACACGCCGGCAGGCGCGGACCACGCGTTTTTGAATGCCCGGAACGTGTTCAGGGGGCAGCTCAACACCCAAATCTCCACGGGCAACCATCACTGCGTCCGACAAATCAATGATCTCGTCCAGTTGCTCGACGGCCGACGGTTTTTCGAGCTTGGTCATGATCGGTGCTCGGCCGGCGACCAGCGTTCGGGCCTCTTTGAGATCCTTCGGCTGCTGCACGAACGAGAGCGCCAGCCATTCCACGCCCAGTCCCAACCCGAATTCCATGTCTTCGCGGTCTTTCTTGGTAAGGGGTGAAATCGGAAGGATTACCCCCGGAACGTTGACGCCCTTGCGCTCCGACAACCCGCCGCCGACCAGGACCCGGGTCTCGGCAAATTCAGCGCCGCAGCGCTCAACCTTCAGCCTGAGCTTTCCATCATTGAGAAGCAGCTCGGCGTCCGGCTTCAATGCTGCAAAAATTTCGGGATGGGGAAGCGATACGCGATCCTGATCTCCGGGTTCAGGGCTCAAATCCAAGCGGAAACGCGCACCAGGGGTCAGGTTAACTGGACCTTTGGAGAATGTGCCGACGCGAAGCTTGGGACCTTGCAGATCAAGCAGCACGGCGATCGGACGGCCGATTTCGCGCTCGAGACCGCGAATGATTTCATGGGTCTTCCTGTGCTGATCGTGAGTGCCGTGGCTGAAGTTGAGGCGGAACACATCCGCGCCGACTCTGAACAGCTCGCGTATCACTTCCGGGCTCGAACTCGCCGGCCCAAGGGTCGCCACAATCTTCGCGTTGCGATAACGGCGCATAGCTGCGATTCCTCTAGCGCCGCGCTTCCGGCGTGATCAGGATGGCGCGGAAATCGTTTACGTTAGTCAATGTGGGCCCGGTCACAACCGCGTCCCCCAATGCTTCGAAAAAACCGTGGCCATCGTTGTTGGCGAGACTGTCCTTGGGATTGATTCCGCTCGCCCAGGCCCGCTTCAGGCTGTCTGGGGCGAGATACGCGCCGGCGTTCTCCGCGACGCCATCGACCCCATCGGTATCGCCAGCGATCGCGTAGATGCCCGGATGGCCATCCAGCGCCACCCCAAGGGACAGCAGGAACTCGACGTTACGGCCGCCGCGACCATTGCCGCGCACGGTAACCGTCGTCTCGCCGCCCGAGAGCAGTATGCAGGGCGGCTCGAAGGGCTGACCGCGCAGCGCGACCTGCAGCGTGATTCCGGCCATGACCTTGCCGACGTCGCGCGCCTCGCCCTCGATGCTGTCGCCGAAAATAGGAGTCGGAATGTCGGCTGTACGCGCGACAGCGGCCGCTGCTTCGAGCGCCATCTGCGGCGTCGCAGCCATGCGCGTCTCGATTCCCGCGACGCGCGGATCGTCGGGTTTCACCGTTTCACCCCGCCCGCTGGTCAGGACTTCGAGCACCTTGGGGGGTACTTCGATGCGGTAGCGCCTGATGATTGCCAAAGCGTCCTCGCAGGTGGTGGGATCGGGCACAGTCGGGCCCGAGGCGATGTTGATCGGGTTGTCGCCGGGCACGTCGGAGATCAAGAGCGTCAACACTTTCGCCGGATGGCACGCCGCTGCGAGCCGCCCGCCTTTAATCGCGGATAGGTGGCGGCGAACGCAGTTCATTTCGCTGATGCTCGCGCCGGACTTGAGCAGCGCCTTGTTGACCGCCTGCTTGTCTTCAAGCGTCAGGCCTTCGAGAGGCAGCGCAAGCAGGGAGGAACCACCGCCTGAGATCAGGCACAACACCAGATCATCGGCGCTCAAGCCCTGCACCAGATTCCAAATTCGGCGCGCCGCGGCCAGGCCGGCAGCATCGGGCACGGGATGCGCCGCCTCGACGATTTCGATGCGCTTGCACGGCACAGCGTACCCGTAGCGGGTCACGACCAGCCCGGAAAGCTCGCCAGGCCAGTGATCCTCGACCGGTTTAGCCATCGCAGCCGACGCTTTGCCAGCGCCGATCACCAGTAACCTGCCGCGAGGCGGAGACGGCAAATGCGGCGGAATACAGTGCACTGGCTGGGCGGCGTTGATCGCGGCGTCGAACATCTTCAGCAACAGCGTGCGCGGCGCGGTGGTCATTAGTGACAATTCGTTCAGTCGAGCACCTATTTTGCCGCGCTCTGGCCGATTTCGTAGTTCGCCATCCACTCCAGCGCCCGCACCATGCCGGAGTGATCCCATTTCGAACCGCCGTGCGCCGCGCACGAATTGAAGAGCTCCTGACAAGTCGCAGTATTGGGTAGACTCATCTGCAACGCGCGCGCCGTGGTGAGCGCGAGGTTCAAATCCTTCTGGTGCAGATCGATGCGAAAGCCCGGGTCAAAGGTGCGCTTCACCATCCGCTCGCCGTGCACTTCCAGGATGCGGGAGGCGGCAAAGCCGCCCATCAGCGCTTGCCGCACCTTGGCCGGATCTGCCCCCGCCTTAGCTGCGAAAAGCAGTGCCTCACCGACCGCTTCGATATTCAGGGCGACAATGATCTGGTTCGCCACCTTACAGGTCTGGCCATCGCCGTTGCCCCCGACCAGGGTGATGTTTTTCCCCACCAGCTCAAAAATCGGTTTCACTTTGTCGAAGGTCTCCTGCTTGCCCCCGACCATGATCGAAAGCGTCGCTTGCTTCGCTCCCACCTCCCCCCCGGAGACCGGGGCGTCCAAATACTCGCAGCCCTTCTGATTGATTTTGGTCGCAAACTCCTTGGTCGCGACCGGCGAAATCGAGCTCATGTCGACCACGATCTTGCCAGGTTTTAACCCGGCGGCGATCCCACCTCCGGTGCCAAAAAGCACGTCTTCGACATGCGGGGTGTCGGGCACCATGACAATGATGATCTCCGACTTCTCGGCCACTTCCTTGGTCGAGCCGCAGGCCTTGCCACCCTGCTTCACCAAATCTTCGGGAACGCTCGGGATACTGAATAGATGCAGCTCGTGCCCGCCCTTCATCAGGTTCTGCGCCATCGGGGCGCCCATGATGCCTAAACCAATGAAGCCAATTTTGCTCATTTGCACTCCCTCCAGTTTTAGTTGGATCGGTACTTCGCGAACCAGCTCAAGCCCTCAACCGTGCCCGCCCTCGGTTTGTACTCGCAGCCGATCCAGCCCCGATAGCCGATCCGGTCGATGAAGTTGAACACAAAGTCGTAGTTGATCTCTCCGGTGCCGGGCTCGTTGCGGCCAGGATTGTCGGCGAGCTGCATATGTGGAATGCGGTTCAAGTTGCGCTCGATCGTCGGCGCCAGATCGCCTTCCATGATTTGCATGTGGTAAATGTCGTATTGGAAGGCGAGATTGTCGGAACCGACCTCATCGATGATGCTGAACGCCTGGCTCGAGCGGTTCAGATAGAAGCCTGGAATGTCGCGAGTGTTACAGGCTTCGATCAGGAGCCTGATCCCGGCCTGCTTGAGCTTCTCCGCGGCGAACTTCAAGTTGCCGACAAAAGTCTCGCGCACTTTTTCCGGCGCGATGCCGGAGGGCGCGATTCCTGAGAGGCAATTCACCTGCTTGCAATTCAACGCCGTTGCGTAGTCGATCGTCTTGCCGACGCCATCCTGAAACTCGTTGACGCGGTCGGGCATGACGGCGATTCCCCGCTCGCCTTTGGCCCAATCTCCCGCCGGCAGATTGTGCAATACCTGCACGAGATTATTTTTTTTTAGCTTCTCGGCGAGTTGGTTCTTGTCATAGGGATACGGAAACAGATACTCTACGCCGCGAAAACCGGCCTTCGCGGAAGCATCGAATCGATCTATGAAGTCGAGCTCGTTAAAGAGCATCGTGAGATTAGCGGCGAATTTGGGCATAAGTATTTGTCCCGTTCAATCCAGGTTTGCGATCGCGGTGGGTGCATGCGCGGCTTCGCCGGCCAACTCCTCGAACTCGTGCACCTGGTCGATCTCGGTGCCCATCGCAATGTTTGTGACGCGCTCGAGGATTGCCTCTACCACCACTGGAACGCGGTGCTCTTTCATTAACGCAAGCCCCTGCTCGAGAGCCGGCTTAATTTCCTCGGGTTTGAAGGCCCGAATCGCCTTACACCCGAGTCCCTCCGCAACCTTCACGAAATCCACGCCGTACTCGCCCAGCTCGGGACTGTTCACGTTCTCGAACGAGAGCTGCACGCAGTAATCCATCTTGAATCCGCGCTGCGCCTGCCGGATAAGCCCCAGGTAGGAATTGTTCACTACGACGTGCAGATAGGGCAGCTTGAATTGAGCGCCCACGGCGAGCTCTTCGATCATGAACTGGAAGTCGTAATCCCCCGAAAGCGCGACGACCTGTCTTTGCGGATCGGCTGCGCACACCCCCAACGCGGCCGGGATGGTCCAACCAAGCGGACCTGCTTGGCCGCAGTTGATCCAATGGCGCGGTTTATAAACGTGCAGGAACTGCGCAGCCGCGATTTGCGATAGACCAATGGTGCTCACGTAACAGGTGTCCTTGCCAAAGACCTTGATCATCTCCTCGTACACACGCTGCGGCTTGATCGGCACATTATCGAAGTGGGTCTTGCGCAACGACTCCACCGAGCGCTTGCGCTCGGAGCATTGCTTCGCCCAATCGCTTCGGTCCTTCAACTTGCCGGCGTTCTTCCACCCGCGCGCGACATCCAGGAACAACTCGAGCGCTGCGCCAGCGTCGGACACGATGCCATAGTCCGGCGTAAATACCCGACCGATCTGCGTAGGCTCGATGTCGACATGCACAAACTTGCGGCCCTTTGTGTAGACCTCGACCGACCCGGTGTGGCGATTGGCCCAGCGATTGCCGATGCCCAGAACGAAATCGGACGCGAGCATAGTCGCATTGCCATAGCGGTGGCTGGTTTGCAAGCCCACCATCCCGACCATCAGCGGGTGATCATCCGGAATTGCACCCCACCCCATCAGCGTCGGGATCACCGGCACGCCAGTCGCTTCCGCGAACTGCACCAGCAAGTCCGAAGCATCGGCGTTGAAGATCCCGCCGCCCGCTACAATCAACGGACGCTCCGCCTCATTTAGCATCGCGAGCGCTTTCTCGATCTGCGCGCGGCTCGCCGCCGGTTTGTATACAGGCAGTGGCTGGTAAGTGTCAGGGTCGAACTCGATCTCCCCCATCTGCACATCGAATGGAAGATCGATCAAGACCGGACCGGGGCGTCCCGAACGCATCACGTGAAAAGCTTGTTGGAATATGCGCGGCACGAGCCCAGGCTCACGCGCCATCACCGACCATTTGGCCACGGGTTTGGCAATCGATTCGATGTCCACTGCCTGGAAATCTTCCTTGTACAACCGCGCGCGCGGCGCCTGCCCTGTGATGCAAAGGATGGGAATCGAATCCGCGATAGCGGAATACAACCCCGTGATCATGTCAGTGCCCGCCGGGCCCGAAGTGCCAATGCACACGCCGATGTTGCCGGGCTTGGCGCGAGTGTAGCCTTCGGCCATATGTGACGCGCCCTCGACGTGGCGCGCCAAAATATGCGTGATGCTGCCGCGCTTGTGCATCGCCGCGTACAGCGGGTTGATCCCGGCGCCGGGAATCCCGAACGCCATATCGATTCCTTCGGCTTCCATCACCCTCACTGCCGCGTCTGCCGCGGTCATTTTCGCCATCGCTGTCTCCTTATAAAAGCTGCTTCGCGTTACACCTCCGGAACCCGAAGGTCTATTTCGTATTCCGAGAGCGGCGCGATGTCGCAGTTCTTTTCAGTACCGCCGCGCTCTACAACCACGAAGTCGCAAACCTGCTTGAGCGCGAGCAACGGATGGTGCCACACCCCGCGGTTCAAATTGACTCCCCGCTGGCCGCTCGTGATGAATGCGTGCAAATCTTCAGGCCCCGGCGCCTCGCCGGGTTTCGCAACCACGATAAGAAAAGGGATTTGCGAAAGTGGAACGAAAGCCTGGCTGGACAGCGGATGGCGTTCCACCTCTTTCAGACGAATCGGCTGCGGCCATGGGGTTGCCCGATAAATGTTGATCAGCGGCCGGCCTTCGTCTTCCAGAACGTCTACCTTCGCGAGATTGTTGTAGCGCTCAGCGTAGCCGTAATTAATCGGCCAGTGCTCCGCGCCCTCGGTCTCGATCACTTGACCGAAAGGAGCAAACGCTTCTTTGGTCAGGGGCTGAACGGAGAGAGTGCGCGACATTGGCATGCTCCTCACTCGGGATAGCCGAATAGCCGTAACCGGCTCACGCCGCCATCCGGGAAGATATTGAGCCGCGCATGGGTGATCGGACCGATATCGATCAACTCGGACTCAAAATAATGCTGCTTGTCCATCTCAAGTTTCTGTTCGGGCAAGAGCGTCTGCCAGAACATGGCCTGGGTGATGAGCGAGTCCTCGGTGCCGCCGTCTACATAGGCAGCGTGGATCGAGCAGCGGTCGGGATAATTGCCCTTGAAGTGGGCGGTGTCGACTTCTACTTTTTTGACCGTGCCCGCAAGCCCAAGCGCGAGGATCACCCAGTCATTGCCGGGCTCACGGCGGCGCCGAGTCTCCCAGCCATCCCCCATGTTCACTCCTCTTCCCGGCGCGACGAGGCTGTGCGGGGGACCAAAATGGGCATCGTTCCAGGCGATTGCTCGACCGCCGTTTTCGAGCGCCACCAAATCCACCAGTTCCGAGCGGCTCCGTTTGCCCGCCTCAGCTTTGATTTGGCCGTACACGCGCAGCCGTGCGATTCCGCCGTCGGGATAAATATTGAGTCGCAGATGCGTGAAGACGCCGTCGTTGTCGACCTCGAGGTAATGATGCGAATTGCCTTTCAGGCTGGTCGACGGAACGATTTCGACCCACTTCGTCTCCGCTCCCGGATCGCCATCGCTCTTGCAGGCGTCGATGGAAGCGGCGGGAGGGAAATTACCGGTAAAGTGGGAAGTGTCCATATCCACGCCCTTGACGACTCCGGGTCGGCCAAGGCGCAGAATGCAATGGTCGTAGC
>JBOIGA010000088.1:0-11732 GCA_050741875.1 Burkholderiales bacterium
TTCAAACCGGGCGAATTCCGGCGATCAGCGCCATACAGATTTCGCGGCAACGGAATCGCCGGATGCGGCGAAGGCTCGCGCCCTCGCAACGCTTCCACCGGATCGGCGATCACTTTTTCAATCGGCAGCTTCGTATCGGCGATGCGATTGACGAAAGAAGTGTTGGCGCCGTTTTCGAGGAGCCTGCGCACGAGGTACGGCAAAAGCGTATCGAAGCTGCCGACGGGCGCGTAAACCCGGCACGCTTTTTCCTTGACCATTTGCGCGTACAGCGCTTCGCCCATGCCATAGAGCCGTTGAAACTCGAAGGGCGTATTGCCCGCCGCCTCGATGAAGTAGGCGATCGTGTGGGCGTTGTGCGTGGCGAACTGCGGATAGAAAGCGTCGCGATGACTCAGCATGCGCCTGCCGCACGCGAGGTATGACACATCGGTGTGAAGCTTGCGCGTGAAGACGGAGTAACTGGACAAGCCTTGCACCTGCGCGCGCTTGATCTCGGTATCCCAGTACGCGCCTTTGACGAGCCGCAGCGGAATTCTTCTCCGATGCTCTTTCGCCAGCGCGGCAAGCCAGTCGATCACGCGCGGCGCGCGCTTCTGATACGCCTGTACCGCAAGGCCGAACCCTTCGTAGCCACGTAGATCCCGGTAAATGGCTTTGAACACGTCAAGAGAAATCTCGAGGCGATCGGCTTCCTCGGCGTCGAGGGTGACAAGAACGCCTCTGTCCTTCGCTTCCTTTACGAGCGCAAGTATGCGAGGCGCCAGTTCGTTGAGAACCCTTTCGCGTTGCGCGAATTCGTAGCGCGGATGCAGAGCCGAAAGCTTGATCGAGACTCCCGGTGCGGAAAAAATGTCTGTCTTTCCTGAGTTGCCCACCGTGCGAATCGCGGTCAAATAAGAATCGAAATAGCGTTCGGCGTCGCGCGCGGTGAGTGCGGCTTCGCCCAGCATGTCGAAGGAATAGCGATAGTCGCGATCGATGCGCGCGAACGCCTCTTCGATCGTTTGGCCGATGACAAATTCACCGGCGAGAATTCCCATGGCGCCGCGCATCGCCGAGCGAAGCGCGGCATCGCCCAGACGCGACGTCAGCTTTCTGATGAGCGTTTCGGCTTCCTCGCTCGATAACGCGCGGACGATTCTTCCGGTGAGCATCAATCCCCACGTTGAAGCGTTGACGAGGAGGGAGTGGCTCTTGCCCAGGTGCTTGCCCCACTCGCCTTGCAGCACGAGACCATGAATGAGCCTGTCTTGCGTCGCGATATCGGGAATTCGCAGCAAGCCCTCCGCTAGGCACATCAAGACGATTCCTTCGCGCGTGCCGAGATCGTATTCGCTCAGAAAAGCGTCGAGCCCTTTGCCAGCCGGCGTCGCTCGTACCTTGCGAACAAGCTCCCGCGCGCGCGTACGCATAGCCGTGTTCGAATCGAGCGCAGCTTCGTTGAGCAGTGCTTTGACGCACTCGGCTTCATCGGCGAGATATGCCGCGCGAATGGCGCTTTGTGATGGATCGAACGGAGGAGAGGCGGGAGTGAAAACCATTGGTTAAACGTTTGGGCTTACACGGTGGATAATACCCCTGTTGGGATTCGCAAGAAGAAACACGAATGGTCCTTAGCCACTTTCCCCGAATCAAACTCTGCAACACGCCCACTCCGCTCGAGCCGATGCCGAATTTGACTCACCATCTCGGCGGGCCTCAGCTTTACATCAAGCGCGACGATTTAACGGGACTGGGCCTGGGCGGCAATAAAGTTCGCAAACTCGAGTTCCTGTTGGGAGAAGCGCGCGAGTTGAACGCGGACACCATCATCACGACCGGCGCGACTCAATCCAATCACGTCAGGCAAACCGCGGCGGCATGCGCCAAGCTCGGATTGAAGTGCGTCATCCTGCTTGAAGAGCGCGTGCGGGAGGCATCGTCAGACTACAAGACGAGCGGCAATGTATTGCTCAATCATCTGTTCGGCGCGGAGTTATTGAGTTATCTCAACGGCACGGACATGACGTTGGCAATGCATGGCGTCGCCGCGCGCCGGGGCGAAAACGCGCGGCCTTACATCATTCCGGTCGGCGGTTCGTCCGCGCTCGGCGGTCTCGGGTACTGCGACTGTGCGTCGGAGCTGTTGACGCAGGCGAGTGAAATGAATTTGCGAATCGACCGCGTCGTCGTCGCTTCCGGAAGCGGCGGAACGCACGAAGGACTCGTCACGGGGTTCGTCGCCAACAACAGCGATATCCCGGTACTCGGCATCTCGGTCAGCCGCAAACGCGACTTCCAGGAGAAACTTGTGCATTCGCTCGCGCTCGAGAGCGCCGAACTTCTCGGTTTGCCGCAGGGAGTCGAGCGCGAATCAGTGGTCGTAAACAGCGATTTTGTCGGACCGGGCTACGGCGTCCCAACCGCCGGAATGGTGGAAGCTGTGCAACTTACCGCGCAGCTCGAAGGCATTCTGCTCGATCCGGTTTACACCGGAAAAGCGATGGCGGGATTGATCGGCCTCATCCGGCAGGGCGCTTTTTCCCGTTCAGACAATATTGTTTTCATGCACACCGGTGGTACGCCGGCGCTGTTCGCTTACCGCGAGACGTTCCAATAAATCCCGCTCCCCACTCCTCACTCACAATTTGCTTTTCACCAGCGCGAAAATTTCCTGTACCTCGGGTTCACAGCGCGCTAGCACTGATTCGAGCTCGTTCTTCATCGCACTCGCAAAGTCCTGATCCTTGATGTTGCCGACGTTGATGTAAACATTGAGCGCGGCACTCTTCAAGGCGCCGTAAGCCGCCATTACCGCGACTCCGGCATCCGAGATCACGTTCAAATTGCCTTTCTCCGCGGCGGCGCGCGAAAGCTCGATCACGTCCGCGCACGCCTTTGCGCAAGCCAGCGGAACGACGGTCGCCTCTTTGAGCGCGTCCTGAATCGCCTTTGCGCGGGCGCTTTTTTGCTCGTCCGAATCCTTCGGCAATCCATATGCACCCATCACTTGATTGAAAACGCGAATGTCGTCGGCGACCATTCCGGTCAAGCGCTGGCGCAAGTCTTCCGACTGCTGCAACACCTGCTTCAGATCGTTTTCGACGGCGGCGTAGTTCTTCTTGCCGATCGTAAGATTGCACACCATCGAGACCAGCGCGGCGCCCATCGCGCCCATGATCGCCGCCGCGCTGCCGCCACCCGGCGTGGAAGCCTGGCTTGCAAGTTGATCGAGGAAGGTTTGTACGTTCATGTCTTTGATCATTGTTAATTCTCCCAATTCGATTGGCTGCAATGCTTTTATTATAATGGCTGGGCTGCTGCCTATTCATACCTTTAACCCCTCGAGGAAAACATGAAAAAACTTCTGTTCCAGCTCGACCCCGATCCCGTGCCCAGCGTCTTCGACACCGTCGTCGCTTACGACGGCGGCGCCGACCACGTCAAAATCTACGGCGGCATCAATCCCGACAACGTCGGCACGCTGGTCGACGGCGCTATTTTCACGCGTTCGCCGAAAGAGAAAAAATTCACCGCGATTTTTGTCGGCGGCAGCAACATGGAAGCCGGACAGAATTTGTTCAGCGCGGTGCGCAAGAAGTTTTTCGCCGACTTTCGTGTGTCGGTGATGCTCGATTCGAACGGCAGCAATACCACCGCGGCGGCAGGCGTCGCGCTGCTCGCCAAAGCCGTTCCCCTCAAGGGCAAGCGCGCAGTCGTGCTGGCGGGGACGGGGCCGGTCGGCCAGCGCGCCGCGGCGCTGCTCGCGGAAGAAGGCTGCGACGTGACGATCACCTCGCGCAAGTTGGAACGCGCAAAGCAGGCGTGCGAGCTGATGCAGAAACGCTTCGGCGTTAAGCTCAAGCCCGTGGAAGCCTTCGACGACCGCGCCCGCGCCGATGCGCTCAAAGGCGCGCAAATCGTGTTCGGCGCCGGCGCCGCGGGAGTGGAGCTGATCACCGAGGACGAGTGGAAAGATAATCCGACCATCGAGGCGATGGCTGATACCAACGCGACTCCGCCCCTGGGATTGAACGGCGTGGACATGATGGACAAACATACCGAGCGTCACGGCAAAAAGGTGATCGGCGCGATTGGCCTGGGCGCGCTTAAACTCAAGATGCATCGCGCGTGCATCGCGCAATTGTTCGAACGCAACGATCAAGTGCTCGACTCTGAGGAAATCTACGCGGTTGCCAAAGCGATGACTTGAATTAAAACCGGAGAATTTGATGCCCAAATATAAAACCGAAGATATCCGAACGATCGCTCTTGTCGGACACGGCGGCGCGGGCAAAACGACGCTCGTCGAAACCTTGCTCGCCCAGGCGGGAGCGATAGGCGCCGCCGGGAGCATCGAGCGCGGAACCACGGTATGCGATTACGATGCTTTGGAAAAAACGCATCGCCATTCGGTCAAGCTCGCGGTTGCGCATCTCGAACATGACGATCACGAAATCTATCTACTCGACACGCCGGGTTATCCTGATTTCGTCGGCCATGCTCTGTCGAGTCTTTCGGGGGTGGAGACCGCCGCCATCGTGATCAACGCCCAAACCGGAATCGAGATGATGACTTCGCGCATGATGCAACAGGCCGAGCGCCGCAAGCTTTGCCGGATGATTATCGTCAACAAGATCGATGCCGAGAACGTCAATCTGGAACAGCTGCTTGCGAATATTCGGGAGCAGTTCGGCGCAGAGTGCCTGCCGATCAATCTTCCCGCCAAAAACGGCGGCGCGGTGGTCGATTGCTTTTTCAACCCCGACGGCGAGAGCGATTTTTCCTCGGTCGCGCAAGCCCACACCGCGCTCGTCGACCAGGTCGTCGAAGTGGACGAGGAATTGATGTCCCTCTACCTCGAACAGGGCGAAGTTTCTCCTGAGCAATTGCACGAACCTTTCGAGCGTGCGTTGCGCGAGGGACATCTCGTGCCGATCTGTTTCGTCTCGGCGCGCACGGGCGGGGGGGTGAAGGAACTCCTCGACATTTTCGCCAAGCTCATGCCGAATCCGCTCGAAGGCAATCCGCCGCTTTTCTTTCAGGGCGAAGGCGCCGAAGCGAAGGAATTGCGCGCGGTCCCCGATCAATCAAAGCATGTTCTCGCGCACGTGTTCAAGGTCGAGATCGATCCTTTCGTCGGCAAGCTCGGCGTTTTTCGCGTGCATCAGGGACGAATCACCAAGGACACGCAGCTCTACATCGGCGATGCGCGCAAACCATTCAAGGTCGGCCACGTGTTCAAGCTGCAAGGCAAGGAAAACGTCGAGACCGATGCGTGCATCCCCGGGGATATCTGCGCGGTCGCCAAAGTCGATGAGATCCATTTCGACGCCGTGCTGCACGACGCGGCCGAGGACGATCACATTCATTTGAAGCCGCTCGAGTTTCCCACGGCGGTTTACGGTCTCGCGGTGGCGCCCAAGCGCCGCGGCGACGAGCAGAAACTCTCCGAAGTCTTGAACAAACTCAAAGCCGCCGATCCCAGTTTCACCGTCGAGCGCAATAGCACCACCAAGGAAACGGTGATTCGCGGCGTCGGCGAATTGCACTTGCGCACGCTGCTCGAAAAAATGGCCGAGCATTATCACATCGAAGTCGATACGCATCCGCCCTCTATCGCCTATCGCGAAACGATTACTGCGCACGCGGAAGGACACGCCCGGCACAAGAAACAAACCGGCGGCGCCGGGCAATTCGGCGAGGTCTATTTGAAAGTCGATCCGCTGCCTCGCGGCGGCGGGTATGAGTTTGTCAACGCAGTAAAAGGCGGCACGATTCCCACGCAGTTCATTCCGGCGGTGGAAAAGGGCATACAGCAAGTCTTCGAAGCAGGACCGGTCGGCGGGTTTCCGTTGCAGGACGTTCGGGTCACAGTCTACGACGGCAAGCATCACCCGGTGGATTCAAAAGAAGTCGCGTTCATCGCCGCCGGCAAGAAAGCGTTTCTGGATGCGCTCGGCAAAGCGCGCTCGATTGTGCTCGAGCCGATTGTCAACATCGAGTTGACCGTTCCAGAGAACGCGATGGGAGACATTGCCGGAGACATCTCGTCAAAGCGTGGCCAAATCAGCAGCAGCCAGAGCCTGCGCGGCGGCACCGCGGTCATCACGGGCCGCGTGCCATTATCCGAGCTCAACAACTACCAGTCGCGTTTGAAATCGGTGACCGGGGGGCACGGTTCCTATTCGGTCGAGTTCTCGCACTACGAGCCCGTGCCGCCGCACGTGCAACAGCAACTCGCTTCCGCGCATAAACCGCAGGCTGAGGAGTAAACATGATATTGAAATCGTCCGTGTTCAAGCATGAAAGCGAAATCCCCAGGCAATACACTTGCCAGGGTAAGGATTTTTCCCCGCCCCTTTCGTGGAGTGACATCCCTTCGCCAGCGAAAAGTCTGGCGTTGATTGTGGACGATCCCGATGCGCCCGATCCGGCTGCGCCGAAGCGTGTATGGGTGCATTGGGTGTTGTACAACATTCCGACTTCGGCCGATGGTCTCGAAGAAGGCGTAAAAACTTTGCCAGCGGGCACGAAAGAAGGCGCGAACGATTGGGGTCGCACGGGTTATGGCGGCCCCTGCCCTCCCATCGGCCGTCATCGTTATTTTTTCAAGCTCTACGCTTTGGATGCGACGCTTCCAGACCTCAACAAGCCCAACAAAGCCGCTCTCGAAAAAGCGATGCAGGGCCACATCGTCGAGCAAGCGGAACTCATCGGCACGTATCAGAAGAACAGCTGATAGACGCTCGCGCTCCACGCGAACTGCTTGTGGAGTAACCCCTAGTGCTGAAGGATCTTTGCTAAGAACGAGCGGGCCCGTTCGCTTTTCGGCGACTTGAAAAACTCTTCGGTAGGGGCGTTCTCGACAATCCTGCCTTCGTCCATGAACACGACTCGGTGCGCTGCTTTGCGGGCGAAACCCATTTCGTGCGTGACGACCATCATCGTCATCCCCTCCTCCGCCAGTTCGAGCATCACTTCGAGCACTTCGTTGATCATCTCGGGATCGAGCGCCGAAGTCGGCTCGTCGAAAAGCATCGCGATGGGATCCATGGCGAGCGCGCGCGCAATGGCGACGCGCTGTTGCTGACCGCCCGAAAGCTCGCCGGGATATTTTTGTGCGTGCGCCTCCAGCCCGACGCGTTTGAGCAGCACCATCGCCTTGTCCCGCGCTTCCGATTTCGGACGCTTGAGAACGTTGAGCTGCGCCAAGGTCAGGTTTTCGAGAATTTTTTTATGCGGGAACAATTCGAAATGCTGGAACACCATTCCGATTTTCGCGCGCAGCTTTGGAAGGTCTGTCCGCTTGTCTCCCACCGGAATGCCGTTCACGCTGATCTCACCCGATTGAAACGGTTCCAATCCGTTCGCGCATTTGATGAGCGTGCTCTTCCCCGATCCCGAAGGACCGCAGACGACCACGCGCTCGCCACGCGCGACTTCGAGCGAGCAATCGGCCAACACCTGAAACTTGCCATACCACTTGCTGACTTTCGAGAACGTGATCATATAGCGAATCTCTTTTGCAATCGTCTAACGAAGTATGAGGCGATATAGCACAGTACGAAGTAAACCGCTCCCGCGAACAGCAACAATTCAACGAGACGGCCGTCACGGTCTCCGACCTTGTACGCTGAGCCGAAGAAGTCGGCAAGACCAATCACGTAGACCAGCGACGTATCTTGAAAAAGGATGATTGCCTGCGTCAGAATCAACGGCAGCATATTGCGGAATGCCTGCGGCAGCACCACGAAGCGCATCGCCTGCCCGTAGGTCAAACCCAGCGCGTACGCCGCGCTCACCTGGCCTTTGGACACACTCTGAATTCCGGCGCGGATGATTTCGGAGTAATACGCGGCCTCGAAGAGCGCAAACGCGACGAGGGCCGAGGTAAACCGTATGTCACCGATGGCCGCACCGAAGAGCGCACGCAAGAGCTGCGGCACAATCAGATAGAACCACAAGATCACCATCACCAGCGGGATCGAGCGGAAAAGGTTCACGTAGCCGGCGGAGAGTCTGGAGAGCACGGCGTTGTTCGACAGGCGCGCCATCGCGAGTAGCGTGCCCCAGGCGATGCCGACGATGATCGCGACGAAAGTGATTTCGAGCGTTATCCTCATTCCCTGCCAGAGAAACGGCAGCGCGTTAGGAATCGAACTCCAATCGAAGTCGTAAGTCATTTAGATCCAATATATCCGGGCACGCGCGCGCGGCTTTCGACTACGCGCATCACCAGCATGACGGTCACGTTGATCGCGAGGTACAGCAAGGTCACCGCGATGAAAGCTTCGTAAGGCTGCGCGGTGTAGTCCACAAGCTGCTGCGCCTGGCGCGAAAGTTCGATCAAACCGATCGTGGTGGCGACGGCGGAATTTTTGAAAATGTTCAGAAATTCGGAAGTCAACGGCGGGACGATGATGCGGAATGCCATCGGCATCAGCACGTAGCGATACGCTTGCGGCAGCGTGAGGCCCATCGCCAGCGCGGCGTTTTTTTGCCCGCGCGGAAGCGAGCCGATGCCGGCCCGCACCTGCTCGGTAACACGTGCCGCGGTGAAAAGCCCCAGGCAGACCATCGCGGCGATGAACTGCTGCGCCAACGGATTCATTTGCTTGAACCCATCTCCGAGGGATTTCGGCAGCAGCTCAGGCAGTACGAAATACCAGATGAACAATTGCACGAGCAACGGGATGTTGCGGAATACTTCAACGTAAATCGCGGCAATCGTGGAAAGCAGCCGGTTTGGCACTGTGCGCAACACGCCCAGGATCGAGCCCAAAACTAGCGCGATGACCCAGCCGGACAATGAGAGCGCCACGGTCCATTGGAGCCCGATCCAGAGCCAGTCGAGGTAGGTGTCGCTCCCTCCCGGCGCCTGCTGGAAGAAGACTTCCCAGTTCCAGTTGTAGCTCATCGAAGCAAGGAGATAAAGGTTATAGCTGATAGGCGAACCGAAGTCCTATAGCCTATTCCCTGCCGCCTTATTCAAAGGCTTTGTCGTTCGGATTCTTGTAAAGCGCCGTGACTTCCTTACTCATCGGGAAATTCAGATTGAGCCCTTTGGGTGGAATCGGCGACAGGAACCATTTCTTGTAAATCTTCTCGGTTTCTCCCGATTGCATGGCCTTTGCGAGCGTGGCGTCGACGAGTTTTTTGAACTGCGGGTCGTCCTTGCGCAGCATGCAGCCGTAAGCCTCGAAAGATTGAGGTGTGCCGGTCACGATCCAGTCCTTCGCGTTTCTCGCCTTGGCCAGTTCGCCGTAGAGCAGCGCGTCGTCCATCATGAACGCCACCGCGCGCCCCGTTTCCAGAGTCAGAAATGATTCGCCGTGGTCTTTCGCGCTGATGATGCTCATGTTCATTTTTTTCTCGTCGTTCATCTTGCGGATCAGGCGTTCGGAAGTCGTTCCGGCAGTGGTCACGACATTTTTGCCGGCGAGGTCGGGAAAGTCCTTGATACCCGAATCCTTTTTCGTCAGCAGTCGAGTGCCGATCACGAAAATCGAATTGGAAAATGCGACCTGCTTCTGGCGCTCGGTGTTGTTGGTGGTCGAACCACATTCAAGGTCCACGGTGCCGTTCTGTACGAGCGGAATCCGGTTTTGCGAAGTCACCGGATTGAACCGCACTTTAAGGTTGGGCGTCTTCAGCTCCTGCTTGATTGCCTCAACGACTTTCATCATCAGTTCGTGCGAGTAACCGACGACCTGCTGATTGTCATCATAGTAAGAGAAAGGAATCGAAGATTCGCGGTGGCCGAGCGTGATGCTACCGCCGTCCTTTATCTTTTTGAGTGTTCCGGTGAGTTCTTGCGCCGAAAGCGAAAAACTGGTCAGGACCAAAGCAACAGCAAGAATGAAACGGACGGAATTAAACATGTTCGTGCTCCTGTGGTGGGTCTGGCAAACCGAAGGATAACCTTTCGCGGGCAGATCGGGAATGCGGCCGCCCCCTACCGGTGTTCCGCTACGTTCAGTTCGCGATCACCCTGCCTCCCGGGGAAATCGCCCCTTCCGATGTAATTTTTACGCGCGCGCGGTAGTTTTTTCTTCGCTTTCATTGCGCGGCTCGCCTTCCCTCTCGCAAGCGGCATCTCGTTCGCGCGGCACGTTATTTGCGAGATCGCAACCTCAACAATCATTCGAGGAGATGTCATGAAAGCAAAAACGATTCTTTTGAGCGCGCTCGCCTTGAGCGTTTTCGGCTGTGCTCAGGTAGGGGACAAGGTCGGTGTTGCCGATAAGCCCGAGCCGCAGATGCAAGCGGTGCTCACTCAACTGAAAAATTTGGGCGTGAAGCCGGTCGCGGAACTCACCCCGGAACAAGCCCGCGTTCAACCGACTCCCGCGGATGCCGTGAAAGCGGTATTGAAAGAGCAAGGCAAGAGCACCGAGCCGATGCCTGTCGGCAAAATCGAAAACGGCGCCATTCGCGGACCCGCTGGTCAAATTCCCGTTCGCATCTATTGGCCGAGCCAGGGCAGCTCGCCTTTTCCGGTCGTGCACTACATCCACGGCGGCGGCTGGGTAATCGCCAATCTCGATACGTACGATGCTTCCGCGCGCGCGATTGCCAATGCCGCGAACGCGATTGTTGTTTCCTCGCACTACCGCCAGGCGCCCGAGCATCCCTTCCCGGCCGCGCACGAAGATTCCTTCACCGCTTATCAGTGGCTCGTCGCCAATGCCGGGAAACTGGGAGGCGATCCGAATCGCATCGCCGTAATGGGCGAATCAGCCGGAGGCAACATGGCCGCGGCGATCACGCTCCTTGCGCGCGAGCACGGTTTGCCGATGCCCGTGCATCAAGTCCTCGTCTATCCGGTCGCGAATTATGGATTCGACACGCCTTCGTATCAGCAGAACGCCAATGCTCAGCCCTTGAGCAAGGACGGCATGCAGTGGTTCTTCAAGCATTACTTGACCGATCCGAAGCAGGGGCAGGATCCGCTGATTTCGCTGGTTGATGCGAAGAACCTCAAAGGACTTCCACCCACGACGATTATCACCGCCGAGATCGATCCGCTGCGCTCCGAAGGAAAACGCTACGCCGATCTTCTCCAGCAAGCCGGCGTCCCCGTGGACTACAAGAACTACGACGGCGTTACGCACGAGTTCTTCGGCATGGGTGCGGTCGTGGATAAAGCGAAACAGGCTGTGGGCCAAGCGGCCGTGGGATTGAAATCGTCGTTCGAAAAAGCCGGTGCGGCGGGCCGCGCGGCGCCGCAATAAGGAGTGATCGCCATGGGTATCATCAAACAGCAATGGAACAAAATCACGGGCCAGAAAGACGCGATCCAACTCTTGAAGGAAGATCATCAAGAAGTGGACAAGCTTTTCAAGCAGTTCGAATCGGCCAAGGATGAAACCGATAAACAAAAAATCCTGCGCAAAGTTTGCGAGGAGTTGATCGTGCATGCCCGCATCGAGGAAGACCTCTTCTACCCCGCGGTGCGCCAGGTTCTCGATGCCAAGGACGTCATGGATGAAGCTGAAGTCGAACACCAAAGCCTCAAACAGCTCATCGCCGAGCTCGGAGCGATGCAGCCAAAGGACGATCTTTACGATGCCAAGGTGATGGTGCTGTCCGAATACGTGAAGCATCACGTCAAGGAAGAACAGGACGAGATGTTTCCGAAAGTCGAGAAGGCCGACATTGATCTAAACGCGCTGGGCGAAGAGCTGTATCTTTTGAAGCAGGACCTGAAAAAGCAGCTAGCAAGCCATGCTTGAGCCCGCGTCGAG
>JBOIGA010000089.1:0-7046 GCA_050741875.1 Burkholderiales bacterium
GTACGGGACGCTGTTCATGATGGCCGGGGCGTACACGCTGGCGAAAAACGGCCATGTGCGCGGCGATGTGTTGTACGGGTTCTTTCCGCCGCGCATGCAGGCGGGCCTCGATCTTGTGCTCTATCTCGTGTTTTTCATTCCGGGAACCGTCGCGCTTGTTTGGGCCGGCTGGGATTTCTTTCAGATTTCGCTCGCGCAGAACGAGCACTCTTCGGTCGCAGCTGACGGCCCGCCGATTTATCCATTCAAATTCGTTATCCCGCTCGCTGGCGCTTTTCTGCTCATTCAGGGAATCGTAGAAATCGTGCGCTGCGTCATTGCCCTCAAACAGGGTGACTGGCCCGCGCGCGAGGAAGACGTCGTAGAAGTTGACGTGGACAAGCTGAAGGAAATGGTCCACGTGAAGGACGAAGATATCAAGGCGTTGGATTCGATCGTCGTCGCCAAGGAGCGGCCGTGAGAAAAGAGCTGTGGTTCGGCTTCGCCATGATGGCAATCGTCATCATCATCTGCGTGGTTCTTTTGCCCGCGCCATCGCAGATGTCTTATGGCCATCTGGGATTGCTGATGCTGGGGCTGTTGGTGGTCACGATCATGCTTGGCTTTCCCACCGCTTTCACTTTGATGGGAATGGGGGTCATCTTCGGCTGGATAGCCTTCGGCTACGACACGACACGCATCCTTGATCTCATGGTGCAGCGCGCCTACGCAGTGATGGCGAACGATGTGCTGATCGCGGTGCCGCTGTTCGTGTTCATGGGCTATCTCGTCGAGCGCGCGAATCTGATCGAAAAGTTGTTCAAGAGCATGCATCTCGCGCTGGCGGCGATACCCGGGTCGCTCGCGGTCGCGACCATCGCGACCTGCGCGCTGTTTTCCACCGCTACGGGTATCGTCGGCGCAGTGGTGACATTGATGGGCTTGCTCGCGTTTCCGGCGATGCTGCGCGCCAACTACAGCATCCAGGTGTCGGCGGGCTGTATTACCGCCGGAGGCTGTCTCGGCATTCTGATACCGCCGTCAGTGTTGCTGATCGTTTACGGCGCGACCGCGGGTGTCTCGGTTGTGCAGCTCTACGCGGGGGCATTCTTTCCGGGGCTTATGCTCGCGGCGTTGTACGTCGGCTATGTGATGGTGCTTGCAACGCTTCGGCCCAGGCTGATGCCGCCGCTGTCCGAAGCCGACCGACGGGTTGAGCTTCCGCAATTCGCCAAGACGCTATCCGCGAACGTGAGCAGACGGGCGTTGCCGGCGCTCATTAGAGGATTCCGGGGCGATGTACCGTCGGGTGCGGTTGCGCGCAATCTCGTCGCGGCGTTGCTTCCCGCGCTTGCCTGCGTATTCGTGCTCGCACTGATCTATCGGGGAACGACCGCACCGACCGTTACATATTCCACCGAGGGTCTGGTCGAGTTGGGCGGAGATTACATATCCGATCCCGGGCTTGGCTTGGAAGAGCCTCCGGGAACGGTGCCCGGTGCGCAGGAGCCGCCGGGGGCGGAGCCCGCAAAAACGCCGGATGCCGTTGATGCGAAGAAAGCAGAGCCCAAATCGCCGGTCGCCCCGCAGTGGTTTTGGATCACGCTGGCGGTTGTCGCAGCGGTGGTGCTGGCGTTCTACTGGTTTTTTGATTTCGCGCGGCTCGAAGTTTTCAAGATGTTATTGGTGTCCTTCTTCCCACTCGCCATGCTGATAGTCGCGGTTTTGGGCAGCATTGTGTTCGGGCTCGCGACCCCCGCCGAGGCCGCCGCAATGGGCGCATTCGGCGGCTATGCGCTGGCCGCGGTGTACGCGCTCTTCAACAAGTTCCAAGGCCGAGTCGCTCCCAGGCTCGTTGTTTGGGGCGTCTTCTGGCTGCCGGTTTTCATTGCGATAGGCTGGCTCATCGCCTTCGAGAATGGTATGACCGTGACGCCGGTTCCGAAATGGTTCGGCTGGCTCGCAGCGATCGCCATCGGCGCCTGGAGCGTGATTGCGTACCAGCAGGCAGGGTTGCGATCCGAAGTCAACGAGTCGGTATTTCTCACCGCCAAGACTACCGCGATGGTGTGCTGGTTGTTCGTGGGTTCAAGTATTTTTTCCGCCTCGTTCGCGCTTTTGGGCGGACAGGAATTGATCGAGCGCTGGGTGCTGTCGCTCGACATGAGCCCGCTCGAATTCATGCTTCTCTCGCAGGTCATCATCTTCCTGCTCGGCTGGCCGCTCGAATGGACCGAGATCATCGTCATTTTCATGCCGATTTTCGTTCCGCTTCTTTCGCACTTCCAGATCGACCCGCTATTTTTCGGGTTAATGGTCGCGCTCAATCTGCAAACGGCTTTCCTCTCGCCGCCGGTCGCGATGGCGGCGTTTTATCTCAAGGGTGTCGCGCCGCCGCACGTGCGGCTCGGGCAAATTTTCTCTGGAATGATGCCGTTCATGGTCATCCAGGTCATCGCGATGGTCCTCTTGTACACCTGGCCGCAGATCGGACTTTGGGTGCCGAACGCGCTTTACAAATAGGAACCTCTGAATAGCTAGTTGTCATTGCGAGCGCCTTTAGCCCCCGCGAAAGCGGGGGGAAGCAAACTTGTTTTTCCTTAGTTGACCATGAGATTGCTTCGTTACTTCGCGCCTCGCAATGACGAAATAGTCAAAGGTTCCCTAACTTGAGAGCAAGCCGCGATCAGCGGTTTTCCCGGAAAGTAATCGCGCGAATGCGCCGGCTGCGCTGGACCGCATTTACTCTCGTCGTCATCGCGTACATGCTCGCGTTTTTCCATCGCACCGCTCCCGCCGCGCTCGCCGAGGAGTTGTCAAGCGCGTTCAACGCCAGCGCAACTTCGCTGGGCGCGCTCGCCGCCGCCTACTTTTATGTCTACACGGTCATGCAAATTCCAACCGGCGTGCTCGTGGATACCTTTGGTCCGCGCCGAACTGTCGCGCTGGGAATGGGAATCGCGGGACTGGGCTCGATCGTGTTCGGCTGGGCCGACAGCCTGTGGCAGGCGTGGCTTGGCCGAATGCTCGTCGGGTTCGGAGTCGCGTTTCCGTTTCTCTCGATTCTGAAGCTGTACGCGGCATGGTTTCGCGAGCGCGAGTTCGCGACGATGGTTGGAGTAACGATGCTGCTCGGTAACGCCGCTGCGGTATTGTCGGCGACTCCGCTGTCGTGGCTGATCGAGCTTACGTCGTGGCGCAACGTGTTTACAGCTATCGGCGTCTTTTCGTTTGTGCTCGCGGCGTTGACGTGGTTTATGGTCAACGACAAGCCCGGCCATGCCGGACTACCTTCGATGAACGAGCTCGAAGGGAAGGAGGCGCACCCTCCGCACGAGGAGCATTGGTACGAAGGATTAAAGCAAGTGCTGAAGAACCGCGAAACCTGGCCGGGGTTCTGGATCACGCTGGGAGCGGGCGGCGCGCTGCTCACTTTTGCCGGATTGTGGGGAGTGCCCTACTTCGTGGACGTGCATGGGTACTCGCGCACGGTTGCCGCGAACCATACTTCGCTAGTGCTTGCCGGATTCGCGCTCGGCGCGCTTTTGTGCGGCAACGCGTCCGACCGATTGGGCTTGAGGCGTCCGGTGATCATCGTGAGTCTGCTCGTAAACGCCGCCTCCTGGTTGCCTTGGGCGCTGAATGTCTCAATGCCGATTGCGGCGAGTTATGCGCTGAGTGCAGTGATTGGACTTTCCGCTGGCGGGTTTACTGTTTCCTGGGCGTGCGCGAAGGAACTGAATCCTCCCGCGCTTTCGGGAATGGCGACGAGCGTAGTGAACACGGGAATATTTTTGGGGACCGGAATTTTGCAGCCGGTGTTCGGCTGGATTCTCGACCGCGGCACGCGCGCCGCCGACGATTACCGAATCGGACTGGGGTTGTTGTTCGCGTGCTCGGCGTTCAGCCTCGTGGCCGCGTTTTTCATGCGCGAAACGCATTGTCGCAACGTCTGGATCGCGGACAGAAAATGAATCTAGTGGAGATTGCGAGGGAGATCGCCGCCGGAAAGCTGACCGCTACCGCTTTCTTTCAAACTTGTCTCGGTCGCATCGGCAGTTTGGAAGCAAATGTCAATGCGTTTCAATCCCTCGACACGGAGCGCGCGAAGTCGATCGCATTGCAGGCGGACGTAACCGCTCGATCAACGAGAAGCTTGGCGCCGCTCTTCGGCATCCCCATCGCGGCCAAGGACATTTTTCCCGTGCGCGGATTGCCGTGTGAATTCGGCTCGCCCCTTTACGCGGGCTATGTTCCAGACCATTCCGCGCAAGTGATCGGAAAACTCGAAGAGGCGGGCGCGTACGTCATTGGCAAGACCGTGACCGCCGAGTTCGCTTTTCTCCATCCCGGCAAGACGCGGAATCCATGGAACGTCGAACACACTCCCGGCGGTTCTTCGAGCGGGTCGGCCGCGGCGGTCGCAGCGGGATTCGTTCCGGCGGCGATCGGCACGCAGACCAACGGCTCCACCATTCGTCCCGCGGCTTTCTGCGGGGTTGTCGGCTACAAGCCAAGTCACAATCTGGTTTCGCTGAACGGCGCTCAGCCGTTCAGTCCGACACTCGACACTGCGGGAATATTCACGCGCTCTGTTGCCGACGCGGCGCTCGTAGCATTAGGCGTCATCCAGAGTTTGAAACCCAAAGAGTTGGCGCGGCCGCCGCGTTTAGCCGTGGTTCGCTCGCCGGTCTGGCATCTCGCGGAACCGGATCAGCAACGAAGGCTGGACGACGACGTTCAGTTGCTGCGCGAAGCGGGAGCGGAAGTTGTCGAGAAAGAACTTTCCGATTCATTCAACGATGCGCACTCGACATTGCGCACGATCATGCTGTTCGAAGGCGCTCGCATTTTTCGCGCGTTGCGCAAAAATCACCGGAGTGGTTTGAGCGGAACTTTGAACCTTGCGCTCGACGAAGGCGAAGCGGTTTCAGAACGCCGCTATCGCGCGGCTTTGACTTTGCGGGCGCAACTGAAAAAAGAGCTCGATGATTTCCTCCAAAACGTAGACGCGATCCTCACTCCGCCCGCGACCGGAGAAGCGCCGGAGGGTCTCCAGGCAACCGGGGATCCCGCCTTTTGTACCATCTGGACTCTTTGTGGAGTTCCGGCCCTTACGGTTCCCACCGGGCTTGGCGAGCGCGGCCTGCCGCTCGGTTTACAGATCGTCGGACGATATCAGGGCGATGCCGATTTACTCGCGGTCGCGGAATGGTGTGAGAGTCACTTACCGTTCACGAAGTTACAAGACTAAGGACTAAGTCAAAGCTCAATCCTCAATCCTCGATCCTCAGTCCTGATGTCATCCCAGCTCCTCGACCTCATGGTCCAGGTAATGCTACCGGTTTCGCTTCTCGTACTCGCGGGCGCGATCTGGAACAGAGTGTTTCGCGACACGAGCGCCGAGAATCTCGCCGCGCAGCTGAATCGGCTGGTGCTGTATCTTTTTTATCCTTCGATATTGTTCGCCGCCGCGGCCAGCACGCCGATCACCACCGATCTTCTGAGCGTGCCGTTTTTAGTCGCGATCGGCGGGCTCTTCGTATGCGGGATACTCTACCTCTTGCTTTACCGCTCCGCGCTGGGCCGCGATCTTGCCGATACAACCCGCGCGGCGCTGATGCTGGGAGGCATGTTTGGAAACACATTCAACATCGGCGTCCCGGTTTTGATTTTTTTCTACGGGGCGGGGGCGGTGCGCTACGCCGCATTCACCGACATGCTCATGATGAATCCGCTCATCTGGACGCTCGGCGTCTGGATCGCGACCCGTCTGGGTTCGCATCGCCAAGCCGAAATGCAGCCCTCGGTGTGGCGCATCCTTTTTCAGTTACCGCCAATCTGGGCGTTTTTGGTCGGCGTTCTTCTGCAGCAAACCGGCACGGCGTACAAACCGCTGATCGACGCCGCACGGCTCATCGGCCAAGCGACGATTCCGATCATGATTTTCGTTTTGGGGCTGGCGATTCCGTGGCGAAAACTCGCTCCGCGTCTCGAAATTCTCACCGTGGCGGCGGTAAAATTATTCCTTGTGCCGGTGCTCGCGTGGCTCGCGGCGGCCGCGTTGTTCAAGCCGATTGCCGAGGCGCAGTATGCCGCGGTGGTCGAGGCTTCGACCCCGACCTTCATGGGCTTGCTGATACTCGCCCATCGCTTTCGCCTCGATGTCTCGGCCGCCGCGCTCCTCATCGGGTGGAGTACCCTCTTGTTCTGGCTGTCGCTGCCGCTCTTGCTGGCTTTCGGTCTGATTCGCTAAGGAGTTTCTATGAACGTCGGTTTTGTCGGTCTCGGAATCATGGGGCGACCCATGTCGCTCAATTTGAAGAAAGCCGGGCACACACTGTTCGTGCATAACCGGAGCGCGCAAGCGATGCAGCCGCTCATCGACGCAGGCGCGACCGCGTGCGCCTCGCCGCGCGAAGTGGCGAAGCAAGTCGATATTGTGTTCGTCATGGTTTCCGACACCCCCGATGTCGAACATGTCGTCCTTGGACGCGATGGCTGCGGCGAAGGCGCGAGGCGCGGAACCGTGGTCGTCGATATGAGCACGATTTCGCCGGTTGCAACCCGCGCGATGGCGGCAAAGCTCGCCGAAAAAGGAATCGAGATGCTCGACGCTCCGGTTTCGGGCGGCGAGATCGGCGCGATCAATGCAACGCTCTCGATCATGGTCGGCGGCAAGCCCGGCGTATTCGCGAAGGTCAAGCCGCTGTTCGAGTCCTTGGGCAAGAACATCGTGCACGTCGGCGATCATGGCGCGGGGCAGGTGGCGAAAGCGTGTAACCAACTCGTCGCCGCGATTACTCTCGAAGGCGTCTCCGAAGCATTTATGCTCGCGCGCAGGAACAACGTCGACGCGGCCAAAGTGAGAGAAGCACTCTTGGGTGGATTCGCTTACAGCAAAGTCCTCGAGCTGCATGGGCAGAGAATCCTTTCGCGCGATTTCAAACCGGGATTCAAAGCCAAGCTGCATCAAAAAGATCTGCACATCGTTATGCAGACTGCACGCGATCTGGGTGTCGGGTTACCGGCCACCGCGCTCGCTTCACAGCACATGAACGCGCTCG
>JBOIGA010000089.1:7056-11505 GCA_050741875.1 Burkholderiales bacterium
GGCGAGCTCGATTCGTCGGCGATGTTCACTATCGTGGAGAAATTGAATGAAGCGTCACGGTGATCGTGCCGCCGGAACGGTGCTCCGGGGTTCCCCCTCACTCCTCACCCCTCACTCCTCACTATGAAGTTAGGTTTCATCGGCCTTGGCATCATGGGCCAGGCGATGGCGGCGAACCTGATACGCGCCGGTCACGCCATGAACGTGTACGCACGCAGGCCGGAGACGCTGAGCAACTTGATTGTCGATGGCGCTGTCGCGTATTCGACTGCCCGCGATCTGGCGGCTGCAAGCGAAGTTGTGTTCATCATGGTCACGACCACTGCTGACGTAGAGCAAGTTTTGTTTGCTGACAGCGGAGTGATTCATGGAGCGAAGGCAGGAACGATTGTTGTCGTCATGAGCACGATCGCGCCCAAGCCCGCTCGCGATTTCGCGGAGCGTTTGCGGGAGAAGAAAATCGAAATGCTCGATGCGCCGGTTTCAGGCGGGCCGACCAATGCCCGGGCCGCAAACCTCTCGATCATGGTCGGCGGCAAGCGTGAAATCTTCGATCACGTACAGTCGCTTTTCGAATGTCTCGGTAAAACGATCGTCTACATCGGCGAGAGCGGCGCGGGAATGATCACCAAAGCGTGCAACCAGCTCTGTGTGGTCGCAAACATGCAGGCGGTGGCCGAAGCGGTCGTGTTCGCGCGCACGAACAGTGTAGATGCGGGGCACGTGCTGCAGGCGCTTGCCGGAGGATGGGCCGGAAGCACGATGCTGGAAGTGATGGGATCGCGAATGGTCAGCCGGAACTTCGAGCCGGGAGTCGAAGCACGATTGCATCACAAGGACATTGGCATCGTGCTCGAATGCGCGCGTGATTCAGGACTCGCGCTTCCGGGTGCAGCGCTCGCCGCGCAGTCGTTCAACGCGCTGATGGCGAGAGGCGGCGCCAGGCGCGATTCGTCTTCGATGATTACGGTGCTCGAAGGGGTGAGCGGTCGCGGCTGACAGCAGGGTGAAGCGACTTCAAGAGGTGAGAATGAAAAGAGAGGCTTTGTTCAAAGGCAGCGGACACATCTGTGGGAGGAGACAGTGCGCTTCTACCGCGATGTGATCGGCCTCAAGGCGCTCGAAAAAGACTCTGCTTCCGTCGTTTTTGAATTCGGCGCGAATCAGCTTTGAATTGATCGTGTAGACCACTTGAGCCAGGCGGAACTGTGGTTAGAGCCAAAAACTACAGACGTTCCCGGCGCTGCAAAGCATCTCAAGTCGGCTGGAATCGTGCAGCATGATGAGATTGAACGTCTGCCGGAAGCGTTCGATGGCTTCTGGATCACAAGTCCCGCCTCCATCATTCATCTGGTCTCGAAGGCAGAATGAGAACGTGTCTTTGTGCAACATCTCATCCCCTCGCTTGTTCGACAGTCCGATAAAATAGGTTGTCAGTCTACTCAATATCGGCGGCAGCATCGGACTTCTGACAGGTCTCGACGTCTTTTGTGAGCTAAGCGATGACACCTAAGATCACTGAAGTATTTACCCCTGGCTCGTTTCCGACCTACAGCTATGTGGAACGGACGGCCGAACGCCTTGAGCAATCATTACGCGATGCCCTCGAAACTCCGGGACAAGTCGTCTCATTAGCTGGTCCTTCTAATCCCTCGCTCAGGCTCGATGCGATGCAGCTTTAGGGCTACCGACTCGCGGTGTTCAAGCGCCCAGACCAGTCGAGAGAATCAATCGCGGTTGTCGTGGACAATTTGTGATGCAAGTTTTCTACCGCGAAGCTTTATGAGCTTGGGAAGCTTCGGTTTCTTTCCTTTCCAGACCACGTTAGAAAGCCGCTGAAGCTTGCGACGGGCAATCGTACTTAACCCCTTCTTGTTCTTTTCCTTTATGTGGCGCTTCATGCCGTTTACCCTGTTGCGCCCAAACCCGATGCGATGCAGTTGATCGAGAGCAGAAGCGCCTTGCGGTATTGCTCTTTGCTTTCCCCCTCCGCCGATTCGCGGAAATTCTTGAGCATGGCGATCTGCTGGCGATTGACCTGATTGAGCGCGGGTAAGCGGTTCTTGAGACGCTCGCGAAATTCAGGGAAGCGCTCGGCGATGACTTTGTCTCCGGAAATCGCGAGCAACATCTCCTCAGTCAGGCGGTATTCCTGTTCGATGAGCGCGAAAATCCTGTCTCTCACTTCGCCGTCGGGAACGAGGGCGGCGTATTCGCGGGCGATATCGAGATCAACCTGGGCAAGGGTCTTTTCGGCTTCGTCCACGATTAGACGAAACAGGCGGGAGTCGTTGAACATGCGCTTCAACAGACCCTGACCACGATCGCTCCGCACCTTCAGAAAAGCCGAAATGCCGCTGCCGACTCCATACCATCCCGTGATGGTGTGGCGGTTCTGAGACCACGCGAACACCCATGGAATCGCACGCAAATCCGATAATGTCTTCGCGCCGAAGCGGCGCGCCGGCCGCGAGCCGATATTGAGCAGTGAAATCTCCTCGAGCGGGCTCGCATGCTGAAAATAAGTGACGAGATCACGATGGTCAACGAGACCGCGATACGCCGCCATTCCCGCGCCGGAGAGTGCTTCAATCGCTTCATCGAATTCAAAATTCTCGGCGAGCGCGTCTTCCGTTTCGCTTTTCAGCGCGTGTTCGAAGACGCTCGCTGCGAGCAATTCGATTTGATAGGCGGCGGTACCGCGGTTCGCGTATTTGAACGACACGACTTCGCCCTGCTCAGTGACTCGCATTCGCCCTCGAACCGAGCCCGCGGGCTGCGCGGCGATCGCGCGTCCGGTTGGCGCGCCGCCGCGCGAAACCGATCCTCCGCGGCCGTGGAAAAACGCGATCGGAATTCCGGCTTCGAGGCCGAGTTGAGTCAGCTTTTTCTGCGCTTTGTAAAGCTCCCAGTTTGAAGTCAGGAAGCCGCCGTCCTTGTTCGAGTCGGAATAGCCGATCATCACTTCCTGCATGCCGCCTTGCGCGAACACGCTGCGCTTGACCACCGGACGGGCGAACAATTCACGCATGATCGTTGGCGCCGCGCGCAAATCCTCGATAGTTTCGAACAGGGGAACGATCGGCAAAGTGCAGCGCTCGACCCCACCCGGATCGGAGAAGAGTCCCGCGTATTTGGCGAGTACGTAGACCGACAACATGTCAGTCACGCTCCGGGTCATACTCAAGATGAAAGTGCCGAAAGCTTCTCTGTCAGCTTGCGCACGCATCTCGCGCACTAGCTTGAACATCGACAGCGTCTCGGCGGCGTCGGGCGGGAGGCCATAAACGGCGTCTTCGGAACTGCGCGGAGTGACGATTTCCGCCGCCAGCCATTCCTGCATATCTTCGGGATCCTTGCCCAGCCGCGTCCGGGCCAAAGCGGCGACCGCCTGATTGGTCATGGTCGAGTTTTCGCGCAGATCGAGGCGCACCGTGCTGAAGCGAAAAGTTTCGACCTGTCTCTTAAGCGGCGCGACGAAGCTTCGGGCCAGCGCATCGTGACCGGCCTCGATAAGCGAGCTTTCCATTTCCGTAAGATCGGCAGTGAGTTCATCAGCGTTCGCATAGGGCTTGCCGGTGAAGCCTTTCGCTATCGTTGAATCGAGCTTGGCGAGCATGACCGCGAGATATTGACGGTAGAGCTCACCCGGATTGCGGCCCCTGATCGCTTCGGCATCGCTCGCCGCGGTCAAAGTTTCGTTGAGAGCGCGCCGGAAGCTTTCGGGCACGGGCGAGGCGTTTTCCGTAAGCGACAGATTTCGCGCAAGCTCGACCAGACGGGCGCGATAACGCCGGAGTACGGCAAGCCGGTTTTGATTGAGCGCCTTCTTCGTAACTTCAGTGGTGACGAAGGGATTGCCGTCGCGGTCACCGCCGATCCAGGCGCCGAACTGGAAGAATGGGGAGATCGTGAATTGTTCTCCCGGATAATACGCGTGCAGCACTTGCTCCACTTTGCTCAACAGCTCAGGCGCCGCGTCGTAGAGCGTCTCGTCAAAAAAATAAAGCCCCCACGCGACTTCCTGCTGCGGAGTCGGCTTGGTGAGCCGAAGCTCCCCGCTCATCCATAGGAGCTCGATCTCGTTTCTGAGCGCGATGACGAGCGCGCTTCTTTCGCGGGCAGTCCAGCGCGGTGATTCGAGTTCGACGAGAAGCCGATAGATCTTTCGATGCTTCTCCAGCACAGTGACCCGCTTGGCCTCGGTCGGATGCGCGGTGATGACTGGGCGCACGCGCAAATCGTTGAGCACGGCTTGAATTTTCTCGGGGGAAACTCCACCCTTCGCCGCTTCGGCGACGACATAAGCGAAAGTGCCGCGCACTCCGGCGATGCCACGCTCTTTTTCGATCGCGCGGCGTCTTCGCATGGCGAAATTCTGCTCGGCGATCGAAACAAGTTGAAACCAGATGCCTTGAGCCTGGAAAGTGCGGGAGAGTGCTTCGGGGG
>JBOIGA010000090.1:0-11487 GCA_050741875.1 Burkholderiales bacterium
GTTGTTGGAAGTGCCGGTCGAGCGAGTCGGGCGAGGTGCTGAAATCGTGCTGCTGCTCGATCGAAGCCGCAGCATGGATCAGGCGTTTCGCTCGACCAAGGACAACCGGCCGTGGACCGACACAAAATTCGTGACTAAAGCGCACGCAGCGGCGCGGCTGCTTTCTGAATTCGCCGAAAAGCGAACGCAGGATCTGTTCGCGATGATGGTTTTCAGCACCTTGCCGATGCCGGTTCTCGATTTCACCCAGAAGCAGGCGGTTATCCAGGCGGCAATCGCCGCCGGGGACGAAGGCAAGGGGCTTGCCGATACCGAAATCGGCGGAGCGCTCGAAGCCGCGCTCGAGCTTTTCGCTGCCCGCCCTTACCAGGGTTCGCGCGTGATTTTGCTCGTTTCGGATGGCGGCGCGCACATCGATGCCGAAACGCGCGCCCGCATCGCCCGCTCGATGAAGCAGCACAAGGTCGCGCTGTACTGGATCTATCTGCGCTCGTTCCGAAGTCCTGGGTTGAACCCCGACGTCGCGCTCGCCGTGGCGGAGGCGATTCCGGAGTACTTTCTGCACAAATTTTTCCAAGCCATCGGCACGCCCTATCAGGCGTTCGAGGCGGAAAACCCGCAGGCGATGGAAAGCGCGATTGCCGAAGTCGGACGCCTCGAAAACATGCCGATTCGTTTTACCGAAGTGCTGGCGAAGCGCGACTTGTCGCAATGGTTTTTTGGCGCCGCGCTCGTCGCGAGTCTCGTACTCGGAACGGTTTCGCTTGTTACGCTGAAGGAATGGAAATGAGCCGCGCGCTCAAGGTGATTCTGGTCCTGCTTTTTCTGGTGATTGCGGTCGAGGGTTATCGCCTGGTCGATCTTTATTCGATCAACCGGACGATCGCGGAAGGCGGCGCGCCCGCGGCAGAAAGCGAACGTGGCGAAATCGTGTTCGCGCAAGCGTATCTCGCCGACCGCAAAGGGGAGAGCCAGGCCGCGCTCGGCCTCTACCAGCGCGTGCGAGGCCGGCTGAAACTCTCAGCGCAATACAACGGCGCAAACATCCTGCTTCGTCAGGCGATCGAGATCGCGAAGACAGAGGGCAATCAGCGTGGGTTGCCTATTTTCGAACTGGCGAAGGAGAGTTATCGCGGCGTCCTGCGTGAGGCGCCGAGGCATTGGGACGCCAAGTACAACCTGGAGCGTGCGCTCAAGCTCGCGCCAGAAGCGGTCGAGGGCGAAACCATTGGGCGGAATCCCGACGCCGAAAGAGCCGTCACAACGATGCGCGGCTTCACCCTTGGCCTGCCATGAAGACAATGAGATGGGTCGCCGTCTGCGCTCTGCTCGCGTTGACATTTGCCTACCCGTCCGCCGCGTTCATGCGCGAGAGTTACCGCGCATTGATCGTGCTCGATATCACCCAGAGTATGAACACGGTCGATCGTGCTTGGGAAGGCGGGCCCGTGTCTCGGTTCGAATTCGCCAAACGCTCGATTTCCCGCGCACTCCTCGATCTTCCTTGCGGCTCGGAAGTAGGGCTGGCTATTTTTACCGAATACCGCGCTTTTCTGTTGCTCTCCCCAGTCGAAGTCTGCGCGAATTACCAGGAGCTGGCGGGCACGCTCATGAGAATCAATGGGCAGATGGCGTGGGCGGGTGCGAGCGAAATCGCCAAGGGATTGAATTTCACGTTACGGCTGGCGAAGGGGCTCGACTCAGCGCTCGTCTTCATCACCGATGGCCACGAAGCTCCGCCTCTGCACTCTCAGCACCGGCCGAAATTGGGTGAGGATCGTGTTCCCGGACTGATCGCGGGAGTGGGCGCGCTGAGTCTTTCACCGATCCCCAAGTTCGGCCCCGACGGCAAGCCGCTCGGTTACTGGAGCGCCGATGAAGTCTTGCAAACGGATACGCTTAGTCTCGGAAGAGGCGGAAGCGGAGAAGGCATGGTGGATAGCGAGGGTAAACCGATCGCGATTCAGAAACGGTCGGGGACCGAGCACCTCTCGGCGCTTAAGGAAACGCACCTGATCGAGCTCGCCCGTCAGGCCGAGCTGAATTACCAACGGCTCGACGGCCCTCTCGCCGAGGCAATCGAGACTTCGGCGCTTGCGCGTAGAGCGCCAGCCGACTCCGATCTGCGCTGGGTTTTCGCAGCGCTCGCGCTCATGCTTTCGCTGCCGCTTACGCGACTTCGTCGTACTTCAAATACTTGAACCGGGCGTCGTCGTTAGGCGTGCCGGGAAGCGCGCCGCCTTCGCGCCCTGGCTGCCACTGGACCACGCTCTCGATTTTTTTGGCGAGCTCGAAATCCTTGTCGGTGATTCCCTTGGCCGCGTGATTGACCAGCTTGACGATGACAAAGGCATAGGAGACAGTCAGGTCCGGGTGATGCCAGGCGGCTTCGGCGAGATGCCCGACGGTATTTACCACCATCAGCGTCGCTTTCCATCCACTCGTTCGATACTTGCGGCGAATCCAGCCGTCTTCCAGATACCAATGTGGAAGTTCTTTGGCGAGTCGTTCGCGCACCTCCTCGTCGCTATACACTTTTTCGTCTTTTGTTCTTTCCATGGCGTCCTCCTTCGGTGCAGTCTCCATTACATGATAGTCGAATCCACGCGTTTCGCAGCGCAGCAAAGTCTTTGTTTTGTCTCCGATTAACGACAAAGCTTCGCGTGAAATTTTCTTGCTTCCAAAAAAAAATTCTTCTATATTGCAAGCTCCTCGACGACCCACGAAGTCGCGCCGAGGACCTCGGTGATTAACAATCTTCAGCCCTTGGTGATTGAAATTATTGAGGCGTCATACCAACAAACGCTTCTTTTCTGTTGTCCTTTTAGGAGGAAGTTCTATGGTAAGCAAACCCAAAGTAGTAGCGCTGGCGTTGGCCCTGGCATTTTCGGGCACGGCGCTGGCCAACCAGGATTTGGCAAAACGCATGGCGGATCCCAAGAACTGGGCTGCTCCGGCAGGCGATTTCGCCAATACCCGGCACAGCAAGTTGAAACAAATCAATAAGGATAATGTAGGCAAAATGCAAGTGGCGTGGACCTTCTCCACTGGCGTACTGCGTGGTCACGAAGGTGGCCCGTTGGTACCCGGCGATGGCAAGCTGTATATCCACTCCGCTTTTCCCAATAAAGTATTCGCGATCAACCTGGATGATCAAACGATCGCTTGGAAATACGAGCCGAAGCAAGACCCATCCGTGATTCCCGTAATGTGTTGCGACACGGTGAACCGTGGTTTGGCGTATGGCGAAGGCAAGATTCTCCTGCAACAGGCTGACACGAATCTGGTCGCTTTGGATTCCAAGACCGGCAAGGAACTGTGGAAAGTCAAGAACGGCGATCCCAAAGTTGGCGCGACCAACACCAATGCTCCCCACGTCTTCAAAGACAAAGTAATCACAGGCATTAGCGGAGGGGAATTCGGCGTTCGCAGTTATATCTCGGCCTACAACCTCGCCGATGGCAAGATGGTGTGGAGAGGCTACAGCATGGGACCGGATGCTGAGATGTTGATTGATCCGGAAAAGACCATGGCCTGGACGGACGGCAAGATGGCGCCGGTTGGTAAAGATTCTTCGCTGAAGACCTGGAAGGGCGATCAGTGGAAGATCGGCGGCGGCGCGACCTGGGGCTGGTACAGCTATGATCCGAAGCTTAACCTGCTGTACTACGGATCAGGCAACCCCAGCACCTGGAATCCGTCGCAACGTCCCGGCGACAACAAGTGGTCAATGACCCTTTGGGGCCGCGATGTGGACACCGGTGTTGCGAAGTGGGTATATCAGATGACTCCGTTTGACGAGTGGGATTATGACGGCGTCAACGAAGTTATTCTGGCCGACGGCATCAATGTGAAAGGCAAGCCTCGCAACGTCGCGGTGCACTTCGACCGCAACGGTTTTGCCTACACGATGGATCGTGCAACCGGTGAATTGCTGGTGGCCGAGAAATATGATCCGAAGGTCAACTGGGCAACCCACGTTGACATGAAGACCGGCCGTCCGGCGGTCGTTTCCAAATACAGCACGGCGCAAAATGGCCCGGATGTAAACACCAAAGGCGTTTGCCCGGCTGCGTTGGGAACCAAAGACCAACAACCCGCAGCGTACAACCCCACCAACAAACTGTTCTACGTGCCCACCAACCATGTGTGCATGGACTATGAACCGTTCAAGGTGGAATACACGGCGGGACAACCGTACGTCGGCGCGACCTTGTCAATGTACCCGGCTCCCGGAAGCCATGGCGGCATGGGTAACTTCATTACCTGGAACGCCGGCACGGGCAAGATCGAACAGTCCAAACCCGAGAAATTCTCCGTATGGTCAGGTGTTTTGACTACCGACGGCGGAATTGCTTGCTACGGCACTTTGGAAGGCTACTTGAAGTGCGTGGACGCAGCGAACATCGGCAAGGAACTATACAAGTTCAAGACGCCCTCCGGCATCATCGGTAACGTCAATACTTGGGAACATGGTGGCAAGCAATACATCGGCGTACTCTCCGGCATCGGCGGGTGGGCTGGTATCGGCTTGGCCGCCGGCCTTGAAAAAGACACCGACGGCTTAGGCGCGGTGGGTGGTTACAAGGAATTGTCCAAGTACACCGACTTGGGCGGCACGATGACCGTATTTGCCTTACCCGGTAAATAATCGGTCAACCGAAGTAGGCTGTTAAACTTTAATACTGGCATCCTGACTAAGGTTGGGGTGCCAGTAGTTTTTTGTTCAATGAATTTGTTCAGAGGGAAAATAGAATGACAAAACTATCACTAGCGTTCATAACAATGATGATGACCACCGCGGCGTGTGCCGATGAAACTCCCGACCGCACCGCCAAAGATACCGCGGCCGCCAAACCAACACCGCAAGCTGAATCCGCGACCAAGCCCACGCAGGTCGCCGAAGCCCCAAAAGCCCAGCCCGCGCAGGTCGCCGAAGCTCCGAAAGCGGAGCCCGCGCAAGCCGCCGAAGCGGCGAAGGACAAAGCTGCCGAGACTCCGAAAGATAAACCTGCGCAAGCCGCCGCCGCTGGAGACGCTCCTTATAAAGTGAGCGAAGACGGCAAAAAAGTTGACGCGAAAACCTATGAGGGCTATGCGCTCTATACCAACGTCTGTGTTCCCTGCCATGGCCGTGACGCGACCGGTGGCATGGGCGGCGGCTCGAATCTTGTCGAGAACCTGAAGAAATTATCCAAGGACGAAGTCACGAACATCATTCTTAACGGCAAGCCGGGAACATTGATGGCGGGATTCAAGACAGATGAGAAGATCGCGAAGAACGTGGATAACATCTACTCGTATCTCAAGGGACGTTCGGACGGCAAGATCTGGGGCAAGAGTCTGGACAAGTTGCAGTGATCGTTTTCGGTGAAGGGGTGCCGGGCATTGAGGCAGGGAGATTTTTCGAGGAGACACAAATTGCGTAAATTGATCGTCACTCTCATTTGTCTCGCGGCGCTGCCTGCTTTTGCCGCGCAAGACGACAAGGTGCTGCGAGTCTGCGCTGACCCCAATAACCTTCCGCTTTCGAACAAGAACAAGGAGGGATATGAAAACAAAATCGCGGAACTCCTCGCCAAGGATCTCGGCTGGAAAGTCGAATATGCCTGGTTTCCCCAGCGCATGGGTTTCATCCGCAACACTCTCCGTGCCCGCGATCCCGAAACCAACAGATTCAAGTGCGATCTGGTGCTGGGCGTCTCTCCCGATAGCGATATGACTGTCAACACCAAGCCCTACTACCGTTCCACCTATGCGCTTGCCTACGTGAAGGGAAAAGGCCTTGATTCCATTAAGACTCCCGACGATTTAACGAAACTGCCTCCCGACAAGCTGAAATCGCTCAAGATCGGTGTCGTCGGGAGAACGCCGGTAGCCGACTGGCTCTTGAAAAACAATTTATTCGAACAGGCTGTACCGTACCAGCTGCAAACCGGAGATCCCGACCGCTATCCTGGCGAGATGGTTGAGAAGGATTTGGTTGAGGGAAAGATCGACATCGCCATGGAATGGGGGCCGATCGCAGGATACTTCGCAAAAAAGAGTTCAGTGCCGATAGAGGTCGTTCCCTTCAAACCGAATGAAACCCCGGGGATAAAAATGGATTATGCGATCGCCATGGGAGTGCGCCGCGGAGAGAAGGAATGGCACGAGCAGGTGCAAACGCTGCTCGAGAAAAACAAAGCCGGGATCGAACAAATCCTGACCGAGTACAACGTACCTTTGCTGGAACAACCGAGCAAGGCCGCGAGCTCTCCCCAGTGAAGCTTGGGGTGAAGCCGCGCTCGTTGCTAATATTGGGGCTGGTCCTTCCTTGCGCGGCCGGCGCCGACATTGATTTCGCGCTCTTTCACAAGCTCGCGCCGAGTGTGGTCAAAATCGAGGCGCACGGCAACGGCAAAACCGCTGTCGGCTCGGGAGTGATGATCGCGCCGGGAGCGATCGTCACCAATTGTCATGTCACCCGTGATGCGCAACGAATTGACATTGTCAAAGCCGGAGCGAACTACCAGGTGCGCGCCCAGAAGAGCGATCTCAAGCACGATGTCTGCGTTCTGCTAGCTCCCAATGCCGATTTACCCGTGGTCGAAATCAGCCGTGCCAAGCCGCGAGTCGGGCAACCGGTGATGGCGTTGGGCTACCAAGGCGGCATCGGGCCGCGTTTCTCGGGAGGTGAAGTCAAAGCGCTTTATGACTTCGACGGCGGAGCAGTGATCCAGAGCACGGCCTCTTTTCAATCCGGCGCGAGCGGCGGAGGACTGTTCGACACCGACGGCAGGTTGATCGGCCTCATCAGTTTCAAGAACCGGCAAAGAGCGTCATATCACTTTTCGCTTCCGGTGCACTGGATCTATGAGTCCATGAACAATGGCGCGGCAACCGAGATTGAACCGCTGCCTTCGGGCACGCCTTTCTGGCAGCAAAGCAGCTCGGAGCAGCCCTATTTTCTACGCGCCGTGACCCTGGAATCCGAAGGCAAATGGGAAGACCTGCGGAATCTAGCGAAAGATTGGACGCAGTCGGAGACTACGAATGCGAACGCATGGCTCATGCTGGGCCATGCGCATTTCAACCTTAACCAGGACAAATCCGCGATTGATGCCTACCGTCACGCCGTCGAGTTATCGCGTGAATATCCCGAGGCTTGGTACGCTCTGGGTGCTTCCTATCTTCGAGACGGGCAGAAAGGCAAGGCGCAGGAGGCGTTAGACGTGCTGGCCGGGCTCGATCGTCATCTCGCGCAAGAATTTTCCCGGAATTTTTCCCTGCAATAGACGGTCAGACTGACCGTCAATCTTTTTGAGCGATCTTCCATGAAAGCTATTTTTTCGATTGTCCTGTTTCTCGGATTGAACGCCGCGTTCGCGGCTGAAAAGCATTCCGAGGCGGAAGTTCTGTTGTTCGAGACGAATCATCTGAGCGCCATCAAGGAGCCCCAGGCTCTGCATTACACCTTCAAGAAACGTGGCACGCACGAAGAGGGCTTCGAAGACAAAGTCAAGATCAACATTGATAAGGTCAAGCCCGGTGGCTTCAAGACCGTGAGCTCGGAGTATTTGACTGGCGACAACCACCAACATTTTGAGCCTTTGGACGAAGCGCAAGGCAATCCCGTTCTACTGTTTTTCCTCGAGCGAGATATTCACGAGATGCAGAGGCTGACCAAAGGACACTGGCGCTATTTCCAGAAACAAATTCGTAACGCCTTGGCCGATGACGCCGAAGTGCGGCCGATGAAGTTTCTTTACGCCGGAAAAGAAGTCGAGGGACGCGAGATCAAAATTACGCCTTACGCCTCGGCGGCGGAAAAGGCGCGTTATGAGCAATTCGCCAACAAGGTCTACGTCTTCACGTTGTCCGAGGCGCTTCCCGGGGGCATTTATCAAATTCGCGCGCTGGTTGCCGATCCGAAGTCGAAAGAACCTTTGATGGAAGAGATGCTGACTTTCGCGAAAGAAGAAAAGAAGTACACGGCTGGCCGCGCGCGGCTGGGCAGATGCCGCTTTAGTTAAAACCTTGGACGGGGAGTTAAGGAATGAACGCGTTACTGCCGCTTATCGGAAGGATTTTGCTCGCGACGATCTTCGTCATCTCGGGGTACAAGAAAATCGGCGGCTTCGAGCAGACCGCGGGTTACATGGCGACCAAAAGGCTGCCGTACATCGAGCCGCTCCTCGTGCTCACGATCTTGATCGAACTGGGCGGTGGAATTTTGCTCATCCTCGGCTGGAAAGCGCGTTGGGCGGCGGCGGCAATTTTCGTGTTTCTGATTCCAGTTACGCTTATCTTTCATCCGTTCTGGGCGGTCGATGCGGCGCAAATCCAAGCCCAGTTCAACTCATTTTTCAAGAATCTGTGCATTATGGGCGGAATGCTTTACATCATCGCCTATGGCGCGGGAACCTTCAGCCTGGACAAGGGAAGATGAGCGTCAAAATCCTAGCGTTCGCCGGCAGCACTCGCGAAGGATCGTTCAACAAGAAATTGCTCGCGGTTGCGATTGCGGGCGCGGAAAGCGCGGGCGGGCAGGTCACGAAAGTCGAGCTCAAGGATTTGGCGCTTCCGCTTTACGACGGCGATCTCGAAGCGAGCAGCGGCCTGCCCGCGAAGGCCAAACAACTTAAACGCGCGATGATTGAAAGCGATGCTTTCCTCATCGCTTCGCCTGAATATAACAGCGGCGTCTCGGGCGTGTTGAAAAATGCGATCGACTGGGTCTCGCGGCCTCAACCCAATGAGCCGAACCTCGTTGCGTTCACCGGCAAGGTGGCGGCGATCATGTCAGCGTCTCCAGGAGCGCTTGGCGGTTTGCGCGGACTTTTCGCGCTGCGTCAGATCCTGAGCAATATCGGGGTTCTCGTCCTTCCCGATCAAATCGCCGTTTCGAAAGCGATGGAAGCCTTCGAAGCTTCGGGAAATCTCAAAGATGCAAAACAACAGGAGCGAGTCCAGGAAATCAGCGCGAAGCTGGTGCGCGTGGCGGAACGGCTACGCCCGCGCTAACCTTCTTTTTTCTTCAGCTTGAAAGTCTCGACCATCTGTTCGAACTCGGCTTTGTGATGATCGAAGTAATAAAGTGTGGGCGCGGCGAATCCCATCGCGTAGTAAATGTCCTTGTCGCAGAAGCCGTAGATCAATTGCTCGTAGGGAAGCCCGCGCGCATTTCTGAAGCGCACGTGTAGTTTGTAGCCGATCTTCCCGCTCAAGGTCGCAAGCGTATTTTCGAGGACTTCGAGGTTTCCCGTAAGCTCGTTCGCCGATTTGATTTCCGCCAGCTGAATCTCGGCGAGCTCGGAAGGCAACAGCGATTCACTCACTTCTTTTTTTGTTCTCGGGAAAGCGTCCTTGCCGTCCTTCTTGACGATGATGATCTGCTGCAGCGTGTAGCCGTCGCGAGTCAGGATCAACGATTTGCGCTCGGCGCGAAAACGCACCCAGCCGCTCGGCAGCTCCACGGTGTACGAATCTCCCGGTCCATAGGTGAGGTCGTCTTCTTTCGCAACATCCCACGCTGAACACCCAACGAGCAAAAACACCAGCAACGCTGCGGTTTTTTTCATCCTTCATCCCTCATCCTTCAATTCGGCGCTCCGCCATTCTTCGCGCGCTCGAGATAATGGACGACGTATTCGCGGTCTTTCGCCTCCGGCGCCATCGCCAGATACTTTTCGAACAGCGGCGCCGCGTGCGCATAGTCCTTCTGCTTCAGGTAGAGCACTCCAAGCGCGCGGTACGTCGCGGCGAAATTCGGCGCCTGTTCGAGCGCCTTGAGATACGCGATCTCGGCCGACACTTCGTCGCCTTGCGCGCCGCGCAAACGATAGGCTTCGCCGATGTAGTAGTGCACCGAGGGCGGATAGTCCGAAAGCCGCTCTTCATCGCAAAGCGCGAGCAGCACATGCTTCGAGCGCCCGTGGGTGAGCTCATTTTGCAGATTGGCCAGCCGCAGGTCGGTCACGTGCTCGACGTATTCAGGCTCGCGAACGATTCCACCATCGGGCGTTCCCTCGCTCAACTTCTTGAAATTGTCCACGCGGTCTTGCAGCTTCGGGTGGGTTGAAAAGAAAAAAGGTTCTTTCACGTCGGCGGCTTTCAACTCGCGAACGAGGTGTTCGAACACTTTCGGCGTTTCGTGCACGTCGTAGCCCGCCGCCACCACGCGTTTGTAGCCTTCGTTGTCGGCTTCGGTTTCAAGCTCGCGCGTATAGCCGAGCATCGAGGAGATGATCACCAGCTCAACCAGCTGCGGCAGACCCATCAGTCGCGTAACCAGATTGACGAGGCTCGCCGTCTTGACCGTCCGCTGCAGATGAAAACCATGCCGATGGGTGAAGTGCGTTCCCTCGTGCGCGAGCACGGTCGCGAGCTGCGCTTCATTCTCAAAGCGCGAAAGCAGTCCCTGATTGATGTAAATGCTGCCGTTGGGAAGCGCGAAGGCGTTGAGATAAGGGGACTTCAAGACCTGCACGCGGATCTTGCGGTCAAATTCGGGGAAAAGCTTGTCCATTACGCCCTGAACGTACTTCGTCACTTCGTCGTTTGAGTTGATCAATCCCGAGCGCTTGAGCTGTTCGTCGAATTCCTCGCCTTCGTTCCAGATGCGATTTTCTTCTTCGGAAATGTTGTCCAAAGCCGCCGCGTTTGGATAAGGCGCGATCGTCTCGGCGAAAAGCGGCGTCAGCGCCAGACAGAGAAAAAGAGCGAACGCGAATCTCATTTTTTTGGCTCGGTTCCGGGGTAAGTTTCGAGAACCGAGGTTGTTAAACTTCTCGCATCGCCAAGTTCGCGCAAATCGAGGCGGCCGATGCCATAATCGTAGCTTTGCCACAGAAGTTTTCCCGTGTGTAGATCAACGAGGCCGGCGGCGACGTAGGAAAATCCCGGGGGAATTACCGGCAAGCCGAACATCAAGGTCGTGACGAAGATCATTACGCGTCTGCCGGTGGTCGAGACCATATCGAGCCCGACCAGAAAAAGCGCGGCATCGGCGCCGGTTTCTTCCGCCAGGAATTCGAGACCGGGGCCGATGGTGTAGTTCAAGTCCCGCGCCCGCTCGGTCCATGAGCCGTCGCGCAGCATGCCGAACTGATACGCGTTCGTCGCCACGACTTCGTACATGGCGATGTGCTGATCGACAATCTCCCGCTCGGCTTCCGAAACCGCGGGCATCTCGACGATCTCGAACATCTGTTTCGCATCCACTTCCTGCTTCAGCGCGGCGATCAGGTTTTCGTTGGCTTTCTTGCTCCACTCCTCGACCGTTTCAGCGATCCCGCCGGCTGAAATTTCCTGCATCCGGACCTCGGGAGGAAGCAGCAGAATCTTTTTCGGCGCTGGTTCGCCGTTTCCCACGGGGGAATAGGTCCGGGTCGAAGCGCAGGCAGAAAGCAGCAGCGCGGCGAGAATGAAAGTGCAAAGTTTGCCCATGGAAGTGACCGCGATTGCAGTTGCAACATATAGCACCGGAGACTGGCGGCAGGCAAG
>JBOIGA010000091.1:0-11231 GCA_050741875.1 Burkholderiales bacterium
CGCACGCGGCCCATCACGATCCGTTGACTGGCCTCATCAATCGCCGCGAATTCGAACAACGCGCCGAACGCGCGCTGGCTAGCGCGCGGACGCAAAGCTCGCAGCACGCGCTTTGCTACATCGATCTGGACCGATTCAAAGTCGTGAATGACACTTGCGGACACAGCGCCGGAGATGAACTGCTGCGCCAACTTGCACGATTGTTGCAGGAGCGAGTGTGCCGCCGGGAGGGCGATACCCTGGCGCGGCTGGGCGGAGATGAATTCGGCTTGCTGTTGCAGTCGTGCCCGTTGAGCCAGGCGCAAAAAATTGCCTACGAAGTGCTGGGAGCGGTCAAGGATTTTCGCTTTGAGTGGCAGGGTAGAACGTTCACCGTGGGCGCCAGTATCGGGCTGACGGCGATAACCGCCGCGTCCAAAAATCTGGCGAGCGTGTTTTCCGCGGCGGATACTGCGTGCTACGCGGCGAAGGAGAAAGGCCGCAATCGAATCCAGGTCTACCAGAGCGGCGACCCGGAGCTCGCTGCTCGCTTCGGCGAGATGCGTTGGGTGAACGAGATCAGCGCCGCGCTCGATCAGAATCGCTTTACCTTGTTTTTTCAGCCGCTGCTGCGGCTCAATGGCTTAAAGACTTCCGAGCGGCATTGCGAAATTCTCGTGCGCATGGTGGGAGCGACGAACCAGTTGATTCCGCCCGCGCATTTCATTCCCGCGGCTGAGCGCTATAACCTGATGCCGCAGCTCGACCGCTGGGTGATCGCCGAAGCCTTTGCGGCCTACCGCAAGCTGTACCCGGAAGGTAATTCGAGCGGCACTTTGTCGCTTAACGTTTCGGCGGCGACGCTGGGCAGCGACGGAATCGTCGCCTTCGTTCGCGAGCAAAGCGCAAAACACAAAGTTCCCGCGCAAGCGATCTGTTTCGAGATTACCGAGACGGAAGCCTCCGCGCACATGGCGCAGGTGATGGACTTCATCTGGGGCTTGAAGATGGACGGCTATCGCTTCGCGCTCGACGATTTTGGCGCCGGAATGAGCTCTTTCTCCTATCTAAAAACACTGCCGCTTGATTACCTGAAAATCGACGGCGAATTGATTAAGGATATCTTGAGCGACAAAGTGAGCTTGAGCATGGTTGAAGCGATTTGCCGAATCGCGCGGGGAATGGAATTGGAGACGATCGCCGAGCGCGTCGAAAGCCCCGCGGCGCTGAAGAAACTGAAGGAGCTCGGCGTGAACTACGCGCAAGGCTATATCGGCGGCCAACCGGCGCCGCTCGATGCCTGGATTGCGCAAAGCGCGTTGCGCGCCAAAGAGGATAAACAGCCGCTGATCGCGCCGCTCCGATTGCTGACTTAGTTTCTCTCGCCGCCGCCGCGGCATGATGAAATCTTGACCTCGGGGCGCTGATCGTTCCACTCGTTTTTCGGTTCGCGGTCTTCGACGCCGATCATTTGTTCTTCGGGTTTTCCTGTCCTCGGTCTTCAGTCCCCTGTCCTCCGAGCCAGGCGTGAATCTTGCGCCTCTCACTCGTTGACAATTCTTTTTCGCCTGAGATGCTGAAACACCTTGTCGAGCAAATGGGTACGGCCAACGGCGACGATCGCTCTCGCGTCGCGGCCTACGTGTTGGCAGCGCTCAAGGACGCCGCGCTTACGACCGACGCCGGCGGGCGAATCATTTACCTCAATCCATCGGCCGAAAGATTGACCGGATGGCGTTCAGCCGAAACACGCGGCATCAACTCGGCGCGAGTAATCAGGCTCGTCAATCCCGCGACTCGCGAACCGATTTGCAATCCAGTCGAGCAGGCGTTGAAGCACGCGCGCACAGTGCCGTTCGAAACCGGCGCGGCGCTCGTCTGCCGTAGCGGCAAAGATTTTGCCGTGACCGGGCACGTCGCGCCGATCGTCAATTCGCACGCGCGGACCTCGGGAACGCTGGTGATTCTTCATGACACCTCGCACCCGCGTGAAGCGCCGCGGCAAGTTCCGCTGGAACACTACGATCCCTTGACTGGCCTGGTCGCCAAACACGAGTTCGAGCGCAGGCTCGACCGCGCGATCGCGAGTGCGATGAACGAGGGTCTGCAGCACGCGCTATGCCACGCCGACCTGAGCGGCTTCAAAGTTGTCAACGACCAATGCGGACATCTCGCGGGAGACGAGCTCCTGCGCGAAATCGCCGAGCTACTGCGCTTGCGAGTGTGCCAGCGCGATTCCGACACTCTGGCACGGCTTGCGGGCGATGAATTCGCGCTCCTTCTCGAGGCGTGTCCCGTCGAGCGCGCCTGCAAAATCGGCTACGACGTTCTCGCCGCGATCAAAGACTTTCGCTTTACGTGGCGCGGCGCGAGCTACCGCGTCGGCGCGAGCGTCGGCGTGACCGCGCTAGCGCCGCGTTCAGAGACCGCCGCGAATATGCTCTCGGCTTTTGCCGCCGCGTGCTATGCCGCCAAGGAGGTAGGCCGCAACCGGCTTAAGATTTTCGATACCAGCGACCTCGAACTCGCGCTTCGACGGGGAGAAATGCGCTGGGTGAATCAAGTTTCCGAAGCACTGCTCGAGGATCGGCTCACGCTATTCGCCCAGCCGTTCTTCGCTCTGCGCTCGAGCGGCAAGGCGCACTCGGAAATCCTCGTCCGTATGATTGGCTCGGGTAACCAGTTGATTCCGCCGCTGCGTTTCCTGCCGACCGCCGAGCGCTACAACCTGATGCCGCATCTCGATCGCTGGGTGATCGCCAACGCTTTCGAGGCGTATCGCAGAGTGGGCAAGGGAGGCGTGTGGACGATCAACATCGCGGCATCGACGCTCGAATCGGCCGGCATCGTTCAATTCGTGCGCAAGCAGAGCGAGAAGCACAAGGTGCCGCCACAAGCGATTTGCTTCGAAATCCCCGAATCGGCGGCCTTGACCAATCTTGCCCAGGCGCTCGATTTTTTCTGGGCGCTGAAAGGCGACGGCTTTCGCTTCGCGCTCGACCACGTTGGCGCCGAAACCGGATCTCTCTCAAACCTAAAGAGCCTGCCGGTGGATTTTCTGAAGATTGACAGCGGACTCGCCGAGGAAAATGCGCGCACCTTGGAAGTCATCTGCCGTGTCTCCGAAGTGCTCGGAGTGCAAACCGTCGCGGAATGCGTCGAGAGCGAAGCCGTTCTATCGCAACTCAAAAAGCTCGGCGTGGACTATGTCCAGGGGAATGTTTGTGCGCGGCCCGCGCCGCTTGAGATCGAGGAGATGCGCTCGAAACGGCGGCGTTGAGCACGGCATTGACCAAGGCTGATCGACCTTCGCCTCCAGCCTTCAATCCTCTGAGTCAAGACCGAGTTCCTGAATCTTGCGCGTCAGCGTGTTTCTTCCCATGCCCAGCAGGTGCGCGGCCTCGATGCGTCTACCTCCGGTATGTGCTAGCGCTTTCAAGATGAGCGCTTTCTCGAATTCGCGACTGTAGCCGGGCAGCAGGTTTTTTTCGCCGCGCGCGAGCGCGTTTTGCACTTCTCTTTCAAGCGCCGAGATCCAGTCTTGCGCAGCCCCGTCCCGCGGCGCGCCTCTGAGCTCATCGGGGAGGTCGCGAATCTCGATGACCGCACCAGGGGCCATCAGTGTCAGCCAATGACAGATGTTTTCGAGTTGCCGGACGTTCCCGGGAAGCTCGTGCGCGCTTAGAAACTTGAGCGTCGCCTCCGCCATTCTCTTTGGCTCGATGCCGAGTTGTTTGGCGCTTCTCTGCAAGAAATACTTGACGAGCAGCGGGATGTCTTCGGCCCGCTCGCGCAAGGCGGGAAGCTTTAGACGAATGACGTTCAGACGATGAAACAGATCTTCACGGAACAGTCCCTGCTTGACCCTCTCGTCGAGCGACTGATGTGTCGCGGCGATGACCCGCACGTTGACCTTGATCGGATACTGGCCGCCGATGCGATAGAACTGGCTTTCGGATAGAACGCGCAACAGCCGCGTTTGCAAGTCCGCCGGCATATCGCCGATCTCATCGAGAAACAAAGTCCCGCCGTCGGCTTGTTCGAAACGCCCGAGCCGGGCGCTTTGCGCTCCGGTGAAAGCGCCGCGCTCATGTCCGAAGAGCTCGGACTCGAGCAGCTCTTTGGGAATCGCGGCGGTATTGATCGCGATGAAAGGTCGCGCAGCGCGCGGGCTGTGGCGATGCAAAGCGCGGGCGACGAGCTCCTTGCCGCTTCCCGATTCCCCCATGATGAGGACGGTCGCATGCGATTGCGATAACCGGCCGATCGCGCGAAAAACTTCCTGCATCGCCGGCGCCTGTCCAAGAATTTGCACGCCGTCGTCGGCGCTCTCGTCCACGTATCCTTGGGCGCCCCGCTCTTTGAGCGCACGCTGAATCAGCTCCACCGCATGTTCGACATCGAAAGGCTTGGCGAGATACTCGTACGCGCCGCCCTGGAAAGCCGACACCGCCGATTCGAGGTCCGAATACGCAGTCATGATGATGACCGGCAGGTTTGGATGTTTTTCCTTGAGCGCGTGCATGAGATCGATTCCGGAGCCGTTCGGCATGCGAATGTCGGAGACCAAAACTCTTGGCGCTGAACCGGCGAGCGCCGAAAGCGCTTCAGTCGAAGAGGCGAAGGAGCGGAAAGCGATTCCTTCGCGCGCGAGGGCTTTCTCGAACACCCAACGAATCGAGCGATCGTCGTCAACGATCCAGACCTCAGCGCCTCCGCGCAAAGAATCGAGATTCATGTTTGAAGGGCCGGAAGCAAGATGGTGAAGCACGTATCCTTGGGTCGGCTTTCGCATTCGATCACGCCGTGATGCTGGTGAATCAGCTCCTGCGCCAGCGCGAGTCCGAGACCGCTTCCGCCTTCGCGCCCGGAAACCAGCGGATGAAAGACCTTGTCCTCGATCGACTCCGGAATTCCCGGGCCATCGTCGATCACCTGAATCATGATCGCCAGAGGATGCCGCTTTTTGCCGAGCGTTACTTGGCGCGCGGCACGTGTTTTCAAAACAATTGTGCCTTCGTCACGCAAAGCCTGCGCGGCATTTCTCACGATGTTGAGCAGCGCTTGAATGAGCTGCTCGAGATGACCGACGGTGGCCGGCAGGCTCACGTCGTAATCGCGCCTGATGTTGATCCCGCGCGGGAATTCGGCTTTGACCAGACTGCGCACGCGCTCGAGCGCTTCGTGAACGTTGACTTCGGAGGGCGAGAGCAGCCGGCTCGGCGTCAGCATATTATCGAGAATCGTCTTCAGGCGATCAGCCTCCTTGATGATGACTTGCGTGTATTCAGCGAGGGCGGGACTCGCAAGCTCGCCTTCGAGGAGCTGGGCGGCGCCGCGAATTCCGCCCAATGGATTGCGCACTTCGTGCGCGAGATTGCGCACGAAGCGGCGATTGTCTTCGCGCTGCTCGAGCCAGCGTTCTTCCCTGGCCGCCTTGCTCTCGTGCGGCGTGTGCTGAAACTCGACCATGAAGCGGGCGTGCGTAGGTTCGAGCGGCGTCACCGTACAGCTCAAATTAAGGCGCGCGCGGCCTGGGGCGTTGAGCACAATGTCATGGGCGGTGTAGCTGCAGTTGTGATCGCGAGCATAGTCGGCCGACGCGAGAAGTACGCTAGCGTCCTCGAAAATATCGCTGATTTTGCGGCCGGCGAAACCGCGCAGCGGGACTTCAAAGAGATTCTGGGCGGCGGGGTTCGCGTAACTCACGGAAAAGTCTTCCTCCAGCATGATGACCACGGTGGCCAGGACATCGAGACCCGGATACTCGCGAAGGCTCATGGCATGGAAGATTTAAGAGCAAGAACCGAGCCGGAAAGAACCGGCGTCTACTTCAGATTGGAAAGCTCCTGCTTTAGCGCGCCGACATTTTTCTCGTGCAGGGCGACCGCCTCCTTGTAGGGCTGCACGCGATCGAGAAACTTTTGATAATTGGACTCATTGCCCAAACGCACCGACTCGGCTTCGGTAAGCGCTTTTCTCGCCTGGAACAAGAGCTGCTCTTCCTGGTCGAGTTCTTCCTCGAGAATCTTGCGCCTCGATTCGTCTCGCCGCTTCTGCGTCGCGTTATCGACCGAAGGAAAATTCGCGGGCGGCGGAGTCGCTGTTTTCGCCGGCTTGTTGGCGGGCGCGGGAGGGGGATCGGGGAAGCACGAAAGCTTTTTCGCGCCCTTGATGGCGATGTTGGAATAGGTCACATTGCCGTCGTTGTCCACGTACTTGCACGTTTCGGCGAAGGCCGGCGGCGCAAGCAAGGCTCCGATGCCTAATAGTGTGATTGCCCTTGTCATCGCCAACGAGTCTATTCGAGACCGATGCGACTAGCAACGGCGAGAAATCCTCGCGGTTGACCGCCTATAGGCTGACCGTCTATAGGCTGTAGTACATCTCGAACTCGATGGGGTGAGTGGTCATGCGAAAGCGCGTGACTTCTTCCATCTTGAGCTCGATGTAGCCGTCAATCAGATCGTCGGAAAAGACTCCGCCCTTGGTCAGGAAGTCACGGTCCTCGTGCAAATGCTCCAGCGCCATCTCCAGCGACGAACAAGGATGCGCAATCGCCTTCGCTTCTTCAGGCGGTAAGTCGTACAGATTCTTGTCTATTGGATCACCCGGATGAATCTTGTTCTGAATTCCGTCCAGGCCAGCCATCATCATCGCGGTGAATCCTAGATACGGGTTCATCGTCGGGTCGGGAAATCTCACTTCGACCCGGCGCGCTTTCGGGTTGGACACATAGGGCACTCGCACCGCAGCTGAGCGGTTGCGCGCGGAGTAGGCCAGATTGATCGGCGCTTCAAAACCGGGGACGAGACGCTTGTACGAATTGGTTCCCGGATTCGTAATCGCGTTGAGCGCCTTGGTGTGCTTGATGATTCCGCCTATATAGTGCAGAGCGAGCTCGGACAGCCCGGCGTAGCCTTTCCCGTCAAACAGGTTTTTCTTGTTCTTCCAGATGGATTGATGGACGTGCATTCCCGAACCGTTATCGCCGACGATGGGCTTGGGCATGAAAGTCGCGGTCTTACCGAAGGAATGCGCGACATTGTGTACGGCGTATTTCAAAATCTGCATCCAGTCGGCTCGTTTCACCAGCGACTCGAATTTGGTCCCGATTTCATTCTGTCCGGCGGCCGCGACTTCGTGGTGGTGGACTTCGACTTCGACTCCCATTTGCTCGAGCGCGAGCGAAATCGCCGAGCGGATGTCCTGCAATGAATCAACCGGAGGCACGGGAAAGTAGCCGCCTTTGACCGGCGGCCGGTGCCCCATGTTGCCGCCTTCGAACTCGGCGTTCGAGCTCCACGGCGCCTCCTCCGAAACGATCTTGACCGCACAGCCTTGCATGTCGATTTTCCAGCGCACCGAATCAAAAATAAAAAACTCGGGCTCGGGGCCGAAATACGCAGTGTCGCCAATTCCGGTGGATTTGAGATACGCTTCGCCGCGTTTGGCGAGCGAGCGTGGATCGCGCCCGTAACCCTTGCCGTCGGTGGGCTCAACCACGTCGCAGGTGATGAGTAGAGTAGGCTCATCGAGGAAAGGGTCCATGCGCGCGGTGTCCGGATCGGGCATGAGCAGCATGTCGGACTCCTGGATTCCTCTCCAGCCGGCGATCGAAGAGCCGTCGAAAGCGTGGCCGTGCTCGAATTTGTCTTCGCCGAAGGCTTTCGCGGGGACCGAAACGTGCTGTTCCTTTCCGCGTGTGTCGGTAAAACGCAAGTCAACGAACTTGACTTCGCTGTCCTTCATCATTTTGAAAACGCTTGCTGCGGACGCCATTGACCCTCCCCTGGATAAGCTCGAAAAAGAACGGCTGGAAAAACGACGTGCATTGTGCCACAAGGCGAAGTCGCTGCGAAGAACGCACGCTTTGGGTGCAAAGCGCGCCATTTTCGCACGGCTTTGGGGCGCGTACTTTGGCGCCGTTTTAGTTTGCTCCTCGGATTTCGTACAATGGCCGGAGGCAAGGAGGCACAGGAGGCACGTATGGCGACGATCAGTGAAATACTCAAAGCCGCGCAGCAGCGGGCGAAAGAAATGGAACTTCCCTACGAGGGCGCACTAACCCCGTCCGAGGCATATCAACTTTTGCGCGAAGCGCCCGAGGCAAAACTCGTGGATGTTCGGACCAGGGCCGAGCGCGACTGGGTCGGACGCGTCCCCGGCGCGGTCGAAATAGAATGGCTGACCTATCCCGCGCACCAGAACAATCCGCAGTTTGCCACGCAGCTCGAAGCGCAAGTGGATCCCGAATCGCTGGTCATGTTCATCTGCCGAAGCGGTGGGCGCTCGAGTCACGCCGCGGCGGTGGCCGCGCAAACAGGCTACTCGCAGGCGTATAACGTCCTCGAAGGGTTCGAAGGCGATAAAGATGCGCAAGGTCATCGCGGTACCCTCGGCGGGTGGAGGCACGCCGGCCTGCCTTGGGTGCAGAGTTAGTTCAAGCGTAGTCGTACGAGCAATGCCGCGAAAGCGGCGAGCGCCGAGGCAAGAATTAGCGCGGCGAACGGCGACGCGGCCTCGACCAGAACGCCGCCCCCCGCGATTCCCAGGCTGATTCCCGTCAGCAGAAAAGTTGCCATCCAGGTGAAGCTCTCGGCAAGCATCGCCCGCGGCGCAAGCTTCGAAATCAGGAGCGAAGTGATGGCGAGCGCGACCGATGTCGGCGCGGCGGCGATTACTATGACGCACGCCAGCAAGACCAGATTTTGAATCGGCGCGATGAGCAGGATCCCCGAGGCCATCAGAAGCAGCGCGTAAAAAAACTGCCGCGCGAGGGGCGGCCACCACGAGCGGCTGCCGTAGATGAGGACGCCCAAGGTTGTGCCCACGCTCGCGAGCCCGAGAATGACCCCTGCCGCGGCGGTATAACCCTGCATGGTTGCCAGCCCGGTGATGGCAACTTCGATCAGCCCGAAAGCCGACGCGTTCAAGAGTGTGACGAGAAAGAGCACGAGCAAAGCCGGGTGTCTGAGTGGGCCAAGCAGACCTCGTGGATGCTCCGCGACGTCGGTTTTCCAGCGCCGCACGGCGCTCGAACGCAGAAAAAGAAAGCTGCCCGTGGTAGCACAGATGGCGGCGAGCGCGATCGCGCTTTGCGAGCTGTCCAGCGCGGCGAAAACTGAAACGACCATCGGGCCGAGGATGAAAACCGCTTCGATGAGCGCGGCATCGAGCGAGTAAGCGGTGTGCAGAAGTTTCTCGTCGCCGACGAGTTGCGGGTAAAGCGCGCGCATGCACACCGTGATCGGCGGAAGCGACGCACCCGCACCCGCCGCGCAGAGCACGGTCAAGCCGAGGGAGGCGTCGCGCGACACAAGCGCGATCAGCGAGACGAGCATTGCGGGATGGACGATCGCGCTGACGGTAAGCACTCGTCGGGGTCCGGCGCGGTCAATGAGTCTGCCTAGAAAAGGCGCGGCCGCGGCCAGGCCCAGAACATAGATCGCGCTCAGCGCTCCCGCCGTCGCGAACGATCGCGTTTCGGCTTGAACATAGAGCAGGATGGCAAAACCGGTGATGCCGATCGGCAGCCTGCCGATGACCGAAGCCAGCACAGCGGCGGCGAGATCGGGAGTGACGACGAGGGCGCGGTAAGGTTGCAGTGAAAACACCGCGGCCACTTTAGCAAAGCCGTCCAGGAATTGACTGCTTTGAGCCAACTCATGAGAAAAGCCGCGTGGTCGCGCGGCTTTTCGACGTTGAGGTGGGCTTAAGCAGCGGCCGCCACTTCTCCGCTTTCGATTGCGAAATTGCTTTTTTGCCAGGCTTCGAATCCGCCTTCCATCTCGACCACTCGATAGCCCTGGTTCGCCAGCTCCAGCGCCGCTTCAGCCGCGAGGTGGCAAGTTTGCGAGTAGCAGTAGAGCACGTTCAATTTGTCGCGGCTCAGTCCGGCCGGTTTGCTCCATTTGCCTTTGGGCAGATTCACCGCACCCGGAATCCGCGCTTCGCGGTAATCGCTGGGAAAGCGCACGTCAACAATCGTGATCTCGCTTTTGTTGGCACCGTTCAATTCATGCGGGCCGGTGGTGAACGCCATTTTTGCCGCGAAATGTTCCTTCGCTTTTTCCATATCATAATTCGCCATTGCTTTTCTCCTTTCGTCTGCTTCCGGGGAAATCCCGATCGCGTGGGAGGTATTGTGCAAAGGCCGCGGAAAAAGATAATCGGGGCAGCGGCGAATATACTGTTCATGAAAGCGAACAAATGGAAAACCTGACCGACATCGCCGTGTTCGTGAAAGTCGTGGAAAGCGGAAGCTTCACCCAGACAGCGGAGCAGCTTGAGCTTTCGCGCGCGGTCATCAGCAAGTACTTGAGCCGGCTCGAAGAGCGCCTTGGCGTCCGGCTTCTTAATCGCACGACCCGGCGACTGAGTTTGACCGAAGCCGGTGCGGCGCTCTACGAAGCAAGCCGCGGCGCATTGAGCCAGATCGAGGATGCTGAGCTGGCGATTTCCGAATTGCAAAAAGCGCCGCGTGGGCGCTTGAAAGTGAACGTTCCGGTGTCGTTCGGCATGCTGCATATCGCGCCGGCGATTCCTGAATTTCTCGCCGCCTTCCCTGGGATCAGCGTGGACATGATGATGGAAGACCGTATCGTCGACCTTGTCCACGAAGGCTACGATCTCGCCATTCGGGTGTCGAATCCGACCGATTCCACGCTCGTTGCGCGCAAGCTCGCGCCCGAGCGTCTGGTCACCTGCGCGGCGCCCGAATACCTCGCCCGGCACGGCGCGCCCGAGACACCCGAAGATTTGGCCGGCCACAACTGCGTCCTTTACAGCTATGGCTCCCCAGTCTGGCGCTACATCGCGCCCGATGGAAAAGAGATCGCCGCACCGGTGCGCGGCAATTTGCGAATGAACAATGGCATTGCCCAGCGCGAAGCGGCGCTGAAAGGCCTCGGTATCGTGGCGCTACCGACTTTTTATCTGGGCGATTATCTTCGGCAGGGGAGGCTGCAAGTGCTGTTCGCCGAATATCGTACCGACGAGCTTGGCGTTTATGCGGTCTATCCGCAGCGCAAATATCTGTCGCCGAAAGTCCGCACTTTCATCGACTTTTTCGCCCAACGCTTCGGCCCCAAGCCGCCGTGGTTTGATTGGGGAACCTCTGATCAAGTCCCGCACGGTCGCGACGGCGGCTTTGCCCCCTTCGCGTAGTGGGCCGTCTACGTCGCCGAGCCCGTGGCAGGCGCTTTGCGCCTGCCAGCGTGCTAGGCCATTCGACGAACGCAGCGGCCAAG
>JBOIGA010000092.1:0-11140 GCA_050741875.1 Burkholderiales bacterium
CTCGAACGCCTGCGCAAGATCGATGATCTCTTTGAGCGTAGGAATTTCAAACTGACCGTTGAAGCGCGCATTCGCCGGCCGAATATCAGGGATGCGCTCGATCGCGCGCAGCGTCTTAATCTCATCCAGCGTGAAGTCTTCGCTGAACCAGCCTTCGATCGCGACCCCATCAACCATCTTGCTCGTCTTGCGGGCGGAAAACTCCGGGCGGCTTGCGACGTCGGTCGTCAGATCCAGAACGTTATCGTGGCGCGCGATCAAGTGACCGTCCTTGGTCATTACGAGATCGGGCTCGATGAAGTCGGCGCCCTGCAAAATGGCGATTGCATACGCGGCGAGCGTGTGCTCAGGCAGATAGCCCGAAGCGCCGCGATGGGCAATGACGATCGGAACAATTTTCTTGTTTGGCTTATCCAAATGTTGCTCAGCCGAATCGCGCTCGCCCGCGGCAGGCGCGGTCACCGAGAGAACAAGAACCGCGCCGATCAAAGTTTTCAAGTTGCTCATGGCCGGAGTCTCCACGGTTGAACCTGAGCAACTTTAAGTGCGGCACGGCCATGACCTATGAGTTAAGAATTGATGACGGCAGCGGTTCACCTGCAATGCAAAGCTCAGCGCACGAGCGTATTGAGCTCGAAAATCGGCAGCAAAATCGCCAGCACGATGATGAGCACGACCGCGCCCATCGTCAGAATCAACATCGGTTCGAGGAGCGCAACCAAGGCGGCGACGCGGCGCTCCAGTTCCTGGGATTGCTGCATCGCCGCGCGCTCGAGCATTTGGTCGAGGGTGCCTGTTGCTTCGCCGCTCGCGATCATGTGCACCATGAGCGGCGGAAACATTTTTGTGCGCGCGAGCGATCGGCTCAAACTCGCGCCTTCGGCGACTTTTTTCTCGCTGTATTCGAGCGCCTTTTGGGTCGGTAGATTCGAAACGACTCCCACTCCCGCTCTCAACGCGTCGAGCAGCGGCACCCCGCTGCCGACGAGAATGGCCAGCGTGCTCGAAAGCCTTGCGGAATTCGATGTCCGTATCAGGCGGCCCACGATAGGCAGTTTCAGCAGGAAAGAGTGGAGACGAAAGCGTACCGCTTGCGCGCGCAAAGCGTTGCGCGCCAGCATGGCGCTTGCGGCGATTAAGACGGCGATGATCCATCCGTACTGTCGGATGAAATCGGAAATCGCGATCAGCGCGACGGTGAGCCAGGGCAAAGTTTGCCGGGTATTTTGAAAGACGCCGACGACTTGTGGCACGACATAAGTCAACAGCAGGACGACGATCAGAAGCGCGACTGCCGTGAGGATCGCCGGGTAGATGAAAGCGAGTTGCACTTTCTGCTTGAGCGCGTCGCGCGATTCGAGATAATCGGCGAGCCGAAGCATGACGTTGCCGAGTTGTCCCGAGCGCTCTCCGGCGGCGACGAGCGCGCGATAGAGATCGGGAAACACGCGGGGAAATTTTTCCATCGAACGCGCCAGCGTCTGCCCTCCTAGCACTTCGCCGCGTACACCGGCCAACACATGGCGAAGCTTCTCCGTTTCCGCCTGTTCGATCAGCGCGTTCATCGTCTGCTCGATGGTGAGCCCCGCCGAGAGCAGGGTCGCGAACTGCCTCGTCAGCAAACTCAACTCACCCGCCGCAAGCCCGCGCTGAAAGAAGCTTCGCGGCGACGCTTCCTTGCGGCGAGTCAGCGCTTCGACTTCGAGCGCGATCAGACCTTGCTCGCGCAAGTTCACTCGCGCCTGGCGCGAGCTGTCGCACTCCATAACGCCGCGATGAACGCGGCCGGCGGAGTCAACCGCTTGATATTTAAACCCAGACATGAGATTGAAACGGCGAACTGATGCTGAATCGCGTCATTGCGAGGAGCGCTTGCTGGCGACGAAGCAAGTTCTTCGATTTGCAATAACGCGAGATTGCTTTCCCGGATCAAGTCCGGGGAAGGCGCTCGCAATGACGGCCATCAAAATTCTGATCTGCTAGCGCGCGCCGTTCAGGATTTGCGCATCGGCTTTCGTGACTCGTAAAACTTCTTCGAGCGATGTTTCTCCTGCCGCGACCCAGCGCATTCCGTCTTCGCGCAATCCCATCATGCCGTGCCTTGCCGCGTAGTCGCGCAGTTCCTGCTCGCCGGTGTTGTCGTGAATCATCCGGCGAAGAGTATCGTCGAGCACCATGAGTTCGTAAATCCCAGTGCGGCCGCTGTATGCCGTGAAGCGGCACGCTTCGCAGCCGCCGACGCCATATATCTTTTCCGGAACGCGCGGCTGATTCATCGCGGCGATTTCGGCTGCGTCCGGAACGTGCGGCGCGCGGCACGAGCGGCACAACTTGCGCACAAGTCGCTGCGCCATCACGCCGAGCAACGAGGAGGCGGCGAGGAACGGCTCAATTCCCATGTCGATCAAACGCGTGATCGCGCCGGGCGCGTCATTGGTGTGCAAGGTTGCGAGGACTAGATGGCCGGTCAGACTCGCCTGCACCGCGATCTGCGCGGTTTCGAGGTCGCGAATTTCGCCGACCATGATGATGTCGGGGTCCTGGCGCAAAATCGAACGCAAGGCGCGCGCGAACGTCATGTTGATGCGCGCGCTGACTTGCGTTTGCGCAACGCCGTCGAGATCGTATTCGATCGGATCCTCGACGGTCATCATGTTTTGCCCAGTACCATCGAGGCGCGACAACGCGGCGTAGAGCGTTGTGGTTTTTCCCGAGCCGGTAGGGCCGGTGACGAGTACGATTCCGTGCGGCTGATGAATGAGGTGATCGAGTTTTTTGAGCGTCGCCGCGCTCATGCCGAGGCTGTCCAGATCGAGCCGTGCGGCTTGTTTGTCGAGCAGCCGCATGACTACGCGCTCGCCGTGTCCGGTTGGCAGGGTCGACACACGCACGTCGACCGCGCGTCCGGCGACTTTGAGCGTGATGCGACCATCTTGCGGCAGACGTTTTTCCGCGATGTCGAGGCTCGCCATGACTTTGATGCGCGAGACGATCGCCGCGTGCAGCGCGCGCTGGGGTTCGATCACCGGACGCAAGGTTCCGTCAACGCGAAAGCGCACGACCGAACGAGTCTCGAAAGCCTCGATGTGAATGTCGGACGCGTTTTCTCTCAGCGCCTGTGAAAAAAGCGCGTTGATCAAGCGAATGATCGGTGCGTCGTCCTCGGCTTCGAGCAGATCGGTGACTTCGGGAAGTTCCTGTGCGAGCTGGGCAAGATCGAGATCCTGTCCCATGTCGCTCATCAGCCGTTCGGCGGCGTTGTCGGCGTGCGCGTAGGTGCGCGCGAGCTTCTGTTCGAAGGCGTCGGCGGAGACGATGACCGGGTCGAGCGGCGCTCCCAGAATTCTTCGCACTTCAGCGAGCGTGGACGCGGAAGCGTCGCCGCGCAACCAGACTTCGAGTTTGCCCGTTTCCGAATACGCCGCGAGAATTCCCTTCGATTTGGCGAAGTGATACGGAATCAGTTGGGTGAGCGCGAGTTGCGAATTGAGCGCGGGGTCGTTCATTGCGTTTTCGCCGGCGGAAGTGTCTGCGATTCCGGCAGCACCGGCGCGTTTTCTCCGGGAGCCTCCGGCAGCACGGGCACCGGCATGTTGGGCAGGATGATGTGCGGAGGCAGCCGGCTCTTGTCCTGCTGATTGCGAATATAGTCGTACCGGCTTCCGGTGACCGGCGTCGCGGCTTCAGCGGTGCGCAGCACGATCGGGCGCAAGAAGACCATCAGGTTCGTTTTCATCCTTGTCCGCGTCTCATAGCGAAACAGTAGCCCGAGCCCGGGAATATCGCCGAGCAAAGGCACTTTGTCCTGCACAACCTGCACGTCATCCTCGATCAGGCCGCCGAGCACGATGATCTGTCCGTCCTCCGCCAGAACGGTGGATTCGATCGAGCGCTTGTTGGTGATGATTCCCGCGGCGAAAGCCGCATTCTGAATGTCGGAGACCTCCTGAAAGATTTTGAGCTTGACCGCGCCGCCTTCGGCGACCTGCGGCTTGATTCGCAAGGTGAGCCCCACGTCGCGGCGCTCGATCGTTTGAAATGGATTGACGGTCGCTCCGACGACGCCGGTCGAGGTTGCGGGCTGCGCGAAGCTGCCCGTGATGAACGGCACGTTTTGGCCCACGACGATCTTCGCTTCTTCGTTGTCCATCGTCAGCAGATTCGGCGTCGAAAGAATATTGGCGTCGGCGTTCGATTCGAGCGCGCGCGCGAGCACCCGCAGATCCAGAATTTGGCCGACGCCGGGAATGTTGATCGTGCCTCTCACGACCCCGATGTTGAGCCCCGGTCCTCCGCTCAAAATGTTCGACGAACGGCCGATGATGTTCGCCCCCGGCGTCGTATTGAAATTGGTTCCGCCGACGACGCTCGTGTTCGTATTGTTGACGCTGTCAAAATCCTGGAACTGAATGCCGAATTCGGCGGCCTTGGTCGCCGACACTTCGGCGATCAGCGCTTCGAGATGCACTTGCGCGCGGCGCGAATCGAGCTGCTCGATGACTCCGCGCAAAGTGTTGTAGACCGCATCGGGCGCGGCGATGATGAGCGAATTGGTCGCCGGATCGGCCTGGATCAATCCCGGACCTTCCGCCCGCGGCTGCGGCGCGAAGGGTGCACTCGGAGTCGTTTCGGCGGCGATGCTTGCCGGTGAACCGGGAGCGGGCGGCGGAGCGGGGGGCGCCAGCGACGCCGGCGGCGCGACCTCTTTGGGCGGCGGCGCGCCAGGGGAAGCGAGCGACAGGCCATTCGGATCGGCGGCAAAGATTCCTCTCAAGATTTCGGCGATCGCCACTGCATCGCCATTTTTTAAATAGACGACGTGGATGGCGCCCGCGCCGCTCGCGGGAACGTCGAGCGAGTCAATCAAGGCTTTAGCGCGCGACAGATAGTCGGGATTGTCGGTGCGCAGAATGAGGCTGTTCGTCCGCACATCCGCCGCGACTGAGAACTTTCGCGAACCCGGCGCGCCTGGCGGTCCGCCCGACTCGGGAATCAGTTTCGTCAACAATCCAGCGACGTCCACGGCGGAGGCGTTCTGCAAGCGGATCGTCGTGATCTCGCCTAACGAAGGCTGGTCAATGGATTCGATGATTTTGGTCAGCCGCTTGATGTTGCTCGCATAGTCGGTGATGACTAGCGTGTTGGTGTTGGGGTAGGCCGAGATGGTGTTGTTGGGCGGAATCAGCGGCCGCAGGATTGCCGCCATCTGCGCCGCCGATTCGTGCTGCAAGGTATAGACCTGCGTGACGATGGAATCGCCCGAGGCTTTAAAGTCTTCGCCGACGGTCGGATTGTAGTTTTGCTTGGCGTCGGCTTCGAGCACGATTTTGGTGACGCCGCCGGGGCCTTCGACCGCGGCGAAACCTTGCAGCCGCAGCGCCGAGAGCAGAATTTCGTAAGTCAAACTGCGCGGCACGGGAGTCGAGGAGATGATGTTGATTGTCCCCTTGACGCGAGGATCGATGACGAAATTTTTTCCGGTGATTTCGCCGACCGCTCGAATGACCGATTCGACGTCGGCGTTGACGAAATTGAGCGTGACTTTTTCTTCGGCGGCAAACGGCGCCGGCAGCGCGAGGACGAGCGCCAAAAACACAAGCGCGCGCGTGGCCTTCATCTATTCGACATTCAACGTCATCGGTTTGCCGTCACGCGTCCCTTCGAGGATGACTTGTCCTACCTCGCTGAACTCCTCGTGCAAGCGGTCGAGATCATCGAGGCTCGCGACCACCTGTCCATTGATCGCGGTGATGACGTCGCCTTTTTTCAATCCCAGCCTCTGGGCGACGCCGTCTTGCGGGACGGCGTCGATTTTCACGCCGATGGCGGGATTGACGACGGCGGGCGCGGCGCCCGCTTTCGGCGAGCGTCCCGCCGCGCCGTTCTTGCGCTGCGCGCTCGGTTTGAGAAAAGTGGGTGTCGCGGCGACCCGCGGCGTGGTCACCGGCGGTGCGAACTTTTCTTCGAGCGCGACTTCCTGCGCAACCCCTCCGCGCTTGACGATCACATACGCCGGATGCACTTCCGCGAGCACGACGCCGTCGTCGAGCTCGTTTCCGAGCTTTACCGCCTGGTCGCCGCTGCCTTCCACGTTCACGATCGCGTACGCGGGTTCGATTCCCGTTGAGGCAAAGACGCCTTTCAAGGTGACATTGAGCGGGGGCGTTTCAGTAGCGACGGCTTGCGGAGCAGCGGCGGCGGCCTGAAGTGGTTTTTTAAAAAGATGGTTGGCGCGAATCGTCTCTGCCGCGGTTGCTAGATCAACTCGCACCGGCGCCGGGATCGCGGCGGCGGATTGCGCGGCGGAAAAATACGAGAACCAACGGAAAGCGAGCCAGAAAAAAACGAGCAGCAAGGCGACGATGAGAATGGGCGTCAAATATTTCTCTGAAAGCCGCTCGAATGCGAGAGTCATGATGCGTTTTTCGCGCGTGATGAGTATAGCACGCCTCTTTGAACGTCTTTGGGAGGGAAAATCGTGCATCCAAATCGAAAGCTACGGTGTACAAGGTATTGGCTTATTGTCGGCCCCAAGTATGCTCGCGGGTGGAGGAAGAAGACGAACGAGTCTGTTTTTCAATGAGAACCGCACTCAGAGGAGAAAACGAATGAAGCGCAGCCTTCTATCAGTGGCTCTCGCAATCGCGGTGAGCCCGGCTTTCGCATCGAGCCATCGTGAAGCGCCTTTTATCACCAAGTTGCCGTAAAACGACAACACAGATGTTTATGTGTTCAAGAGCTATGAGCCCGGACGCTCGGATTTTGTGACGCTGATCGCGAATTACCTGCCGCTGCAGGACGCCTACGGCGGTCCGAATTACTTCGAGCTTGACACCAGTTCGCTGTACGAAATCAATATCGACAATAATGGGGACGCGAAGGAAGACATCACATTTGAGTTCAGATTTCAGAGAGATTTCACGCCGGTCGAGATTCCAGTGGGTGACGAACAGGTCGCCATTCCGTTGATGAACGCGGCCCCGATCACAGCCTTCGATCCTCCGCGCGAGATTTTGAATCGCAAAGAAACCTATACCGTTGATATCGTCCGCAGGGGAAGCGGCCAAGGCCAAGCGCTGACGAATAACTCCGATTCCTCCAAGACTTTTATCGAGCCGGTCGACATCATCGGCAACAAGTCCATTCCAGATTACGAAACCTAAGCCAATGCGCATATCTATACGGTCAATATTCCGGGATGCGATGTACCGGGCAGCAAGCTGTTCGTCGGTCAGCGCAAGGAAGGGTTTCAAGTAAACCTCGGAGAAATTTTCGACCTCGTCAATCTCTCCGCCGGCGTGGTGACTGGTGCGCGCGACGGACAGAACAGCGCAACGGCGTTCGTCAAAAACCGATCGCTTATCGGTGTTTCCTTTTGGCGATAGAGTCTAATCCCAAGGGCATGTCCCAAGAATCAAAAGATATTCACATGCGGGGTGAGGAGTGGGCAGAATCAGTTTGAATACCGGAGGTTGAATCCAATATTCAATTTTCGACTTGTTCCATCCGCAAAATCACTTGCCTGTTGCGGTAGTCAGAAGGGCATTAACTTTCACCATTCCGGGTTCGGCGAGCGCTTCGATCTGCGCCGCTTCGAGCCGGATTGCTCGCTCCTGCTGAAGCTTTGCCGTCCACGCGATCCATTTGTTGAATTCGATTGCGGCTAGATTGATGCGCGCGCGTTCGAGACCGTCGGAGCGGATCGCGCCTTTGGGAAGCGCGATTTCCCTGCTAGTTTCTTCGAGCGCGACTTCGAGCGAGCGCGGCTTCGACCGCGATTGCACGCCTTTGACCTCTTGCGCCTGAGTTTGCATGCGCGCGAGAGTGTTTTTTAGCTCGGGCACGCGTTTGGCCAAACGCAACCGCTCGGCGTTGAGCGGCTGCCAAAGGAAGAAGAAAACGATCAACGCCAGGACGAGCGCGGCTGTTCCGCCGATCATCCAGCGCTCGCGCGCCGAACGCTCGCGCCACCATGTGAGCGACGTTTCTCTCATGGAGGGGCAATCGAGTAACGCGCTTCCACCGATCCGTCCTTGGAATTGACCGATTCGAGCGAAGCACGAATTCCGCTCCGCTGCATGGCGCGCAGCAGCGCTTCGGCGGCTTGCGATTCGGGCAGCTTGACGTCCAGCTTGAGTTTTTGCTGTTCGTATTGAATTGCACGCAAAGAGCCGGTGGTGTTCAGTGATCGCGAAGCGGCCGCGAGCAACGGAAAGAAATCGCTGCTTTCGACTTGTCCGGATGAGCGGCGCAACGCCGCGACGTTGCGCTCCATCTGCAAAGGCGCATCAACGATCGTTTTGGTTTCGGGAAAAGTGTCTCGAAAAGTCTTTTCGATTGCACCCGTCAAACGCTTTGCCTCCATGCGCAATGTTGCCCAATCGTAAATCGTCAGCGCAAACTGCAGCGCGACGATCACGCCGGCGAGGATAAAGACCGGCTTCAATTTCGCGATCCCGCCGTTTCCGCGGCCGAATTCTCCTTGCAGCAGGTTCAGCGTCTCGTTGCGCGCTTCGCTGAAATCCCAGTGCCTTCCGGCAACGACGGCCACGCCAAGTTCGGAAGCCCAGCGCGCCACATCGGGCAGTTCTCTTTCCGGGCGCACGACGATCTCGCGCGGGGCGTTCTCTTCGCGCAAAGCGAGACGCAATTCGAGTGGTGGTGACTGATTTCCGGCGAGCGCAAGACCCGAGGCACGACCCGTTCGCACAAACCCTTCGTGACCGCTCCACACCACGGTCCAAGTGTCAGGCTCGATAGCGGGAACGAGCGTTTCGACTTCCATACGCCTTGGTGTGATCTGCGCTTCGGCGAGCGCATCGAGCACGCTTCGCAGCCATTGCTTGTCGATCACCGCGAGCGGCGTCACTCCATCGGCTCGCGCCGCGCCCATCGCGACGTGAATCGTTTCGGGATCGGCGGTGATCTTGTCTTCGACGGCGAAAGGCAGCGCCTGGCGCAGTTGCTGGCGATTGCCTTTCGGCAGCTTGGCTTCGGTCAACAGAACGCGAGTCGCGGGCGCGATGAGAATCGTCTCGTTGGCCTTGGGCATGTCGGCGAAGCGGTTGTCGCCGCGTGCGGTTGGCGCCCCACCGCGAATCGCGAGAATCCACGGGCAAGCGTCGTCTTTTCCGCGCCAGGTCTCCGGAATGTAGATCGTAAGTTCTCTCATTGCGCCTTCTGCCAGACGATCGCGGGAAGCTCGCCCGCGCGAGCGACAAGAGTTTCGAAAGTTTGTCTTGCGCGGCCGACTTCGGCGCGCGCGAAAATTTTGAAATGTTGGCTGGTCACGCCGAGTGAAACTTGCGGCAGATTGACGACTTCGGGAAATTCCTGCTTAAGCTCATTCAGGCTCGTAAAAAAACGGTCGGCGCGCGACTCGACGAGCGATCTCGCTTGTGAAAGCGAAACGCCGGGGATGACCGCCGCAAGAACTTCGGCGGGCGCAGTGTTGACGTTGACTTGCGTCGGTTCGGGAAGCGCGGTGACGAAAGGCTTGAGCCGCTGCACGGCTTGGGCATCGAAGCCTTTCACGCGTATCAGCTCATCGACGTCGACAAAGGCTCGATTGGGCGCGCGGTAAGGCGGATCGGCGCCGAGATAATCGATATCTTCGGCGCCGCCCGGATAAACCGCTTTGCTGTTCTCATCGACGCTGTCGGCGACGGCAAGCGCAAGCTCGGGAGGCAGATCCAGGGTCGCGAGCAAGCGTTGGAAAGCCTGCATATCGGGCTCGCTCAATTCGTCCTCGCGTACGAGATTATTCAGATTGAAAAGCGCCTGCGCATCCGAAACCGCGACCGAGACTTTGCCGTTTTCGACGGGGAGCCCGAAGCGTAACGCTGCCCACGCTTCGCCCGCGTGGTCGGTTTCGTTCTGGTCCGCGGCGAGAATAAAGCGCGCCCAGTTGGTTCCCGCGCGCGCAATGCTCGCGGCTTGCGCGGAATCGCGCAGATTCTGCACCTGCTGCGCCCACAGGCTTTGCCGCGACACGACAAAAGTCGCCGTGGTCGCGGCGAGCGCGACGACAAAAAGCGCGGTGACGAGGGCGATTCCCCGCTCTTTCCTTCCCCTCCGCAAGGAGGGATGGCGCGCCTTTAGCCCCGGCGAAGGCCGGGGGCCGGGGTGGTCTGTCATGGCAAAGCAAAAATTCTGGTCACGCGCTCCTTCGTACCGAGGGCGAGTATGACCTCCACTGCCGCGGGCATCGTTTCCTGTCTACCCGCAATCGGCCAGTTTGGTTGCCATTCGCCTTTTCTGTCGAGATAGCGCAGCTCGAAAGCAGCGACGCCGGAAGCGAGCGGCAAGGCTTGCGGCAGCGTGCGCGGCGCCTGGTCGAGGACAGGCCACAGAAGTTGCTCGAGGTTCTGCTTCTTCAAACGATAGCCGACGCGCTGCAAAGCGGCGAGATTTCCCGAATGTCCGGAGTAGCCCGTGCGCGTTAGCGCAATCTGCGGCTCATCTTCGTTGCGGCGCGATGCTTGCCCCAGAAAAGCGGGTGCCTGCAAATTGTCGGAATTGCGAATGGGCCGCGTCACTGCGTTGGCGATGTCCTCCTCGATGCGCTGCATGATGAGCGCAATGTCGCGCCACTTCTGATTCTCGGCAGTCAAGCGCTCGCGCGAATCGAGGACCGCGTTCAGTCCGCCGTAAGCGATTCCCGACATCACCGCAAAAATCGCGAGGGCGATCAGAATTTCGAGCAGGGTAAAGCCGAATTCCTTTTGCTGCCGCGGAGGAAGGTTCGGACTGTAGCGCTGAACAACTTTCATTGCTGCTCAACCGGCGGATTGAGATAGGCCGTGAGCTCAGCGAGCGCTCGGCTCTCTTCACCTTCGGAAAAAACCGCGATGACAATCTTGCGAAAAGCGGGATTGGGAGTTTCCGACACGATTTCGCGCCAGCGAAATCTCAGGTTCGCCTGGTTGGCGCTGCCTTCGTTTTCGCCAGCGGACGGGAAGCTTCGGCGAGCGATATGTTCAGCGAGGCGATTCTGTGCGACCCATCCCGCGAGCAATCTCGCCTTAAGCTCGGCCGCGCTGTCGATGGCGATGCTCGTCGCGCGCACCGCCGCGGCAAGCGCGACCGCGAGTATCGCGAGGGCAACGAGAACTTCGAGCAGGGTAAAACCGCGCGTATT
>JBOIGA010000093.1:0-11072 GCA_050741875.1 Burkholderiales bacterium
GACCGCAAAGCCGGCGAGTAGCTGATCATCGGCGAGAACTTCGGCGATGCCGCCGAGTTTGTGCAGCTCGTCCCGCAGAATCTTGTCCACCGAAGGAATGAACTCGATGGTCCAGAAAAACTTGCTGCCATGGAGTGCTTCTCGGATCGTATTGGCAGGCGGGGGCGCGCGCTCGCGAGCGGGCACAAGGAGCTCGGCCGCGGCCTCTTCCGTATCGTCCCGCAAGCGCCGGGAGGGCTCGGGCATCTCTCGCGCGGTGATTTCCGCGGGCGCATGAAGCGCCTCCATCAGGTTCTGCCTAACCCGCAGAAATTCATGGGTTCCCATGAGTTCCGGGCGCCCTAAGCGAGGTAAATCGATGAGAATACTTTGCCGAATCCGGCCCATCGTCATCACCTGCACGCGATCCGCGATGTAGAGGGACTCTTCGACATCCTCGGTCATGAACAGCACTGTTTTGGGCGCAGATTGGTGAAGTTCGAGCAGCAGCCGATGAAACTCTGCCCGATCCAACTCCGGAACATTAAGAAAGGGCTCGTCAAATACAATGACATCGACATCACGCAGGCATGCCGCCACGATTTCCGCGCGACGGCGTACCCAAGCCGGAACCCCGCGCACACGGCAGTGGGCGAAATTGCCGAGCCCGAACCGCTCCAGCAGCTCCTGCGCTGTTCGGTGCAAAGCCTCATTATCTCCGGCTTTTGCGGGCTTAAGCCTGCGTGTCAGGTTTTCCAGAATAGTCTTCCTTGGAAGCAAGCGATCTCGCTGATGAAGATGGACACGGCCACGGTTCGGCTTGCTGTCGGGCCGGTTGACGACCTCCCCGTCCAGGTAAATTACGCCGTCGTTTAATGCCTCCAAACCCGCGATGGCCCGGGCGAGAGTGGATTTCCCACATCCGTGCGGGCCCATGACTGCGCTAAACTCTCCGGGCCTCACCTCGAACGAACAATCATCCAGTGCGACGGATGCGTTAGCTCCGCTTCCGTATTTTTTCCCGGCATTTCGCACCGACACCCATCCCGGTCTGCCGAGTATGGTGCGCTCATAGTCGGCGTGCGCGCGAACCAGCTCCCGCAGCCGTTCCTCCCCCTCTCTACCGTAGCGCCTGCAGAGCTCCTGGAACCATCGGCCATCGACCGCAAGGACGGTGGTCGGCAACTCGCAGCGCGCGGAAATGACACGCAGCGGCTGGCCTTGAACCGCTGCGGCAAAACCGAATAGCTGGCCGGGGGTGTCCGCCCGGGAGGCAAGAGCTAACTCTTCGTTCCCCGCCTGCACCTCGGGATGGCCGATCCTGCCTTGCACCAGAAGATAGAAATCGCCGGCCGGATCGTTCTTGGCGTAAATGAACTGACCTTTGTCAAACGACTGTTCATAAGCCGCAGCAGCGACGTCGAACAGTAGAGCGAGCGGTGCTCTTCCCAAAAAGGAACTGATGCGCAGCAGCTGCAGCTTCTCGTCAAAAGTGAGCATAGCCTTGTCCGCCGGACTTTTTTCACTCTTCCTTGGGCGGCGCAGGAAGGCATGGCGCCCACGTGCGGGAGATGCCACCCGCATGCAAGGGCTGGCGATCGAATTGCGGCTTTCGTCGGACAGCGACTCGAATGAATCGCGAGTATATGGCCGAGCTTGCCCTACCTACCCGATATTCAACCGGTGAATGCTCCCTTCGCCTGCAAGTCGGCGTGGTAGGAGGAGCGCACCATAGGACCAGAGGCGACGTGCGTGAAGCCCATCGTCAGGCCGGCTTCGCGTAACGCGTCAAACTCACGAGGTGTAACGAAGCGCTCTACCGGGAGGTGATGCACGCTCGGCTGCAGGTATTGGCCGAGGGTCAGCATGTCCACGTCATGGGCGCGCAGGGCGCGCATCACCGCCTCGACCTCCTCGATGGTCTCTCCCAGGCCCAGCATCAGACCGGATTTGGTGGACACGTTGGGGTGGCGGGCCTTGAAGCGCTGCAACAAATCCAGCGAGTGATCGTAATCGGCGCCGGGCCGGACCGGACGGTACAGCCGCGGCACCGTTTCCAAGTTGTGGTTGAACACGTCGGGCGTCGCCTGCCCAAGGACATCGAGAGCGAGGTCCATGCGGCCGCGAAAGTCGGGGGTGAGGATCTCGATCGTGATCGCCGGGTTGAGCTTACGGGTCTCCCGGATACATGCCACGAAGTGGCTGGCGCCGCCATCGCGCAGGTCGTCACGGTCTACCGAGGTAATCACCCACGTACTTCATTCCCATCGCCTTGATCGTGGAGGCCAGATGGACCGGCTCCTCGGGATCGAGAGGATTTGGGCGACCGTGCGCGACGTCGCAAAAGGGGCAGCGGCTAGTGCAGATGTCTCCCATGATCATGAAGGTGGCGGTGCCGTGGCCAAAGCATTCGCCGAGATTGGGGCAGCTTGCTTCCTCGCACACCGTGTGCAGCCGGTTCTCGCGCAGGATTCGCTTCAGGCGTCGCACTTCGGGGGTACCGGGGAACTTGGCGCGGATCCACTCCGGCTTGCGCAGCAGCTGCGCGCGGTCGGTCGGAACGACCTTTACCTTGATGCGCGCTATCTCGGCGCCGCGAAGCTTGTCGCCTGTTCGCACAGGGCGGCGCGCGATATCTGGGCTCAGTTGGCTCATGATGTCTGTTAGCCGCGGTAATAGCGCTGCGGCACGAAAGGTGTCTTCGCCACTTCGATCGGCACCGGTTTGCCGCGAACGATGGCCTGTAGCTTCGTGCCGACCGCGGCAAGTTTAGTCTCCACATAGCCCATCGCCACCGGAGCGCCCACCGAGGGGCCGAAGCCGCCGCTGGTGACTTTGCCTACGACCCGGCCTTCGGCGTCGGCCAGCTCCCCGCCTTCGCGCACTGGAACGCGCTCCCGGGGTAGCAGCCCCACGCGTTTTCTTGCCACACCCCCGGCGAGTTGTTTGAGAATCACCTCGGCGCCCGGATAGCGGCCGGGACGGGCGCCATCGGCGCGTCTCGGTTTGGACAGCGCCCACACCAGGCTCCCCTCAACCGGCGTCGTCGTCGTATCGATATCGTGGCCGTAAAGACACAGACCCGCCTCCAGGCGCAGCGAGTCACGTGCGCCCAAGCCGATGGGCGCCACTTCCGGTTGCTTGAGCAGCAGGCGCGCCAACTCCTCCGCCTTATCGGCCGGCACGGAGATTTCGTAGCCGTCCTCGCCGGTATAGCCGGAGCGGGAGACGGTGCACTCGATGCCGGCCAGCTTTAGCCGGACGGTGGTCATGAACAGCATCTTGGCGGTTTCCGGAGCGAGCCGCGCCAGCACCTCGCTAGCCTCCGGACCTTGGAGGGCGAACAGGGCGCGGTCGGTAAGCTCCTCCACCGTGCAGCGACCCGACAGGTGCTTCCTCACGTGGGCGACATCCTGCTGCTTGCAGGCGGCGTTCACCACGACAAACAAGTGATCGCCGGCGTTGGCGACCATCAGGTCGTCCAGGATTCCGCCTTGCTCGTTGGTGAACAACGCGTAGCGCTGGCAGTTGGCGGCGAGACCGACGATGTCGACCGGCACGAGGGATTCCAGCGCAGCGGCGGCGCCTGTGCCGCTAATCCGCACCTGGCCCATGTGGGAGACGTCGAACAGCCCGGCGTGAGTGCGGGTGTGGTTGTGCTCCTTGAGGATGCCGGCGGGATACTGGACCGGCATCTCGTAGCCAGCGAAGGGCACCATCTTGGCGCCGAGTTCCACGTGGAGTTTGTATAGTGGCGTGCGGGCCAAGGGTTGTGAGGGGATGGTTTCGCTCATGGCAATGTGTTCCTTTGAGTTAGATACGGGAGGGAACCGAGGCGCTCTAATGTCCTGAGTCAGAGATTCGTTGATGAAATCGCCCGAGTCGCGACACCGTCCAAACTACAAAAATGCCGAGGGCGCTGCCAGGCGCGAAGCCGCGCGCAGCTTGGTGGGGAACCAAGCGAGCACGGTGACAAAGCATGGCGGCGATGATCGGCATTTTTGTTCAGCGAATTTCTGATTCAGGACGCTAACACTCGATCACGTTTACGGCGAGCCCGCCGCGGGCGGTCTCCTTGTACTTCGTCTTCATGTCGGCGCCGGTCTCGCGCATGGTTTTTATCACCTTGTCGAGCGCAACAAAATGTTTGCCGTCACTCTTCAAGGCCATGCGCGCGGCGTTGATCGCCTTGACCGAACCCATTGCGTTCCTCTCGATGCAGGGTACCTGAACGAGCCCTCCGACCGGGTCGCAGGTGAGCCCCAGGTTGTGCTCCATGCCGATCTCGGCGGCGTTCTCCACTTGCTCGGGCGTGCCGCCCAAGACCTCGGCGAGCGCACCTGCAGCCATCGAGCAGGCGACGCCCACCTCGCCTTGGCAGCCGACCTCGGCGCCGGAGATCGAGGCGTTCTCCTTGTAGAGAATACCGATGGCGGCGGCAGTGAGCAGGAAGCGCACCACGCCATCGTCGTGGGCGCCGGGGACGAAGCGCGTGTAGTAGTGCAGCACCGCCGGGACGATGCCTGCCGCGCCGTTGGTCGGAGCGGTGACCACGCGCCCGCCGGTCGCGTTTTCTTCGTTCACTGCTAAGGCGTAGAGGTTGACCCAGTCCAGGATGGTAAGCGGATCACGCAGGCTGGCTTCGGGCTGACTCGATAGCTTGCGGTAGAGCTCGGCGGCGCGGCGCTTGACCTTGAGACCGCCAGGCATGATGCCCTCACTCTGGCAGCCACGCTTGACGCAATCCTGCATCACCTGCCAGATCTTAAGCAGCCCTGCGCGGATCTCGGTCTCGGGATGCCAGCACTTCTCGTTCTCCAGCATGAGCTGGCTCACCGAGAGCTTGTGCTCCTGGCACAGCTTGAGCAGCTCCGCTCCGCTCTTGAAGGGGTAGGGCAGTTGCGTGGTGTCCGGGACGATGCGATCCGCCCCGGCGGCCGTCTCGTCAACCACGAAGCCGCCGCCCACCGAATAGTAGACCTTGGCTGTGATCTCTTGGCCTTCGGCATCGTACGCAGTGAAGCGCATGCCATTGGGGTGATAGGGCAGCGACTCGCGGCGATACATAATGAGGTGTTCCTTCTCGCGGAACGCGATCTCGTGCTCTCCGAGCAGCCAGATCCGGCCGCTCGCGCGGATGCGCGCCAGCCGGTCTTCCACGGTGTCGGTGTCTACCAGGTCTGGTGCCTCGCCCTCGAGGCCGAGTAGCACCGCCTTGTCCGAACCGTGCCCCTTGCCGGTGGCGCCGAGTGATCCATAGAGCTCCGACTTAACGGCTTGAGTCTGCTCCAGCAGTTCGGCTGTCCTCAGACCGGTCACGAACTGCAGCGCCGCCCGCATCGGCCCCACGGTGTGGGAGCTGGAAGGGCCGATGCCAATCTTGAACAAATCGAATACGTTGATAGCCATGATTCAAATCCCTTGAGATTGCGCCCTGGGGAGCGACATCTTGCTCCCCGGCGCGTGGCAGCAAAGCTCTCTACGTTCCTGCGGCGGCCGGAACCAAAAAATATCTAACGCAAAGGCGAAGATGAAAAGAAAGGACGCAAAGAACTGCTCTAGCGTTTTTTCTCTCTGATTCCTTTGCGTCTAAACCTTCTCCAAATCTGTCAGCAGTTAACTGCCGTACACCGGGAAACGGGCGCAGAGCTCCGCAACCTGCCGCTTCGCGCGGGCGATGACATCCGGGTTGTCGACGTCATCGAGGATATCGCAGATCCAGCCGGCCAGCGTCGTCACCTCGGCTTCCTTGAAGCCGCGCGAGGTCGCGGCTGGCGTGCCGATGCGGATTCCGCTGGCGACAAAAGGCGACTGCGGATCGTTGGGTACCGTGTTCTTGTTGACCGTGATTCCGGCCGCGCCCAGCGCCGCGTCTGCCGCCTTGCCGGTGATGCCTTTGTCGATCAGATCCAGCAAAAATAGATGGTCATCGGTGCCGCCGGAGACGATCTTGTAGCTGCGCTCGACAAAGACTCCGGCCATGGCGCGTGCGTTCGCAAGCACCTGTTTCTGGTACTCCTTGAACTCGGGCTGCAAAGCTTCTTGGAAGGCGACGGCTTTGGCGGCGATAACATGCATCAGCGGCCCGCCCTGGGTGCCCGGAAAAACCATCGAGTTGACCTTCTTCTCGATGTCCGGATGGGAACGGCCGAGGATCAGACCGCCGCGCGGGCCGCGCAGCGTTTTATGCGTGGTCGTGGTGGCGATGTCGGCATAGGGAATGGGATTAGGATAGAGATCGGCCGCCACCAAGCCCGCAACGTGGGCCATGTCCACGAACAGGTACGCCGCAACCTTGTCGGCAATCGCCCGAAACCGGGCGAAGTCGAGACGCCGCGAGTAGGCCGAGAAGCCGGCAACGACCATACGCGGCTTGTGCTCCAGCGCCAGCGCCTCGACTGCGTCGTAATCGATGAATCCGTCATCATTGACACCGTACTGCACGGCCTTGTACAGCTTGCCGGAGAAGTTGACCTTAGCGCCGTGGGTAAGATGGCCGCCGTGGGCCAGGCTCAACCCCAGGATGGTATCGCCGGGTTGTAAGAGCGCGAGGTACACCGCGGCATTGGCCTGCGAGCCGGAGTGCGGCTGGACGTTGGCCCAGTCGGCGCCGAAGAGCTGCTTGGCGCGGTCGATGGCCAGCTGCTCGACGAGGTCGACGTGCTCGCAGCCGCCGTAGTAGCGCTTGCCGGGATAGCCTTCAGCGTATTTGTTGGTAAGCACCGTGCCCTGGGCCTGCAGCACCCGAGGGCTGGTGTAGTTCTCCGAGGCGATCAGCTCGATATGCTCTTCCTGGCGCCGCCGCTCGGCCTCGAGCGCCGCCCACAGTCGCTCGTCGAAATCCGCGATATTCATCTCCTTAGCGAACATATGTTCCTCTCCTCTAATCTTGTTGCCGTGCGGTGGCCGCGATGCTTCTCTCAGCGCGATCCTCCTTTGATTCCCCGCGTTGCGGAGACACCCGCCAGGGTCTGCTCCTGCTGGGCAAACCACTCGTTGGTCAAACGTACGATCACTGGGGTGAGCAGTAGCAGTGAGATCAGGTTGGGAATGGCCATGAACGCATTGAGCGTGTCGGCCACCAGCCAGACAAACTCCAGACCGACCACCGCGCCCGCGAACGCGGCGAGCGTCCATAAGATGCGGAAAGGTTTTTCCATCGCCGAGGAGCCGATCAAGTACTCCCAGCACCGCTCGCAATAGTACGACCAGCCGAGGATAGTGGTGAAGGCGAAGATCGCCAGTTCGCCCGCCAGCAGGTACTTGCCGACGCCACCCATGGCGGCCTCGAAGGCGGACGACGAGAGCACGGCGCCCGACTGACCGGAGGTCCAGACTCCGGTCACGACAATCGCGAGGCCCGTCATGGAGCACACGATAATCGTGTCGATGAAGGTGCCCATCATTCCAATCAAGCCCGAGAACACCGAGCTCTGAGTGCTGCCTGCGGCTTGGGCAATTCCGGCGGTTCCCAGTCCGGCCTCGTTGGAGAAAATTCCGCGCGCCACCCCAAAGCGGATCGCCGCCAACACCGCCGCGCCGGCGAAGCCGCCTGCCGCTGCAGTCGGCGTGAAGGCGTGCTTGAAGATGAGCACCAAGGCCTCGGGGATCTTGTCGGCGAAGACGACGAGTATGAATCCGACGCACAGGACGTAGCTGATGCACATAAAGGGCACCAGCGCTTCCGCGACCAAGCCGATTCGCTTGATGCCGCCCAGGATCACCGCCCCAGTGGCCACCGCGATCACGATGCCGGTCACCCAGGTGGGGACGCCGAATGCGTTCTGCACCGCGCTCGAGATGCCGTTCGCCTGCACCATGCAGCCGATGCCGAAGCCGGCGAGGGCGCCGAATAGCGCGAAGGCAGTGCCGAGCCACTTCCAGTGCTTGCCGAGGCCGTTCTTGATGGCGTACATGGGGCCGCCCTGGGCCTCACCGTGATCGTCCACCTCGCGGTACTGAACGGCGAGCAGCACCTCGGAGTATTTCGTCGCCATGCCGACAAAGGCGGTCATCCACATCCAGAACAGCGCGCCCGGGCCGCCCAATGCGATTGCCGTGGCGACGCCGGCGATGTTGCCGGTTCCCACCGTGGCGGAGAGCGCCGTCATCAGCGCGGCAAATGGGGTGATCTCGCCGGCTGCCCCCTCGGTCTTCTTGCGGCCCGCCCAGATCATCTTGAAGCCGTAACCGATGTTCCTGATCGGCATGAATTTGAGGCGCAGCTGCAGATACAGACCCGTGCCGAGAATCAGCACGATCATGGGCACACCCCAGACGATGCCGTTTATCGTGTTGACAAAGTCGTGTAAGGTTTGCAAAAGCGCCTCCTTATATCGTGTGGTATATCGTTCCGCCCCAAGAGCCGGGGTGCGCAGTCAAAACCAAGCCGGGGAAGCTGAGCAGATTGGCTCAAGCCGCCGGTGCTTCCTCCAAACTGAGATCGACCATCAGCTCGTTGGCCAACCTCTCGAGGATGCGGCGCAGCTCCTCGGTCGCCACCGCTGCCGGGACGCGTAACTTCGCCTTGGCCTGGAACAAGTTTTCCCCGGACCAGGAGCCGCTAACCACTTCAGTCCCGAGCTCTTCGATGCTGATGCCGCGCACTGCCAGCGCCCGCGAGATATCGCGCACAATCCCCGGCCGGTCCTGACCGACGAGTTCGAGCTTGAGCACACGGCTGGAAGGCTCTGCCCGTTCGCCGATACTTTTCGTAATCATGATGCGGAAGCCTTGCGACTCCAGCTCGCGCAGAGCGGCGGTCAGCGGGTTGGCATTGGCCGAGGGAACGTGGAGGTGGACGATGCCCGCGAACTGTCCGGCGAGGTTCGCCATGCGGGACTCCAGCCAGTTCGCGCCAAAAGCCGCCGCCTTATCCGAAAGCGAATTGACGAGCCCGGGTTTGTCGGGGCCAACGACAGTCAGTACCAGGGAAGTGATCATAGGCGTGTTCCTCAGTCAGGTATTAGGCGCCCGCATATTCGACCTGTTCGTACTCGGACAATGGCGGGCAGGAACAGACCAGGTTGCGATCCCCATAGACGTTATCCACTCGGCCCACCGGCGACCAGTACTTGTTTGCGCGCAAAGAGGCCACGGGGAATATAGCCTGCTCGCGCGAGTAAGGGCGGTTCCATTCGCCGATGAGATCGGTGACAGTGTGGGGCGCGTTCTTCAGCGGGTTGTTTTCGGCGTCCAGGGCGCCGGTTTCAACGGCGCGGATCTCCTCGCGGATCCTGATCATCGCCTCGCAGAAGCGATCGAGTTCCTCCTTCGATTCGCTCTCCGTCGGTTCGATCATCAGGGTTCCGGCCACAGGGAAGGACATGGTGGGCGCGTGAAAGCCGAAATCGATCAGGCGCTTCGCCACGTCGTCCACGTTGATGCCCGCCTTATCCTTGAGCGCTCGCAGGTCAATGATGCACTCATGGGCGACCATGCCGTTGGCGCCCGTGTATAGGACCGGGTAGTGAAACGCGAGCCGATGGGCTATGTAGTTGGCGTTGAGGATCGCGACTTGGCTCGCCTGCTTCAGGCCGTCGCGGCCCATCAAGGTGATGTAGGTCCAGGTGATTGGCAGGATGCTGGCGCTGCCCCAGGGCGCAGCCGATACAGCACCTTGACTCGAGTCCTCCAGCATTCGATGGCCGGGCAGGAAAGGCTTGAGATGTCTTCCCACGCCAATTGGCCCGACCCCCGGGCCGCCGCCGCCGTGGGGGATGCAGAACGTCTTGTGCAGGTTGAGGTGCGACACGTCGCCGCCGAACTTGCCCGGTTGGCAGAGTCCTCCCATTGCGTTCATGTTGGCGCCATCAATGTACACTTGGCCGCCGTGCCCGTGGACGATCTCGCAGACCTCGCGCACCGCCTCCTCGAACACGCCGTGGGTGGAGGGATACGTGATCATGATCGCCGCGAGATTGGCGCTGTGCTTCTGCGTCTTGGCCTTGAGATCGGCTACATCCACGTTGCCGCGGTCATCGCACTGCACGATCACGACCTGCATACCGGCCATTTGAGCGCTCGCCGGATTAGTGCCGTGGGCGGAAGAGGGGATCAGGCAAACTTTGCGGTGCGTTTCGCCGCGGCTCGCGTGATACGCGCGGATCGCCAGCAGCCCTGCGTATTCGCCCTGCGAGCCTGCATTGGGTTGTAGCGAGACTGCATCGTAGCCGGTGCAGGCGCAAAGCATCTGTTCCAGTTCGGAGACGAGCTGCTGGTACCCCTCAACCTGATCCAGCGGCGCGAACGGATGAACGCCGCCGAATTCCTTCCACGTGATCGGAATCATCTCGGTGGTGGCGTTCAGCTTCATGGTGCAGGAGCCGAGCGGGATCATCGTCCGGTCGAGCGCCAAGTCCTTGTCCGAAAGGGCGCGCAAGTAGCGCAGCATCTGGGTTTCGGAGTGATGGGTATTGAACACCGGATGCGTGAGGAAGGCCGAGGTGCGCGCCAGCGCCGCCGGGATACGGTCGGCCACCGCCGCCTCCACAGAGCCAAACGACGGAACTGCCGATCCCGGCTTGGCGAAGACTGCCCAGAGGGTCTCCACGTCCTCGCGCGTCGTCGTCTCGTCGAGCGAGATGCCGATGGTTGCATCATCGACCGGACGCAGGTTGACCTGCCGCGCGCGCGCCGCGTCGTGAATCGTCTGGGTGCGCTTGGCCGTAGCAACCGTGATGGTGTCGAAGAACGCCTCGGTCGGAATTTTGCACCCTATTTTGCGCAGCCCCTCGGCAAGAGTGGCCGTCAGCCGGTGCACGCGCTGGGCGACGGTCTTGAGGCCCCGCGGGCCGTGATAGGCAGCGTACATGCTGGCGATGATGGCGAGCAGGACTTGCGCGGTGCAAATATTGCTGGTGGCCTTCTCGCGGCGGATGTGCTGCTCGCGAGTCTGCATCGCCAGCCGGTAGGCCTTTTCCCCTCGACTATCGATCGAAACGCCGACGATGCGCCCGGGCATGACTCGCTTGTGAGCATCCTTTGTGGCGAAATAGGCGGCGTGCGGCCCGCCGTAGCCGAGCGGCACGCCGAAACGCTGCGTGGTGCCGATGGCAACATCAGCGCCAAATTCGCCAGGCGGGGTAAGTAAT
>JBOIGA010000094.1:0-10916 GCA_050741875.1 Burkholderiales bacterium
GTCTCCCCTCCTTTGAAGGAGGGGTGGCACAAAGTGCCGGGGTGGTTGAACGGCGGCCCCATGCACCACCCCGTCGCTTCGCGGCACCCCTCCTCAGCGAGGAGGGGAGTGGTGCTACCAGGTTACCCGTTGCAGTCGACTAACTGGTTGCTGAACCGCCAAGCAATTCGTTGATCGCGTCAATGTTCGCGGGCTTGGTCAGGTGATGATCGATTCCGGCTTCGTTCGCCAGGCGGCGGTCTTCGGTTTGACCGTATCCGGTCAAGGCGATCAACACTGTTTCGGCGAAACCCGGCTGCCAACGCAAACGCCGGGCGACTTCGTAACCGTTCATTCCCGGCAAACCGATATCGAGGACGACAACTTCGGGTTGAAAAGCAGCGGCTGCTTCCAGCGCGGCGGGTCCGTCGTGAGCGGTTCGCACATCGTGACCGTCCATGGAGAGAAGAGTGTGCAGACTTTCAGCCGCGTCTACGTTGTCGTCCACGACCAAAATGCGGCGCGGAGCGGCGGGCGAGACAAAAGCCCGTTGCCCGGCTGCGCGCTCGACGCCGGAAGACACGGGCAGCCGCACCACGAATTCGCTGCCCTGTTTCAGACCCGCACTGTGAGCTGCAACGCTGCCGCCGTGAAGTTCAACCAGACTCTTGACGACCGTCAAGCCGATTCCCAAACCCCCTTGCGCGCGGTCGAGCGAACGGTCTCCTTGAGCGAACAGGTCGAATACGTGCGGGAGCATCTCTTGGGAGATGCCGATTCCTTCGTCGCGGATATGGACCACCGCCTGCCCAGTATCGAGGTGGGAGTTGAGCTCGATGTGACCGTTGACACTGGTGAATTTGGATGCGTTGTGGAGGAGGTTGCCGAAAACCTGCTCGAGCCGGATCGGGTCTGCCTTCAGATAAACCGGCTCAGCGCTGAGCGATACAGCGATCTTCTGTCCGCGTTCGGCAATCTGATGCTGTACCGATTGCAAGGCGCGGCTAAGGATGGAGTTCAGCTCGACTTCTTCCTTGCGCAGCTCGGTTTTTCCGCTCGTGATTCGCGATGCATCGAGCAGATCGTCAATCATCCGGGACATATTTCGGATTTGCCGTTCCATGATTTCGCGAGTGCGCTCAGCGGTGGCGGCGTCGACAGCAGGGTTCTTGAGAATGTCGCCGGCCATCTTGAGCGGCGCAAGCGGGTTGCGCAATTCATGCGCGAGCATCGCAAGAAACTCGTTCTTCCTGCGGTCCGCTGTTGCCAGCTCCTCCACGCGCCGGTGTAATGCTTGTTCCAATTGTTTGTGCTCGGTGATGTCCTCGATTGCGAGCAGGATGAAGGGGTCGTCCCCGATCGCGAGCTTGCGCGCGTTGAGCAGCATCGTCTTGCGGCCGATGTGTTGGAACTCGATCTCCACCTCAAAATTCTCGAAGGAGTTTTCGCGCGGCAGGATGTCTTCAAGAAGTCTGCGCAGCGCCGGGATGTCCCATTGCCGATTGCCGAGATCGTAGAGGAGGCGATTTTCGGTTTCTTCGCGACTGACGTGAAAGATCTCGTAGAACGAGCGGCTCGCGCTGCGCACCCGCAGATTTTCATCGAGCACGACCAGTGGCTCGCGCACGGTGGCCGCGGTGGTTTCGGCGTATTCGTGCGCGCGTTTGAGCGTATCCACGTCAACGAGCATCAGCACGGCGCCGTCAATCTTGTTCTCCAGCGTCTTGTACGGACGGATTCGCAGCGCGTACCAGCGCCCGTTCCGGTCCTGCACTTCGCGCTCTTTCACGCTGACGGTATCGATCACGTCGGTAAGGAGCGCGTTGAGGTTCGGAATGTCAATCGCGAGCCTGATGTCGCCGATCGGACGGCCCACATCGGCGGGAATCAGATTCAATGTTTTTTCGGCCATCGGCGTAAAGCGCCGGATTCGTAAATCCTGTCCGAGCATGACGATCGTCACCTGCACGCTGCCGATCAAGTTGACCAAATCGCTGTTGAGCCGCCCGAGCTCGAGGTTGCGGTGATTGAGCTCGTCGTTGACCGTCGCCAGCTCTTCGTTGCTCGACTGAATTTCTTCCTTTGAAGTCTCGAGCTCCTCGTTGATGCTTTGCAGTTCTTCGTTCGCCGACTGCGCTTCCTCGGTCGCGGACTGCAATTCTTCGTTGGCGGCTTCGTGTTGTTCGATCAACGATTGAATGTATTCGCGGCTGGCGGCGAGCTCTTGAGTCAAGCGCGCGATTTCGTCCTGTTCCGCTTCAGGTTTGGCCGCATGTGGCTTTATCTTGACGCGCTTACGCGTCTCTTTCTTTTCCACGTCTTCGAACAGAACGAGAAAGCCTGCTTCGGAAGACGCGTTCAATGGAATGACTTGCAGGTTTATTTTCCGGTCGCCGCCGTCTGCTTTGACGCGCAAGCCAACCTCGCGCGCCGGGGCTGCCTCTTTCTTCGCCTGCTTGACTGCGGCGCGCAGTGGAACGAGCAAACCCTCGGGCGCCATCCTGAGCAAGTTCAAGCTCGCGCGTCCTGGCATCGGCGCGAGATACGGGCTCGTATCGCCGCGAAATTGCACGATTTCCATGTCCGAGTCGATGACAACGCCGGGCGGCGCGTACTTCGCCATGACGATGCGATCGGCTTCTTTCTGCACTTCGGCGCCGCTCGTCTCATCACGCGAGCGCGGAAATCTTACGTCTTCATGAACCGCCTGCACCGGTCCGCGCGCCAGCGCCATCGCCAACCGGCCGGGCCCGGGTTTCCGCGCAAAAATTTTGTGCTTGGCGTCGTCAGGCTCGAACAGATCACGGTGGGCGCCAATCGTCTCGGAAGCCCCGAGCATGAGAAAGCCCGCCGGTTTCAGCGCGTAGTGCAAAATCGGAACGATCTTATGCTGCAACGCGGGTTCCAGGTAAATAAGCAGATTGCGGCAACTGATCAAGTCGATGCGCGAGAACGGCGGCGAGGACAACGCGTTGTGTTGCGCAAACACGCACATATCGCGCAGACGTTTGGCGATGCGGTAGTGCCCGTCCACGTGACTGAAAAAGCGCCGCAGCCGCTCCGGTGCAACATCGGACTCGATATCCTTCGGGTAAACCCCGACGCGGGCTTTTTCAATTCCCATTGCGTTCAAGTCGGTGGCGAAGATCTGCAGCGTGCTTGTGCCGCCCGAGCTCTCGGCAAATTCCGCGAAACTCATCGCCACCGAATACGCTTCCTCGCCGGTCGAGCAGCCGAGCACCCACGCGCGCAGCGGTTCGTTGCGTGGTTTGTCCCTGACCAAGCACGGAAAGACTTTTGTTTTGAGCGCTTCGAAAACTTCCGGGTCGCGGAAAAAACTAGTGACGTTAATGAGCATGTCTTGATAAAGCGCATGCACTTCCGCGGGATCGTCCTCAAGCCGCCGCGCATAATCGTTCAGCGTTTCGATCTTGTTCAACAGCATGCGGCGAGTGATCCGGCGCTGGACGGTACTGCTTCTGTAAAGCGCGAAATCAACACCGGTCGCTGCGCGCAACAGCCGCAAAACCCTGGCTAAATCCGGCTCAAGCTGGTCTCGTTCTTTGGGCGCCGGCGGCGCGGGCGAGAGCGCGACGTAGGGGTGGCGGGCGATTCGCGCAAGCTCGTTGGCAATCTTTTCCGGAGGCAAAACAAAATCAATGCAGCCCGCGGCGATCGCGCTCTTCGGCATGCTGTCCTGCTGTGCGCTATCGTCCTGCGCGAAGGTAATCCCGCCCGCCGCCTTGATGTCCTGACAACCCAGGGTGCCATTTGTAGCGGTGCCCGAGAGAATCACGCCGATCGCCTGGTATCCCTGATCCTCGGCAAGCGAGCGCAGGAAAAGGTCAATGGGCCGGTTTTGTCCGCGTGTGTCGCGCGGAATGAGTTGCAATTTGCCGCGGGCGATGACCATGTTCCGCCCGGGGGGGATGACGTAGACGTGATTGGGTTCGACTTTCGGTTGATCGTGCACTTCCATGACCGGCAGGCGGGTGACCCGCGTCAGGATTTCGGCGAGAGCGCTCGCGTGCGTCGGCGCCAGGTGTTGCACGAGGACAACCCCCACCCCGATATCGCCGGGCAGCGCGCGCAAAAGCTGCGTGAACGCTTCCAGCCCTCCGGCGGACGCGCCGATGCCTACGATCGGGAATGGCTTGGAGGATTCTTCGTCAGGCACGCTGGCCCCTTTCGCCGGAGAATCGGTTGGGGGGTTCTTAGTCGCGGACTGAGGCGCGTGCGGTTTTTTGCCGGTCATATCGCTTGGTTGGATCACTTCGAAATAATAGCGCACGACGCGCTTAAGGGTCAGCCTCTCGCGAATGGTGATTGCTTAACCTCGGCTCAGCTAAAGTTAATCCTACGCCGCAACCAGCGTGTGGTTTCGCTTCTCGCACTGAGCGGCGATGCGGCGGATCACCGGACTATAATGGGCGAGGAGCCAGATATTTCGAGAAAACAAAAATGTCGACATATATCGCCCCGCTGCGAGACATGGAATTCGTCATCCACGAACTCGCAGATTTTGCGGCAGTTGCCGCGTTGCCGGGCTGCGAGGAACTGAACGCCGAATTGACTCGCCAGGTTCTGGAAGAAGCGGGGAGATTCGCGAGCGGCGTGCTCGATCCTTTGAATCGCATCGGAGATGCGCAGGGCACAAAGCTTGTAGCAGGCGAAGTCCAGACCGCCGAAGGTTTCGCCGAAGCGTATCGGAAGTTCGTGGCCGGGGGCTGGAACGGGCTATCGGCGCCGCTGGAATTTGGCGGACAAGAACTGCCGTATCTCCTCGCGATTCCCGTCGCCGAAATGTGGAACAGCGCGAACATGGCTTTTTGCCTTTGCCCCATGCTGACTTCGAGCGCGGTCGAAGCGCTGACGCAACACGGTTCGCCCGAATTGCAGCGGATCTATCTCGAAAAACTCGTCTCCGGAGAATGGACCGGAACGATGAACCTGACCGAACCGCAAGCCGGCTCCGATCTTTCGGCCGTGCGCTGCCGCGCCGTTCCTCAAGGCGATCACCATCGCCTGCACGGCACGAAAATTTTTATTACCTGGGGCGAGCACGGCATGGCGGAGAACATCGTCCACATGGTTCTCGCACGGACGCCGAACGCGCCCGAAGGCGTCAAGGGAATTTCGCTCTTTCTCGTGCCGAAAGTCCTGCCGACGGGCGAGCGCAACGACGTGCAATGCGTGTCGCTCGAACACAAGCTCGGCATTCACGGAAGTCCGACCTGCGTGCTCGCGTATGGAGAGAAGGAAGGCGCGATCGGCTATCTTATTGGTGAAGAAAATCGCGGACTCGAATACATGTTCACGATGATGAACCACGCGCGGCTCGGCGTCGGAGTCGAAGGTTTGGGGATTGCCGAGCGCGCGTATCAGCACGCGCTCTCTTACGCGAAAGAGCGAATTCAAGGACACGACCACTCCGGCAAGGAGCGCGTGCCTATCATTCGCCATCCCGATGTCAGGCGCATGCTGCTCACGATGAAAGGGCAGATCGAAGCGATGCGCGGGCTCGCCTATTTCACCGCGTCGCGTCTCGATATCGCCAAGCGCCATAGCGATGCCAAAGAGCGCGAGCGCAATCAGGCGCTCGCCGATCTTCTCATTCCCGTCGTCAAGGGTTGGTGCACCGAAAACGCGGTTGACATCGCTTCGCTCGCATTGCAGGTGCACGGTGGAATGGGCTATGTCGAAGAAACCGGCGCGGCGCAGTATTACAGGGACGCGCGAATCACGACGATTTACGAGGGCACGACCGGAATCCAGGCTAATGATCTCGTTGGCCGCAAAGTACTTCGCGACAAAGGCGCGGCGGTAGCCGCGCTGATGGCGGAAATGGAGCGCTGTGTCGCGCAGTTGAGCGGTGATTCCGAACTGCGCCTCATGCATTCCAGGTTTTCCTCCGGGGCCGTTGCCTTGCAAGACGCAACAAACTGGCTGCTGCAAAACTCGGGCTCTGAGGCAGTTCTTGCGGGAGCGGTGCCTTACTTGAAGCTGTTTGGAATTGTCGCCGGAGGATGGCAAATGGCGCGCGCCGCGATGGCGGCGAAGCAGAGGCTTGTGAGCGACCGCGAGTTTTTGCAGGCGAAGATAGCGGCGGCGGAATTTTATTCGGCGCACGTGTTGACGCTCGCGCCAGCGCTACAGAATTCGATTGTCGACTCGAGCGTGCTGGAGCCGGAAGCTCAAGACGTCTATTGACAATTGCGTGAACGGCGCGGGACAACTAAAGACTGCGAGGGGCTGCGCCGGATGAGAATCGCGAAATGGCTGTTCGGAATCGCCATTGCTGCGGCGAACCCTAGCGTCTTGGCTGTCGAGGTGGGTGGGGTCAAACTTCCGGACACCGTTCAGGTGGAGCCTGCGCACCAGTTGATTCTGAATGGGGCTGGGTTGCGCACGAAGTTCTTCGTGAAGGTCTACGCAGGAGCGCTCTATCTACCAGTCAAAGCGAGCAGCCTGGATGCGGTTCTCGCCCAGCCGGGTCCCAAGCGGATTTTGATGCGCTTTATCCACAAAGAGGTCGAAGCCGAGAAGCTGGTCGACGCTTGGAACGAAGGGTTCGCGGCCAACCAGTCGGAGGCGGAGCTCGCGGGGTTGAAAGAGCGGATTGCCACGTTTAACGGATTCTTCGAGACGATGAAGGCCGGCGACGAAGTCGTGATCGATCTTCTTCCCGACGGAAAGACGCGCGTAAGCATAAAAAGTCAGCCTAAGGGGACCGTCTCCGGTACCGACTTCCAAGTGGCTCTGCTGAAAATCTGGCTCGGCGAGCGGCCAGCCGATGCTAGCCTGAAGCGCGCAATGCTCGGCCAATGATTTTTCCCCTCGCGTCCAAGCGGGCGTTTTCGCCTCAGTCGTAGGCCTGACTTAAAGTCTTCGCGCCGAGCAACAGATGAAACGCGAACGCTTACTGCTTCCATGCCTACGCGCTGGGCCGTTACAACCAAAAGGTCTCGATCGCCTGAGTTCGGATCGGCAGCTCCATTCGCGTGTTGGGGGGACAGCTCGTCCAGCCGGCCGCACGAGATTCCGTTCCGCGGATTCCTATCGCGGACATCCAAATAACAAGAATAGCCGCATCGGCGCACCCGGAGTAAAGTACTTCGCAACCAGCATGGAGGTGACATGGTGACTTTGTTCTGGTTCGTTCTATCCCTCGCGGCTGCGGTCGCGCTCGCGTATACGGCGGCCTCCGGTTTTGTTTACAGCGGCGCGGCTTTGCTGCTGGCGATTGGTGCGACAACAAGCGGCGCGTCATGGTGGCTCATTGTTCTTCTCTGGATCGCATTCGCGGTTTCGGTCGCGCTCAACATCGGCGAGCTTCGCCGTAGATACATCACCGATCCGTTGCTCGCGTGGTTCAAGAAAATCCTGCCAACCGTGTCGCAAACCGAGCAGGAAGCGCTCGACGCGGGAACCGTCTGGTGGGATGGCGAGCTATTCAGCGGCGCTCCCGACTGGGACAAGCTTTTGGGCTATCCGCGTCCGCGACTCTCGGACGAAGAGCAGGCTTTCCTCGACGGTACCGTCGAGGAGTTGTGCGCGATGCTCGACGAATGGCAAATCACCCACGAGCTCAACGATCTTCCGCCCGAGGTCTGGCGTTTTCTCAAGGACAAGGGTTTCCTCGGAATGATCATTCCGAAAGCCTACGGCGGATTGGAGTTTTCCGCGCTCGCGCATTCGGCAGTGGTCATGAAACTCGCGAGCCGCTCGAGTACCGCGTGCATTTCGGCGATGGTGCCCAATTCGCTCGGCCCGGCCGAATTGCTTCTCCACTACGGCGACGACGAACAGAAAAACTACTATCTGCCTCGGCTGGCCAAAGGCGTTGAAATTCCGTGCTTCGCGTTGACCGGTCCCGAAGCAGGTTCGGACGCAGCGTCCATTCCTGATACAGGCGTTGTTTGCCGAGGCGAATTCGAAGGCAAGGAGGTCATCGGTATCAAGCTCAATTGGGAAAAACGCTACATCACCCTGAGCCCGATCGCGACCCTGCTCGGGCTTGCTTTTAAACTCTACGATCCTGACCACTTGCTCGGAGAAAACGAAGACATCGGCATCACGCTCGCGCTCATTCCGACGAAAACGCCGGGCGTTGCAATCGGCCGCAGGCACGCGCCGCTCAACGCGTCGTTTCATAACGGGCCCAATTCCGGACGCAATGTGTTCATTCCGCTGGACTGGGTGATTGGCGGACAGGCGCGAATCGGGCAGGGCTGGCGAATGCTGATGGAATGTCTCGCCGCAGGCCGCTCCATTTCACTCCCGTCCTCAAGCACCGGAATGGCTAAACTGGCGGCGCGCGCGACGGGTGCGTACAGCCGCGTTCGCGTACAGTTCAATACGCCGATCGGACATTTCGAGGGAATCGAGGAAGCGCTCGCCAGAATCGGCGGCTACACCTGGCTCATGGACGCGGCGCGGATCATGACTGCGGGGGCAGTGGACCTCGGGCAAAAGCCCGCGGTCGTTTCCGCGATCGCCAAATATCACGTGACCGAACTTGGCCGCAAGGTGGTGACCGATGCCATGGACGTGCATGGCGGCAAGGCTATTTGTCTCGGTCCCACCAACTATCTCGGCCGCGCATGGCAGCAGACGCCGATCGGCATTACGGTTGAGGGCGCCAACATTCTGACGCGCAGCCTCATCATCTTCGGTCAGGGCGCGATCCGCTGCCACCCTTATGTGCTGCGCGAAATCGCGGTGACCAAGGATTCCGATTCCGAGCGCGCTTCGCACGGCTTTGACGAGGTGCTGCGCGGCCACATCAAATTCACACTGAGAAACTGCGCGCGGTCGTTGGTGCTCGGCTTGACCTCCGCGAGATTCGCCACGGCGCATTCGGCGCTCGAGACCAAGCGTTACTTTCAACAGCTCACGCGTTTTTCCGCGGGCTTCGCTTTCGCCGCCGATGTAGCCATGCTCGTGTTGGGCGGCGCCTTGAAGCGCCGGGAAAAACTTTCGGCTCGGCTCGGGGATGTTTTGAGTCAGCTTTATCTTGGATCGGCCGTGTTGAAGCGCTTCGAGGATGAAGGAAAGAAAGCGGAAGATCTTCCGCTCATTGAATGGTGCATGCACGATTGCTTGTACAAACTGCAAACGGCTTTCGATGGCTTCATCAAGAACTTTCCCAATCGCTGGCTTGCGGCGATTATCGGAATCGTTGTTTTTCCGTTGGGGCGGCCGTTTGCGCCGCCCTCGGACGCGTTGGGCAGACGCGTTGCGCGGCTTCTTATTCAGCCTTCCGCGTTGCGTGATCGTTTGACCGCCGGGATGTTCGTGCCCCGCGATGAAAACGACGCCGTGGGAGCGCTCGATGCCGCGCTCGAACTGGCGGTCGCGGCGGAGCCCACCGAAGCGGAGATCCGCTCCGCGGTGAGAGCGGGAACGATTTCCGGCAAGGACAATGAGGCCTTGCGCAAAGCCGCGCTGGCTCAGGGAATCATCGGCGGCGCGGAGTCCGAACAGCTCGCGAAATTCGAGCGCCTGCGCAGAAAATGCATCATGGTGGATGACTTTCCCGCCGACTTCGCCACTGCCAAGCGCGAGGAACCGGCCATCAAGGCGGCCCGTTTGAGCGCGTAATGCAGAAGATTCTGCTCGAAGTCCAAAGCGCGGTCGCGACGATCACGTTCAATCGTCCCGAGGTCATGAACGCGCTCGACTGGGATATGATCGTGCGGCTGCGCGAAGTATGCGAGGAAGTAGAGCGAGATAACGGCTCGCGCGCCGTGGTCCTTCGCGGCTCTGGGCCGGCGTTTCTCGCCGGTGGCGACGTGGCGATGTTTCACGCCAATCTGGCCGCGCTGCCCGAGCTGATCCTCAAAGGCGCGCGCGAGCTGCACAACGCGATACTCGCTCTTCGGCGGATGAAAAAGCCGGTGATAGCGAGCGTGCATGGGATGGTCGCCGGAGGCGGAATGAGCGTGATGCTGGCGGCGGACCTCGCGATCGCCGCTGACGACACGAAATTCACCATGGCTTACAGCAAGATCGCCGCCAGCCCGGACGGTGGCAGCACTTATTTTCTGCCGCGGCTTGCCGGATACAAAAAAGCCATCGAACTCACTTTGCTTTCCGACCTGTTTGATGCCGAGAGCGCCAAACACCATGGGCTCGTCAATTTCGTCGTGCCTGCGCAGGCGCTGCAAGCGGAAACCGATCGTCTCGCGCAACGTCTGGCGAGTGGTCCCACTTACGCTTACGGAGAGGCCAAGACGCTGTTGAACGAATCATTTGAAAACAGCATGGAAACGCAGCTGGAAGCGGAAGCGCAAGCGTTTGCGCGCTGCGCGCGCACTAACGACCTTGCGGAGGGGGTGACCGCTTTTGTCGAAAAAAGAAGGCCGGTATTCGCGGGAAGATAGGATTTAGATCAGAGAGAGCCATGCCGGGACTTGGCGGAAAGACCGTTTTCATCACCGGCGCAACGCGCGGAATTGGGCGCGAAATCGCGTTGAAGTGTGCGGGCGATGGCGCCAACGTCGTGATCACCGGCAAGACGACCGAACCGCATCCGAAACTTTCGGGAACGATCTCCAGCGTTGCGGGCGAAGTCGAGTCGGCAGGAGGCCGCGCATTGCCGATTCAACTCGACGTGCGCGACGAGCCCGCTATCGCCAAAGCGATCGGCGATGCGGTGAATCATTTTGGAGGAATAGACATTCTGGTGAACAACGCGAGCGCAATCAGCCTGACCGGGACGCTAGCCACTCCCGTCAAGCGCTTCGATCTCATGCTCGCAGTCAACGCGCGCGCAACTTTCGCGGTATCGCAGGCGTGCATTCCGCAGCTCAAGAAGTCCGCCAACCCGCACATTCTCAATCTGTCACCGCCGATCAATCTCGATCCAAAGTGGTTCAAAGCCCACGTCGCCTACACCCTTTCGAAATATGGAATGACTTTTTGCACGCTCGGCA
>JBOIGA010000095.1:0-10891 GCA_050741875.1 Burkholderiales bacterium
GTCTTGCCCCGCGCAGGATTCTATCCACGTAAAAGGCGGCGCGGCGGTACGACTCAGTGATGCTGGGACCGTAGGCGACGAGATTGCCTTCCTGCAAGAGATCGCTCCATTCATACATCACGGGCAGGCGGTTCGCCGCCGCAAGCTGCGCGATTTTTTTGAGTTGCAAATTGGGGACGGGAGTGGAGGGAAGATAAATCGCTTGGCTCCGCGCTTGTACCATCACCGAAAATGCTTGCGGTAATTCTTCGGCCGATTTCACTGCCACCGGTTGCATCTTCACGCCCAGCGCATTGGCGGCATTTGACAGAGCTTTGAGTTCCAGCTCGCACGCTTCATAGTTGTCGGCGTCGAACAGGACCGCCGCCTGCGACATCTTAGGGACCACTTCTTTCAGAATTTCCAAACGCTTTGGAGCAAGAGTTGCGCTGTTCACAGCGATTCCCGTGACGTTGACTCCGGGACGTCCCAGGCTCGCCACGAGGCCATTCGCAACAGGATCGGAAACCGTGGCGAAGACAATGGGAATCGTCGAAGTCGCCTCTTTTGCCGCCAGTGCAATGGGCGGGCTGGGCGCAAAAATCACGTCCACCTGCATGGCCGCGAGCTCTCTTGCATATTCGGGAAGTCCAGCGAAGCCCGGCGCCATGTAACGGTACTCGACCTTCAGGTTTTTCCCCTCGACCCAGCCACGCTCGCGCAGCCCTTGTATGAACGCTTCGCTGGGTGAAGCATGTTGCAAGGCCGTGTCAACGAGATAGCCAACTGTGACGGCTCTTTGTTGGGAAAGCCCCGCGTGGGCGAAAACACTGCACGCGAGAGCGAGAATCGTGAGCGACAGGCGGGTTTTCATATTGCGCTACTTCCGGTTCAGGTTCACGTACCCTTGCGCTTGCAGCCGCTCGATTTCAGGAATGCCTCGGGCACGACGCTGCTTTCGGCGATAACATGTTTCGGGTCAATGCCGCGATCTTTAAGTGTGATGTCGCACACCTTGAACTGCACCCCTCGCTCGCTGAGTTCCTGTACTTTTAAGCGATAGGCGTTCCCGGCCCGGTCTTTCGCGTCGTTTAGCAAAAAATCAACGCCCTTCCCGTAAGCAACCACTACGATTTGCTTTGCCCTGCGTCGCGTCGAGATGGTTCTTGATGCCCGTCAAGACAGTGTCCACCGCGCCGCGTTTGGTCACTTCGTAATACACCTTCTCGTCGGCGCTTGCCGCGGTGATACTCCAGCCGGACAGCAAGGCGAGCAACAGGATTTCGATTCGTTGCAAAGTCTTCATATAACCTCCTCGTTTAATTACCAGTGCGCTGGCGGCTTTTTCTTGATGATGATTTTTTTGTCCGCTATTTGAATATAGCCGCCCTTGCTCAAGTCGCCCAGGATGCGGCTCACCATTTCCCTCGAGGCGCCGACCCGGTTGGCGATCTCCTGCTGCGTAAGCTTTTCAGCGATCACGCCTTTACCGTCCGTCCCGCCTGAGAGATCGAGCAAGAGCCGCGCGACGCGGCCGTAGACGTCGAGCAGCGCGAGGCTTTTAACGTTGTCGGTCAATGCCCGCGTTCTGGCGATCAGTTTCTCGATGATGTGGACCGAGACTTCGGGGTTTTCGGTCAGGAACTTCTTGAATTCGCTTTGGCTGACGACGGAGAACGTTGACGGTTCCAAGGTCATGACCGAAGCCGAGCGCGGCCCGCCGTCCAGGACCATTTCGCCGAAATAGCTCCCGGGTCCTTCGGTGGCCAGCACGACTTCCTTTCCGCTTTCGTCGGCGAGATACACCTTTACCTTGCCGGAGACAATGATATAGAGGGAATCGGTTGAATCGCCTTCACTGATAACGACGGTATTTTTGCGAAAGGTTCGCGTGACGCCGTGTTTTGCCAGCGCACGCAGATGGTTTTCACTCAGACTGAGGATGGGAGGGACTTCGCTCATGCGGCGGAAGAGAGTGGGGTTACATTAGCGTAACTATTTCCAATTGGAGAAACAACGGCCGAAGGCTACCGTCGATGCAATGCCCTTAAGGCAGCGACCCTCAAGGCACGTGAGTCAAACCAACTCGCGCACGAGTTACCGCTACTCTACCGGCTGCTCTTCTATCCGCTTCGCCCCGCCGAATATGCGAGAGAAGCGGGTGAGAAGTGGCCAGACGAGCATCAGCAAGGCGAGTCCGACGATGCCGCCGACCAATCCGTTCGACCAGAATATCGCGAGACTCCCCTGCGACAACAGCATCGCCTGCCGGAAAGAGCTTTCCGCCATGTCGCCGAGTACGAGCGCGAGCACCAATGGCGCGAGCGGATAGTCGAGTTTTTTGAACACGTAACCGGCGACGCCGAAGACAAGCATAAGCGCGACGCTGAAGAGCGCATTGTGCACGGTGTAGGCGCCTACCGCGCAGACAACGACGATCACGGGCGCTATGATCGAAAACGGAATGCGCAGGATCGCCGCCCACCATGGGACGGTGGTAAGCACGATAATGAGTCCGACCACGTTGGCGAGATACATGCTCGCAATCAGTCCCCAGACAAAATCTTTTTGCTCGATGAAGAGGAGCGGTCCCGGCTGCAAACCCCAGATGAGCAATCCTCCCAACAACACCGCCGCCGTGGGTGAGCCGGGAATGCCGAGTGTGAGCATCGGCAACAGCGCGCTCGTCCCCGCCGCGTGCGCCGCCGTTTCGGGCGCGACGACGCCCTCGATCTGTCCGCTGCCGAATTTGTGTCCGTCGCGGGAGAAGCGTTTGGCGACGCCGTAGCTCATGAACGAAGCCGGCGTCGCGCCGCCGGGAGTGATCCCCATCCAACAGCCAATCAAGGTTCCGCGCAATGCGGTCATCCAGTAGCGGGGTAGTGTTTTCCAGGTGCGGAATACGACTTTCAAATCGAGTTTCGCCTTGACCCCTTTGAAAGCGAGACCTTCTTCCATCGTGAGCAGGATTTCGCCGATGCCGAAAAGCCCGATGACCGCGATCAAGAAATTGAAGCCGCGCAAAAGCTCGGTCGAGCCGAAGGTCATGCGCAGTTGGCCGGTAACGGTGTCGAGCCCGACCGAAGCGAGGGCGAAGCCCAGCATCATCGCCGCAATCGTTTTCGCCGGATGACCGCGGCTCAAGCCGATGAAGCTGCAGAACGTGAGGAGTTGCACCGCGAAAAATTCTGCCGGGCCGAAGCGAAGGGCGAACCTGGCGACGAGCGGCGCGAGGAAAGTGATGACGATCACGGCCAAGAGCGCGCCGACGAAAGACGAAGTGAACGCCGCGGTCAAAGCCTCCCCCGCTCGGCCCTGGCGTGCGAGCGGATGACCATCGAAAGTCGTCGCCACCGACCACGGCTCGCCGGGAATGTTGAACAGAATCGAAGTGATCGCCCCGCCGAACAGCGCGCCCCAGTAGATGCACGAGAGCATGATGATCGCGGAGGTGTGCGGAATGGAAAAAGTCAGCGGCAGCAGGATCGCGACCCCATTGGCGCCGCCCAAACCCGGGAGAACTCCGATCAGCACGCCGAGCAGAATGCCGATCATCATGAAGCCGAGGTTCTGCCAAGTCAGCGCGATGGCGAAGCCGTGCAGCAGATTGTTGAATTCTTCCATTGCTCAGCGTCCGCGTTCCGCACCCCCTCGCCCGGGGTGGGGGAGGGTTGGGGAAAGGGTGAGGTCAGTAACCGAGAAGGCCTTCAAGAGGCCCTTTCGGCAACGGCACCAGAAACCAAACCTCGAACAGCAGAAACAGCGCGATCGGGATCAGTGCGCTGATGACGATGGTGGTATGCAGTGCGAACTTCCCATGCCAATACATGAAGAAGGCGATGAACAGTGCGGATGCCGCGTAGACGCCAATGAGATAAATCGCGAAGACATAGAGCGCGGTGGGAATGAGCACGGCGATGACGCGTTTGAACTCTTCTCGGCCGACGAAAGACCGAGCGTCAGCGCTTCGCAAATTGGATAGCAAGATCCATGCGCTCGCGCAGCACAAAATGATTCCGATATAGAAGGGAAAGTAACCTGCTTGAGGTCCGTCGGCGGCCCAGCTCGCGCCGATGCGGTGACTGTCGTAAATGACCAGCGCGCCTAACGCAAGCAGAACGGCGGCGACGAGGATTTCTATGATGCGTGTGGATGCGAGCATTTTCGTCACACCGGCCCGATCCCGGCTTCCGCCGGGAGGTGTCCAGTGATTCTTAGCTTGGATTCCGGCCCCGGCTTATTTCCTGCGGGGGCAGGCCCAAGCCGGAATGACCGCTGATCGCCGAGCGTTTCGCAGTGCATCCATACTTCGTCACACCGGCGAAAGCCGGTGTCCAGTGACTTCTCCTTCTGGATTCCGGCCCGCGCCGGAATGACCGCTGATCGCCGAGCGTTCGCATGCGCTCACGCTCATGTTTCAGCGGTCACTTGGCCAGAAATCCCGCTTCCTGCATGAGCGTCTTGTGCGTTGCTTCCGCTTTCTCCGCCCAGTCGGCGTATTCCTTGCCCGCCATGAAGGTCTGATTGAAAGCGCCTTTCTCCATGAACTCCTGCCATTCAGGCAGCGCACGAACTTTTTTGAACAGCTCGACGTAGAAGTTGACTTGCTCCGGCGTCACGCCCGGCGGCATGAATATTCCGCGCAGCATCAGATAATCCACGTTCACTCCCGATTGCTTGCACGTCGGTATATCGCTCCACGCAGCGGTCTCGGTGACTTTGTTCTTGTACGGCATCGGTTGATTGTCGAATACGCACAAAGGCCGCAGCTTGCCGCCGCGCCAGTGGGCGACTGCCTCGATCGGATTGTTGACCGTTGAATTGACATGGCCTCCGACGAGTTGCACGGCGACGTCGCCGCCACCCTTGAATGGAACGTAGGTGAATTTTTTGCCAACGGCTTTTTCGACCGCGACAGTGATGATCTGATCTTCCTGCTTGGAACCGGTGCCCGCCATCTTGAATTGATTGTCGCTACCGGCCTTGACCGCATCCAGATATTCCTTCGGAGTCTTGTACGGCGAATCCGCGTTCACCCACAGCACGAACTCATCGAGCGCGAGCATGGCGACCGGGGTCAGATCGCGCCAATTGAAAGGCACTCCGGTTGCAAGCGGCGTGGTGAAAAGATTCGACAGCGTGATGATGATCTTGTGCGGATCGCCCTTCGCGCCTTTGACATCGAGAAACCCTTCAGCGCCCGCGCCACCGGCCTTGTTGACGACGACCATCGGCTGCTTCATCAACTTGTGTTTGGCGACCATGCCCTGAATGAAGCGCGCCATCTGGTCGGCGCCGCCTCCGGTTCCAGCGGGGACGACGAATTCGACGGGCTTGGTCGGTTCCCACGCGGCTTGGGCGCAGGTGAGAGAAAGCAGGAAAGCGATTACGCAGCGCAAAACGATGTTCATAGACCCCTCCGGGTTTTTGTTTTCATCGAACCTCTGGGAAAATGTAGCATGGCTTGCGGCTGGCGAGGAAGCTAAATCATGAACGAAACACTTCACGAACTATTGGCAAAGCATCCCGACAACGCGACCGCGATAAGCGCTCCAGGGCGAGCGCCATTGAGCTACGGCCACCTGCGCGGGCAGATCGCGCGCACAGTCGAAACCTTGAATGGTCTCGGGATTGCGCGCAACGATCGGGTGGCGATCGTGCTCAACAACGGTCCGGAAATGGCCGCCGCCTTTTTGGCGATCGCGAGCCGGGCTACCGCCGCTCCGCTCAATCCTGCGTACCGCGAGGAAGAGTTCGAATTCTACTTGTCGGATTTGAAAGCGCGCGCCCTCGTTGTCGAAGAAGGAAGCGATTCGCCCGCGATCGCGGTCGCGGAGAAACTCGGCGTGAGCGTCATCAATCTGCTCCCGGGTGGTGCAGCGGGTGATTTTGAGCTGATCGGTGAGGGTCAAACGTCACCGAAAGAAGGTTCCCCCTCCTCTCGCGGCAGGGGGGCAGCGGGAGGCAGCGCTAGACCCGACGACATCGCGCTCGTGCTGCACACCTCCGGCACGACGTCGCGGCCAAAAATCGTCCCGCTTGCTCAGCGCAATGTCTGCGTGTCGGCGCAAAACATCGTCGCGACGCTCCAGCTCGAATCGAAAGATCGCGGCCTCGTCGTCATGCCTTTGTTTCACATCCACGGATTGATTGCCGCGGTGCTGGCCCCACTCGCGGCGGGAGGCAGCATCTATTGCACCCCTGGTTTCAACGCGCTCAAATTTTTTTCGTGGATGGGAGAAGCAAGACCGACGTGGTACACGGCGGTGCCGACGATGCATCAAGCAGTCGTCGCGCGGGCCGAACGCAACCGTGAAGTCATTGCCGCGAATCCGCTGCGCTTCATCCGCTCGTCGTCGTCATCGCTTCCCGTGCAGGTGCTGCACGAGCTCGAGCGGACGTTCAACGCTCCAGTCATCGAATCGTATGGAATGAGCGAAGCTTCGCACCAAATGGCGAGCAATCCGCTGCCGCCAAGACCGCGCAAACCCGGCACAGTTGGAATCGCCGCGGGCCCCGAAATCGCGATCATGGATGAGAAAGGAAAAATGTTGAGCGCGGGCGAAACGGGCGAAATCGTCATTCGCGGGGCCAACGTGACTTTGGGTTACGAAAACAACCCGAAAGCGAACGCCGATGCATTCATGAACGGCTGGTTCCGGACCGGCGACCAGGGAGTGATCGACGTCGAAGGCTATCTCACGATCAACGGCAGGTTAAAGGAGATCATCAACCGCGGCGGAGAAAAGATTTCACCTCGCGAAGTGGACGAAGTGCTGATGGAGCACACGGAGATCGCGCAGGTAGTGACATTCGCCATGCCGCACGACAAGCTCGGCGAAGACGTCGCCGCCGCGATTGTGCTGCGCGAAGGATCCAGCGCGACCGAAAAAGAAATACGAGAATTCGCGGCGAAACGCCTCGCCGATTTCAAAGTCCCGCGAAAAATTCTAATCCTCGACGAAATCCCCAAAGGTGCGACAGGCAAGCTTCAGCGCATCGGCCTCGCCGCGAAGTTAGGACTCGGTTGAAAGGACGAAGTCGCAAGAACGGAGGCTTCGAGACAACAGAGCGTGAGGAGCAGAGAAATAAGTTTGCAAACGGCAGAAGGGGCGATAAGCTGCCCCGCGGAACCAATGGCACGTGCGGCTATTGGTCTTTCTTCTACGCCCGCATTCCGCCGGCAGAGCCTTTGATCGTTTCCGGCAACGCTCTCGCTGTTTCCACAGCGGCCTCGAGTAACGCTTCCTTCAGCCCCGCGGTCACCGCTTCCTGATATTTGACCCCTGGGTCAGACTGCAAGAATTTGAGATAGCTGTCGAGTTCTTCGTCGCTCAAAGTCCGGTACATGTATAAAAAGCCGACAATATTCAAATCGCGCATACCGGCGGTGAGACTTCCTCGCTCCTGCGAGATGTTTTCCATCAGTTTATCGAGTCCGAGCTGCTCATCCGCGGGGCGCAGCGAATCGAGTCCGAGCGCAACCCCGAGTTCGCCGGCTTCTATCACGCTCACGGCAACATCGGTCGCCGAAGTCGCCTCATCCATCTCTTGCGCGAGCTTGAGACGGTTGGGCGGGGGTGGGTTGCGTTGCAGCTGCTGTGCGTAGTCCTGGATTGCGAGATAGCCTTCCGGCGACGACGCTTCTCCTTCTAGCGCGGTGATCTTCTTTCCCAAATCCGACTGGAGCCACACGAGCGTTTCGGCCATGACTTTTTCGTCGAGGCGATCACGAATCGCTGAAGCGACTTTGGTTTCGATGAACTTCGCGCTGTAGGCGCGGCTCATCGCGTCGCGCAATCCGTTGTGAATCTCTTCCGGTAGCGCGCCCTTTTGTTGCTCGAGCCCGAGGAGGATTCCCGCGGGAATCTGGGCGATTTGCCGGTCGAGCCCCGATGCGGTCATCAGCTCTTGCGCCGACTTTTCCTTGTCATCAGCGCCGACCGGCGCCGCGATCAGCAGCAGAATGAGGGCGATTAATCTAGTCATTTTTTTCTCCATCGCAAAAGGTAACAGTACGCTCAACCCTCGCTTCATGAAACGCTCTCTCTTTGCACGTAGGTTTCGTGCAGCTTCACCGGCGTGCTGGCCTTGCGCGCGCGCAGGTTGAGAAGCTCGACAAACACCGAGAACGCCATCGCGAAATAGATGTAGCCCTTCGGGATATGGTGGCCGAAACCTTCGCCGACCAGCGCCATGCCGATCAGCAGCAGAAACGAAAGCGCGAGCATCTTGATCGTCGGGTGACGCTGCACGAAGCGATGCAGCGGGCCGGCGGCGACCATCATGAGCGCGACCGCGGTGATGACCGCAGCGATCATGACCGGCAGCTCGTCCACCATCCCGACCGCGGTGATGATCGAGTCGAGAGAGAACACGATGTCGAGCAGCATGATCTGTACGAGCACGGCGGCGAACGATGCGTAGACTTTCGCCGAACTTTGATCCTCGTCTCCTTCCAGGCTCTGATGGATTTCGTGGGTGCTTTTGAACAACAGAAAGAGCCCGCCCAGAATCAGCACGAGGTCGCGGCCGGAAATCTCTTGGTTGAAAACCGTGAAGAGCGGCGCCGTGAGTCCGATCACCCACGAGAGCACGAGCAGGAGCAGGATGCGGGTAATCAGCGCGAGCGCGAGGCCGAGCTTGCGCGCGCGATCCTGCTGCTCTTTGGGCAGCCTGTCGGCGAGGATGGAAATGAAAATGATGTTGTCTATGCCGAGGACGAGCTCGAGCGCGGTCAACGTGAAAAACGCGATCCAGATCTGGGGGTCGGTGAGAAGTTCCATGACAGGCCGTTATCGATTGTTCTGAGGGATTAGTAAAGACGCAGCCGAGCAAGTTCTCGCTTGAAAAGAAAAAGGCCAGGCCGAACGCGGCCTTGTTCTAGAACTGTTTACAGCAGCGGAACGATCAGAAGCGCGACGATGTTGATGATCTTGATGAGCGGGTTGACCGCGGGGCCGGCGGTGTCCTTGTAAGGATCGCCGACGGTGTCGCCGGTGACCGCGGCTTTGTGCGCATCCGAACCCTTGCCGCCGTGCGCGCCGTCCTCGATGTATTTTTTGGCGTTGTCCCAGGCGCCGCCTCCGGTCGTCATCGAAATCGCGACGAACAATCCGGTGACGATCGAGCCCATTAGCACCCCGCCCAGCGCTTTCGGACCGAGCACGAGACCGATGACCACGGGGATCAGCACCGGCAGCAATGACGGCACGATCATCTCCTTGATTGCCGCCTTGGTGAGCATGTCCACCGCGCGCGAGTAATCGGGCTTGGCCGTGCCTTCCATGATCCCCGCGATTTCCTTGAACTGGCGGCGCACCTCGACGACGACCGAACCCGCCGCGCGGCCCACGGCTTCCATCGCCATCGAGGCGAAGAGGTACGGAACAAGCCCTCCGATAAACAAACCAATGATCACCATGTGGTCGGAAAGATCGAAAGTGAGCGCTTCGCCGGCGTGATCGAGCGCATGCGTGTAATCGGCGAAAAGCACGAGCGCGGCCAGACCCGCCGAACCGATGGCGTAGCCTTTGGTCACCGCTTTCGTCGTATTGCCCACCGCGTCGAGCGGATCGGTGATCGCGCGAACCGAATCGGGAAGCCCGGCCATCTCGGCGATGCCGCCCGCGTTATCGGTGATCGGTCCGTAAGCATCGAGCGCGACGATGATTCCCGTCATCGACAGCATCGCGGTCGCGGCAATGGCGATCCCGTACAGTCCGGCCAGAGCGTACGAAAGAAAAATCGCGACGCACACCGCGATGACCGGAAGCGCCGTTGCTTTCATCGAGACGCCAAGTCCCGCGATGATGTTGGTCGCATGTCCGGTCGTGGACGCTTGCGCGACGTGGCGTACGGGAGCATATTCGGTCGCTGTGTAGTATTCGGTAATCATGACGAGAAGCGCAGTCAGCACCAATCCAACTACGCCCGCGCCCCAGAGCTCGGCGACGCTGTGGTACTCGTTTTCCCCCATGAGCCAGAGTGTCGCGGGGTAGAACAGAACGAGAGAAATCAGCGCCGAAACGATGACGCCGTTATACAGCGCGTTCATGATTTTCGCGCCGGGCTGGGTCTTGACGAAATAAGTGCCGATGATCGAGGCGATGATCGAGATGCCGCCGAGCACGAGCGGGTAGACGACCGCATCCAATCCCGCGGTCGGCAAAAGCAACGCGCCCAGAAGCATGGTGGCGATGATCGTGACGGCGTAGGTTTCGAACAAGTCGGCCGCCATGCCGGCGCAGTCGCCGACGTTGTCCCCGACATTGTCGGCGATGACAGCGGGATTGCGCGGATCGTCTTCGGGAATTCCCGCTTCGACTTTGCCGACGAGATCCGCGCCGACGTCGGCGCCCTTGGTGAAGATGCCGCCGCCGAGCCGGGCGAAAATCGAAATCAGCGAACCGCCGAAAGCGAGGCCCACGAGCGGTTGCAAAATCTGCGTGAGATTTGTCGCATCTTCCGCGTCACCCAAGAGAAATGCGAAGTAGCCCGCGACGCCGAGCAGACCCAATCCGACGACGAGCATTCCGGTGATCGCGCCGCCGCGGAAGGCGATTTGCAATGCCTCGTTCAATCCGGTGCGGGCGGCTTCGGCGGTGCGCACGTTGCAACGCACGGAAACGTTCATGCCGATGTATCCCGTCGCGCCCGACAGCACCGCGCCGATGACGAAACCAATCGCCGTTGCCCATGAGAGGAAGAAACCGATGATGGCGAACAGAATGATTCCGACCACTGCTATGGTCGTATACTGCCGGTTCAAATACGCCATCGCGCCTTCCTGCACCGCCGCGGCGATCTGGCGCATGCGGTCGTTGCCGTCGGGGCGGCTCAAGACATCTTTGGTGGAAATAGCGCCGTAGACGATGGCGATCACCGCGCAAACGAGCGCAAACAAAAGACC